>JBLNCV010000089.1:0-23707 GCA_050260975.1 Syntrophothermus sp. | reverse complement strand
GGTGGCGCAGATCGCCCGAACGGCGGCCAGAGCGCTGCGCTTGAACGAGGATCTCACCGAAGCCATCGCCCTGGGTCATGATCTCGGGCACACGCCCTTCGGCCATGCCGGGGAAGATGCCTTAAACAGCGTTTATCGTCCTGGCTTTCGGCATAATGAGCAGAGTCTGCGGGTGGTGGAGCGGCTGGAGCGGCGGACAACCGCCTTTCCCGGGCTGAACCTGACCTGGGAGGTCCGGGATGGGATCCGCCACCACACCGGCAATATCCTGCCCGCCACTTTGGAGGGAAAAATAATTCGTATTGCGGACCGGATCGCTTACATCAACCATGATATCGACGACGCGATCCGCGCCGGCGTTATCACCCAGGAACAACTTCCGCAAGAGTGTATTGACGTCTTGGGAACTAATTCGTCCGCACGGATCGATCATATGGTTAAGGACCTGATTGCCAGCAGCCTCGGCCAACCGGATATTCGGATGTCGCCCAAGGTGCAGGAAGCCACCGACAGGCTGCGGAGCTTTCTCTTTGAGAAAGTCTATATCGGTTCCCTGGCCAAGGCCGAGGAGGGCAAGGCCAAGGCTGTCCTTCAGAGCCTTTTTGGCCACTTTGTCAGCCACCCGGGGGAACTGGCCGGGGAATTAGGGGTCGATACCCTTGAAGATGTGGAGCGGGCGGCGGTGGATTTCATCGCGGGCATGACCGACCGTTATGCCATTGCCGAATACAGTAAACATTTTTTACCAAGCGCCTGGTCGCGTTATTGACCGCCAAAAAAGAGGAAAACCTTTGGCGGGCGCGAACAATTTATTATTGCCAGGCTTCGGGCCATGAGGCGGTGGATTGATTGGCTGGGCTTGTCGACCCGGGACTTTTGGATGAAATCAGATCAGCCAACGACATTGTGGAAGTGATTGGCGGATATGTCCGGCTGAAACAGGCTGGAGCCACCTTTAAGGGGCTGTGCCCATTTCACAATGAACGGACGCCGTCCTTTACCGTAAACCGCGAGAAGCAGCTCTTCTACTGCTTTGGTTGCGGCGCCGGCGGCAATGTTTTTCATTTCATCATGAAGATTGAGAACCTGGGTTTTCGGGAGGCGGTGCAGCACCTGGCTGACCGGGTGGGGATCAGAATTTCGGATGCCCAGGATCCGGCTCGGGCGGCTCAAGAGGCCGAGCAGAAACGGCTTTATGCGGTTAATGCATGGGCGGCCAGGTTCTTCCATCATATACTAGTGCAAACCGATCATGGGCGCATTGCCAGGGAATATCTGACCGGGCGTGGGGTGCTGCCGGAAACTATCAACCAGTTTGAGATCGGATATGCGCCGCCCGAATGGGACCTGTTGGCCAGAGCCTTGTCCAAAAAGGGTTTCGCGCTGGAAGATGCTGAAAAGGTGGGTCTGGTGGCAAGGCGGCGGGATGGGAGCGGTTATTACGATCGTTTCAGGCAGCGGGTGATCTTTCCGATCAAGGACGCCCAGGGGCGGAATATCGGGTTTGGCGGGCGGGCGATTGCCGATGCCGACGGGCCAAAGTATCTTAATTCACCTGAGACGCCGCTCTTTAGCAAGGGGCACACCCTATACGCCTTAAACCTGGCCAGGGAAAAGATTCGGAAGAAGGGCCGGGCGGTCATCGTTGAGGGTTACCTGGACGCGGTGATTTGCCACCAGTTCGGTTTTGATGAGACAGTTGCGTCGTTGGGCACGGCTTTGACTCCTTTTCAGGTGAAACTGCTTGGCCGCTATGCGCCAAAGGTTTGTATCGCCTATGACGCCGACGCGGCGGGGGAAAAAGCTACGTTACGGGGGCTTGAACTGGTTCTCCAGGCCGGGTTGGAGGTCAAGGTGGTGGCCATGCCGGCGGGTGAGGATCCGGACACCTTTCTTCGCAAATCCGGAGCCCCCGCCATGGAGCAGGCGCTTGAGCAATCCCGGTCATTGATCGATTATAAGATCGATACTATTTTGTCGGGACAAGATTTTTCCCACCTGGACGGAAAATTGCAGGCGGTCAACGCGATCCTGCCGGTTTTGGGCGAGATTGGAAATGCTGTGGAACGAGAGGCATATCTGTTGCAGATTTCGGACAAACTAGGAGTTACGGTCCATGCCATCGCGGCTGAGTTGGAAAAATACCTGCAAAAGACCTCTCGTGGGATAAAATCACAGGGGCAACCAGGGCGAATTAAAGCTCCTGCTGGTGCTCCGAAGCCTGATAGTGCGGCCTACGCGGCTGAAGAGCTTTTCGAGCGGGAGTTGATCCGGCTGATGCTGGAGGACAGCCGGTTGATCCGGCAGGTTTGGGAGGCCGGTGGAGAGGCCGGATTCCGGCACCCGGACCATCGACGGTTGGCCGCCGCTTTACAGCAAGCCATCGCTTCCAGCGGGACTGCAGAGCGGATGCCCCCGGCAGAGCTTCTGGACCGGCTGCCGGATGAAGAGAGCCGTCAGATTGCCAATGCGATCTTTTTTTCGGGCTCACAAAAGGCCGGTGTCAGCGTGTCCGACTATCTCCGCCGGTTCAGGGCCAGGCGATTGCGGGCCTGGTTGCAAGAGGTCGACGACCAGGTGACCCTTGCTGAAAAGAAGAGCGATATGGCTTTGTTGAGCCGGCTGGTGGTTGCATATAAGTTGCTACGTGACCGTCAGAAGAGTGATCTTGTCTCCTAGGGTGGACGGTCGTGTTGGTCGAAAGGAGGGAATGCCGATGAGTAAGCAAAAAGAGCTGGCCGATATTCCTGGGCTGAGCGACCTTGTCCACAAGGGGAAGAAGAAGGGTGTTTTGACCTACCGGGAGATTATGGACACTCTGCAAAATGTGGAATTGAGCACTGAACAGATCGACGAGATCTATGAGTCTTTTGCCGAGATGGGCATTGATGTGGTGCCGGAACAGGGAGAGGTTGAAGTAGAGGTAGAGGGGGATGTGGAGGTTCTGGAACCGGCGGAAATCGACGTGCAGGAAGAGCCGGTTGATCTTGAACTGACGGTTCCCGAAGGGATAAGCCTCGACGATCCGGTACGGATGTACCTGAAAGAGATTGGGCGTGTCCCGCTTTTGACGGCGGAAGAAGAGATCGAGCTGGCCCGACGGATTGAAGCTGGGGATGAAAAGGCCAAAAGGCGCCTGGCGGAGGCCAATCTTCGCCTGGTGGTGAGCATCGCCAAACGCTATGTGGGGCGGGGAATGCTCTTCCTTGACCTGATCCAGGAGGGGAACCTGGGTCTCATCAAGGCGGTGGAGAAGTTCGATTACCGCAAGGGGTACAAGTTCAGCACCTACGCTACCTGGTGGATCCGGCAGGCGATTACCAGGGCCATCGCGGATCAGGCCAGGACCATCCGGATCCCGGTGCACATGGTGGAGACCATCAACAAGCTGATCCGGGTTGAGCGGCAGCTCCTGCAAGAGCTTGGACGAGCCCCCACTCCGGAAGAGATTGCGGCGGAGATGGAATTGAGCGTGGATCGGGTGCGCGAGATCCTCAAAATTGCTCAGGAGCCTGTCTCGCTGGAAACACCCATTGGGGAAGAAGAGGACAGCCATCTGGGCGATTTCATCGAGGATGAGGACGCGCCCGCGCCCGCCGAAGCGGCATCTTTCCGGTTGTTGAAAGAACAGCTTGAAGATGTGTTGGACACCCTGACCCCGCGGGAGGAGAAGGTCCTGCGGTTACGGTTTGGGTTGGATGACGGCCGGTCCCGCACGCTGGAAGAGGTTGGCCAGGTATTTGGCGTCACCCGGGAGCGGATCCGCCAGATTGAAGCCAAGGCGCTGCGGAAATTGCGGCATCCGAGCCGGAGCCGCAAATTGAAAGATTTCCTGGATTAAAGAGGGTATTGACCCAGGGAGCAGATGTCGCTTATAATAATATAGTGTCTTCGCAGAAGAGATCTTCTGGTTGAGCATATTCCTCGATAGCTCAACGGTAGAGCATCCGGCTGTTAACCGGAGGGTTGCTGGTTCGAATCCAGCTCGAGGAGCCAAGGGCCTATAGCTCAGCGGTAGAGCAGCCGGCTCATAACCGGTCGGTCCCTGGTTCGAATCCAGGTGGGCCCACCATAATTTTGCCCCCATCGTCTAGAGGCCCAGGACATCGCCCTTTCACGGCGGCAACAGGGGTTCGAATCCCCTTGGGGGTGCCATGAATCATTTAGCGCCTTAACGGCGCTTTTTTAATTTCGGCAGGAACTGAACATCCGGCGTGGAAAGGTATAATATAGTATTGGTTTACCAGGGTCCCATATTCCGCGGTGATTTCGAATACTTTAATATCGACTCAGAAGGGGGGAAGACGGGTTCCTTTTCTGGCAGGAATCCGGCGTAAGAATCCGTGAAGCTTTCCCCAAGATTAGCTGCAGTTGTTTCGTTTATTCCACAGGGCAGCTCGGTAGCCGACATCGGAAGCGACCATGCCCAACTGCCGATATATCTGGCGAAGAAAGGAATAAGCACCCGCATTATCGCCGGGGAGATCAACCGTGAACCGTTCTATAACGCCTGTAAGGCGGTGGAGGAAGCTGGTGTGAACGGGCCGGTTGAGGTTCGCCTGGGCTATGGTTTGAACATTCTCCTTCCGGGAGAGGTTGATATCATTGTCATGGCTGGCATGGGAGGAGCCACCATTGTGGAGATCCTTCGCAGGCGGCGGGCGGTGGCCGACCGGGCCCGGCGGTTGATTCTGCAACCGATGGTCGCGGGGGGATTGGTGCGCCGGTGGCTTTTGTTGCATGGTTTTATCATCGGGCATGAACAGTTGGTGGTTGAGGACGAACAGATCTATGAGGTGATCATCGCCAATTCGGCGCCTTTAGCCACCGGGGCGGAGATAAACGAGGAGCCTTTCTTGCCGGTGGCCCCAAATGAACAACTGCTGCGGGACATGGTCGGCAGCCTCTTTAGCCGGAAGGGTTGCGAGCCGATTCCTCTAGAAGTGATGCTTGAGGTGGGGCCGCTCTTGTTTTTGCGGGAAGATCCGATGCTGGCACGCCTTTTGGTCCGGAAGATCGCCCGATACCGCCATATTATGGATATTCTCTGGTCGCAGCCGTCGGCCAAGGCGGCCAGACGCTGGGCAGATTTGCAGCAGAAGGTTTCCGATCTGGAGAAGGTGTTATATTGTCTGTCAAAGCGCAAGTCGTGATCTCCGCCATGGAAGCCTGGGCTCCCAAAAGACTGGCGGCCGATTGGGATAATGTGGGGTTGCAAGTTGGGGATCCGGCGGATGATGTTTACGGGGTGCTGGTAACCCTCGATGTGGACGAGGCGGCGCTGGCCGAGGCTGAAGAAGCCGGCGCGAACTTTGTGGTGACGCATCATCCGTTAATCTTCAAGCCGGTCTCGCATCTGCGCCGGGATCTGCCCCTGGGAAGGCTGATCAGCAAAGCGGTCGCGGGCGGGGTTGGGGTCTATGCGGCCCACACCAATTTGGACAGCGCGCGAGGCGGGGTTAACGACACCCTGGCCGCGGCCCTGGGACTGGCGGACACTGAGGTGCTCTCGGCAACCTATGAGGAACCGCTTATTAAGCTGGCGGTCTTTGTTCCCGGGGGGCACGCCGAAGCGGTTCGAGAGGCGTTGGCCCGCGCGGGAGCCGGACATATCGGTAATTACAGCGATACCGCCTTCTGGACGGAAGGAAAGGGATTTTTTCGTCCGATGGAAGGAACCCACCCGTACCTTGGCGAACATGGTAAACTTGAGGAAGTCGAGGAGGTCCGATTGGAGACCATTTTGCCCAAGGGGTTGACGGGGAAAGTGGTCAAGGCTATGCTGGCGGCGCATCCTTACGAAGAGGTCGCCTATGATCTGTACCCGCTGGCCAATAGCGGGGAGCCTTTCGGGTTGGGGAGAATTGGCCTTTTACCTGGAGAGACGGACCTTCAAACTATGGTGGCAAAGGTCAAGGATGTTCTTGGAGTCGCGCAGGTTGGGGTGGTGGGCGACCGTGAAAGAACGATCAAAAAAGTAGCGGTTTGTGGCGGCAGCGGAGCTGGTTTAATCCATCAGGCGGCCTTTCGAGGCGCCGATCTATTCATCACGGGAGATATCAAGTACCACGATGCCCAGGAAGCCCATCAACTCGATTTGGCCATAATCGATGCAGGACACTTCGCAACGGAGCGGGTAATCCTCCCGGTGCTGGCCGAAAAGCTTCGGCAAGCTCTGGTGGGAGCTGGACACCCGGAGGTGCCGGTGACGGTAGCCGGATCCGGCAAAGATCCTTTCGAAATTCTTTAAGGCCCTGATAGGGCTTAGGAGGTAGATCGCCGTGGGAGATGGCGCAGGACGCCGGTGCGATCTGTGCGGGAGGGTGATTCCAGCAGAACGTTTGCAAGCGCTGCCGGAGACCAAACGCTGTGTGGAGTGTGCGCGCAAAGAAGGGTCTGATATCCAGGGTAAGCGCGCCGAGGTAGGTATGGACGTGGAAACCTACAAAGATCTCCTTGGCGCCATGCGGTCGTAGGGGTGCGGCAAATAGTGCCGCGTTAAGAAACGAGGGATGCGAGGCCGCAGGGAGCGAGGCGACGGAGGCGTACTTGGTGTACGCCGAGGAGCCGAGACGACCGAGAACGAAGCAGACCGACGTTTATTGGCGCGGCAATAGAGGTGGAAAGATGGAGCGGCCTATATACATCCATTCCGACGGCGGGGCTCGCGGCAATCCCGGCCCCGCGGGGATTGGCTATGTGATTTTGGATGAGGACAAGCGGGTTCTGGCCCAGGGTTCGCAGTATATCGGGGAGACCACCAACAACGTGGCGGAGTATACAGCCCTGAAACAGGCGTTGCTGGCGGCCGCCAGGTTGGGAGACGGCCCGGTGGAGGTCTTCTCTGACAGCGAACTGATGGTCAAACAGATCAACGGTGAATACAAGGTCAAGCATGCCAACCTGCAACCGTTGCACGCCGAGGTTCGCGATCTATTGCGCAGGTTTCGTTCCTATAAGGTCACCCATGTGCGGCGGGAGTTGAACAAGGAGGCTGATGCCCTGGTCAACGCCAGTATTGATGCCCATTTCCGGCAGGCCAGAAGCCAACCTGCAAAAGAGCTTCCCCCAGATCCTTCCATTGACGGATGAAGGGATTTGCGGTATAATAATTTAGCTTTATCGACAACCATCGCTGCGACCGGCAATTTGCCGGCGACCGAGAGGGTTTGAGAATTTCATTGAAGGCAACTGGGCCAGGTGATCGCGGGCACGGCGGTAACGCCGTGCGTGAGGAAAGTCCGGGCTCCCCAGGGCAAGGTGCTGGATAACGTCCAGTGGGGGCGACCCCAAGGAAAGTGCCACAGAAATCAAACCGCCCTCCCGGCGCGGGTTTACCCGTTCCGGAACGGGCAAGGGTGAAACGGCGAGGTAAGAGCTCACCGGCGGCCAGGTGACTGGCCGGCCAGGTAAACCCCACCTGGAGCAAGACCGAATAGGAGGGAGATCGGGTGGCCCGCCCGTCCCTCGGGTAAGGTCGCTGGAGGTGCCTGGCAACAGGCATCCTAGATAGATGATCACCCACGACAGAACCCGGCTTATCGGCCCAGTTGTCTTTTGTTCAGCAGAAGGAACTCTTGAAAACAGGAGTTCCTTCTTTACTTTTATACAGGGGATTTTTCACTTGCAAGATTGGATAGAAAACAGCGCTATTGGATGGTTAATAAAATAATCCAATTGGTCGTTGATCCAGACTTAAAGTACGCTATACTGTAATTGGATGAGGCCATTTTGGACCATAAAGTTTGTGAGCAGTTGCCGTGAATATTTGTAAGGAGCGACGGTATGCACATCACTATTGATCGGAACAGCCATACGCCGGTTTATCTGCAGATCCGAAACCAGATCCGGGAAATGATCCTGACTGGGGCTTTACCAGCCCGTTTCCGCCTGCCGCCGGAACGCAAGCTTGCGGAGACCCTGGGAGTCAACCGGAGTACTGTTGTCAACGCTTACCGTGAGCTGGAGGCCGATGGCCTCATTGCGTCCCATGTAGGGCGGGGCACCATTGTGCAACCCCGGGTGCTTCCCGATGGTTCTTTTGAGAGGCGCACGGTAAACCCGATCCCGTGGCGCCAGTTCCTCAGCGGCCAGGCAGTTGGAATGCAGAAGCCCTTGCTGCGCGATCTTATGGAACTGGCCAACCGGGAGGATGTGATCTCTTTTGCCGCCGGAATACCGGCTCCGGAGTTGTATCCTGTGGAAGCCTTACAGGAGATCCAGAACCAATTACTGAAAGACCACGGCAGGATCGCCCTCCAACACAGTCCGACAGAGGGTCAATATCCTCTGAGGGAGACCATCAGCCAGTTCATGAAATACAGGGGAATTTCCGCCCCCCAGAAGAGGTGATGATCCTCTCCGGCTCCCAGCAGGGGCTGGATTTGGCCGCCAGGGTCTTCTTGGACCCCGGGGATGTGATTGTGGTTGAGGAGCCATCCTTTTTCTCTGCCTTGCAGGTATTCCGGGCGGCGGGGGCCAGGGTGATGGGGGTGCCTGTCGATGAGGGCGGGATGCGCTTGGAGGTACTGGAGCCTTTACTTATGCGGACGAAGCCAAAACTGATCTATACACTTCCCACTTTCCAGAACCCTTCGGGGGTAACCATGGGTTTGGAACGGCGGGTGCGGCTCCTCGAACTGGCTTACCGCTATCAGGTACCTGTTTTGGAGGATGACCCTTACGGCGAACTCCGGTATGAGGGTGGTGCTGTGCCGCCACTGAAGGCCTTGGATCAGTACGGGTATGTAATATACCTCAGCACGTTTTCCAAAATACTGTTTCCCGGATTGCGAGTTGGCTGGCTGGCTGCCACCCGCCCTGTGGTTCGCCAGTTTGCTCTGGCCAAGCAACTGGTGGACCTTCACTCCGGGAGCCTTTCCCAGCAATTACTCGACCGGTTTGCCCGTCAGGGTTTGCTTCTCTCGCACTTGCAGACGGTACGGCAAGACTATCTCTCGCGCCGGAACATAATGCTGGAAGCTCTAGAGCAAAACACGCCTCCCGGTTTTAGCTGGAACAGGCCGGAGGGAGGCCTGTACCTCTGGTGCCGCCTGCCGGAGAGAATAGCGTCCTCCAGGTTGATGGCCCGGGCGGCTGACCGGAGGGTCTCCTTCGTCCCGGGAGAGGCTTTTCACCAGAACGGACAGGGACAAAACTTCATCCGGCTGAACTATACTTTTCCCCCGCCAGGCCGCATCAGGGAAGGGGTTGCCCGTTTAATGGAAGCGGTGCGCGAAACCCTGGCGGAAGTCCCCGATACCGGGACGGACGTAGAAGTGGAAATGAAGCCTATTGTATAACCAGGAGAGGGAAGGGGGATTTCTGCCTTGTTGAATTTCAGGCCCGGTTTAAAGGAAGGGGCTCCGTTGGCGTTGAGTATCTTCGCCTACGGTCTGGTCTTTGGCGTTCTGGCCCGCCAGACCGGGCTGACCTACTGGGAGACTTTGTTGATGTCCGGGGCTGTGTTCGCCGGAGCATCACAGTTTGTGGCGATCAACATGATCGCGGCCGGAGCTGCTTGGGGCCAGATTATCCTGGCCACTTTGATGTTGAATTTGCGCCACCTGTTGATGGGGGCGTCCCTGGCGCCTTATCTAGCCGGGGTCAAGGTGTGGAAGCTGGCGATCATGGCCCATGGCCTCAACGACGAAGCTTACGCCGTGACCATCAGCCGTTTTCAACGGTACGGAGGCAGCGCTGCCTACTTTCTCGGAGCCGGGGCGGTTACTTTTTCAGGCTGGCTTTTGAGTTCCGCTCTGGCCGGGGCCGTTGGAAACATTCTTAGTGATTCCCATCGATACGGGCTGGACTTCGCTTTTCTGGGAGCCTTCATCGGCCTTCTGGTTCCTCAACTCAAAAATGCGGAAACGTGGGCCGCTTTTGGCGCGGCGGCTCTGGCCGCGTTAATAATTATCCGGATGCTTCCCGGTAAATGGTACATCATCGCCGCCCTGATTGCAGCGATGGTGGGAGTGGTGGTGGAAACTTATGCGGGCAGAGGTGCTCTTGATAATTGCAGGGATGGCGGTGGTTACATATCTGACCAGGGTTAGTTTTTTAGTTTTGCTAAGGAAAGCATCGTTACCCGATCTCTTGTCCCGCGGGCTGAAGTTTATTCCCATCGGTATTCTAACTGCGTTTGTAGTGCCAGGGCTACTGCTACCCGGAGGCGAGGTCAACCTCTCATGGCAGAACTACTACCTGTTGGGGGGGATATTATCAGGTCTGGTCGCCGCCCGGTGGAAAAGCGTCTTTTTGGCCATGGGCAGTGGGATGATCCTGGTTGTTATTCTTCAGTTGATTTTCAATTGATCTTTTCAGGGCCAAAGATCTGCCGGACCTGCTGGATCGTTATCATGTTCATGCCACCGTACCGCTGATTACGAAACCAGCGACAGCTCGTTGATCGTCAAGCGGGTGCTCGGCCATATCCACGGCGGCGACATTAAACGCAAATAAGAGGAAACCCCGCTTTGCGGTTCTTTAAGCCGCGCAGCGGGGTTTGGTTATTTTGGTTATGTGGTGAATTGCCCCCCGGATGTTGGCCTACAGTTTTAAACCGAAGAACTTCGTCCCAAAACCGATGAACGTGAATGTTCCATAGAACAGGATCAAGAGAACGATGGCCAGCTTTGTCCAGAGGGGAGTCTTGAGTTCCTTGGGCAGGAGCCGGTCAAGGAACAGCAGTTGGATGCCGCCGACGGTAAAGGCCAAGTTGGCGGCATTGGCCATGAAGGCCACCAGGAAGAGCGGCGAGCCGCGGAAGACCAGGAAGATCGACC
Organism: Syntrophothermus sp.; assembly: GCA_050260975.1. Taxonomy (GTDB): domain Bacteria; phylum Bacillota; class UBA5301; order JAMCQP01; family JAMCQP01; genus JAMCQP01. The sequence continues at coordinate 12,923 of JBLNCV010000089.1, read as the reverse complement.
AGAGCGTAAAGAGGATCAGGATGCCGTAGTAGAGGCGGCGGATATCGTTCTTCGAAAGGTGTTCGCGCGCCCAGGGGCTGGTGTTCCACAGGAGGTCGGTCACCTGGCGCACGAAACTCTCGCTGTTGGAGAGCTGGGAGCCATATAAGACCCAGAAACCAATCATCAGGACCCAGAGCCAGCCGATACCGCCCAGTACCTTGCCCACGCCCGCGGCCTGGTGGGCGGCGGCGGCCCAGCCGTCGATCTTGGTGCCGCCAGGGACCATGGCATAGGCAAGCAGTACGCTTAAAAACATCCCCAGGAAGGCGCCCACGGCCCAAACCCCAATCTGGTCAATGACGGTGTAACGCCACCATTCCTTGAAACGCTGGAGGGTAGTTTCGTTCATCGGCGGAATCTTGCCTACCGGGGCCACATGTACTTGCTTGCCGCCCACAAGCGAGGGGATATACCCTACGACCGATCCCATGCCGTAACCTTTATCGCGGTACCAGTTGGTAATGCCCATATTCAGGATTCCGCCTGCGCCGGCGTAGCCAGCCAGCCCGGCCAGCAGGAACCAGTCGACTTTTCCCGCCGGAATTCGGCCAAACTGGAAGAAGCCGGCCGCGACCTCCACCCATTTGCTGAAAGGTGCAAATATGACCACCAGGATTATCAAGCTGCCAAAGATAAAGTAAACGATCCACTTGTTAATCTTTTCCAACCACCGCTCAATCTTACCACCGAACATCAGGATCAGAACCACCGACAAGAAGAGAACCAGACCGGTCCCCAGGACTACCGGCTTATCCGCAGTTTCCGGCATCCGTCTTAGGAAGATGGCCGCCAATGCTGTGGCCGAGCCGGCGGCCCAACCGGGGCCTATGGAAATAAAGGAGATGAAGATCCAAACCGGAGTCCAGAGGCCTTTTCCGGGGGACAGACGGCTAAACCCGACCATGATTGGCTCGCCAGTGTAGAGGGTGTAACGAATACACATCAGGTTGAACGCAGCTTGAGTGAGAATGCCGATGGTAACGATCCACAACACAAAGGTGCCATAGTTTAGCACGCTGGCGGGACCCATCAGCCACTCGCCGCTGCCGATGGAGAGAGAAAGCAGAATGAAACCCGGACCGATGACCTTCCACGCGTTGGACCAACTGAAGGGTAGCGTAGCTGGCATTTCTTTGACCTGTTCCCACGGTTCGCCACGACCTGCCGGTACTTTGTTGATAATCTCGGGAGTTGGGACTGGACCAGGGACATTTGTGGACATTTTAACCCTCCTTTTTCGCTAGGCATAATGTTCGTGCATGTACAGCAGTTAAAAGTAATTTAACATTTTCACCATATTGTACCATGTTTAAATTTGCGTTGTCAATAACTGTCAGCAGATGGCAAGGGTTGACAAAATCAGATTCCCCCGGCTATCATTAAATAGTAAAGGATTGAAATTCTGCCAGGTGAGAAAGGGCAGACAATTGTGGGGGGAGAGGTATTTTGGAACGCCAAGAGCTGGCGGCAACCTTTTGCCGGCAGGCGGAGGCCATGGGGGCCCGTGTCTTGCGGATTGCCGGCCCGCTGGACCTGGCCAGCCAGGTAGTGGATGCTCTGCGCCCTCTGGGCAGCAGGGTGGCGCTGGCGGCTTCATCCCTGGCGAAAACAGCAGGCCTGGCGGCGGCTTTGGAGCGAAGCGGCTTCCATGTGGAGAGGGAAGGTGGAGAGTTTGCCAGCCGGGCCGATAGCGGCGTCGTGGAGTTTGATCTGGGTATTGCCGAGACGGGGACACTGGTTCATGACGCCACGGATCTAAAGGCAAGGTTGGCTTCCATGCTTCCTCTCACGTGCCTGGCGGTATTGCCGGTAGAACGGCTGGTAGTCAATATGGTCGAGGCTCTGGCCTTTTACACCAACCGAGGCTCCTGGCCGGGCTATCTGGCTTTTGTCACCGGCCCCAGCCGGACGGCGGATATTGAGCGGAGCCTCACCATCGGTGTCCACGGGCCGGAGCGCTTGCTTATCGCCCTGGTGGATCAGGGAGGTGAAGGGCAGTGAAGAAGGCGGAGCAGAAGGCCCAAGATTTTCGAGAAAGGCTGGAGAAAGCCCTTCATAATTCCGGTTTGCAGGGTGCGCTGGAACGTTTTACGGATTCATACGCTCCCTCGCGGGAGCAGGTCTTTGCCGGGCACGACTTTGCCGCGTTGAGGCAGCGGATTGCGGCCATCAAGGCTGACGCGGCCGGCCGTTATGAGGAACTGGCTGAAAGATTCAGCCGGGAGGTCACGGCTCGCGGGGGCAAGGTCTACCGGGCCAGGGATGCGGCGGATGCCAGGGAATATATTTTAAAAGTGGCCAGGGAGCACAGGGTCACCGACCTGGTCAAGTCCAAGTCGTTTGCCTCCGAAGAGATTCACCTCAACGAATACCTGCAGGAGCAGGGCGTCAACTGCTTTGAGACCGACCTGGCCGAGTGGATCTTGCAGCTCATGCCGGGAGAACGCCCCTCCCATATGGTTATGCCAGCTATTCACCTGACGAAGGAAGAAGTGGCCCGGGTCTTCAGCCGCTATCTAGGAGAGCCTGTGGATCCGGACATCAAACAAATGGTGCGCATCGCCCGCCGGGAGTTGCGGAAGAGATTCCTGGCGGCGGGGATGGGGGTAAGCGGCGCCAATATCGCCGTGGCGGAGACGGGGACCATTGTCATTCTCACCAATGAGGGAAACGCCCGCCTCGCCACTACAGTTCCCCCGGTACATATCGCCATTGTGGGTTATGAAAAGCTGGTACCGCGCATGATAGATGTGGTGCCCATCCTGGAGGCTCTGCCCAGGAGCGGTACCGCCCAGCCTATCACCAGCTACGTAACCATGATCACCGGCCCGGCGCCGGTGGCCCGGGAGGACGGTGAAGGGCTTAAAGAATTGCACGTCGTTCTCCTGGACAATGGGCGGCTGGAGATGGCCGTCGACCCTATCTTCAAGGAAGCCTTGCAGTGCATCCGCTGCGCCGCTTGCACCAATGTCTGCCCGGTGTTTCAGCTTGTCAGCGGCCAGGTATTCGGACATGTCTATTCCGGCGGGATCGGCAGCATCTTGACGGCCTTCTTCCATTCGTTGGATGATGCCGCCGACCCCCAGAGCCTCTGTATAGGCTGTGGGCGATGTACGGAAGTCTGCCCGGCCAACATCGACATCCCCGGTCTGGTTCTGAAATTACGGGAAAGGGTGGCCAGCGAGCGGGGACTGCCTGCTGCTTACCGTTTGGCTCTTCATGGTGTCGTATCGAAGCCAAGGTTAATGCATACCTTTCTCCGGGTGGCTGCGCGCCTGCAGGGACCGCTAACCCACGGCCGGCCCTTTATTCGACATTTACCCCTCTTTTTCAGTTCCCTGGGCGAGGGAAGGAGCTTGCCGGCCATTGCCTCAAAGCCGTTGCGTGACCGGGTGAGCAGGCTGGAGTGCTCTTTGCCTCAGCCGCACCTCAAGGCTGCTTTTTACAGCGGTTGCGTCATCGACTTTGTTTACCCGGAGGTCGGCGAATCGGTTTTTAAGGTCCTTCAGCAGGCGGGTATCGAGGTGGTCTTTCCCCAGGGGCAGGCCTGCTGCGGCGCGCCGGCCACTTATGTCGGCGACCGGGAGACTGCTCTAAAACTTGCCCGGCTGAATATAGCCGCCCTGGAAGAGTCCGGGGCGGAGGTGGTAGTGACGGCCTGTCCCACATGTGCGGTGGCCTTGAAACAAGATTTCCCTGCCCTGCTCTCCTCCGACCCGGCATGGCGGGACCGGGCCCAGGCCCTGGCCGCCAGGGTGAAGGATTTTACCGAACTGGTCAGGGAATCAAGGTTAGATCAAGATTCGGGGCAGGGTCAACCACCGGGGCATATTCAAACGACAAGAGTGACTTACCACGACTCCTGCCATTATAAACGACATTTGCGGCTCGATCAGGCGGCCAGGGAGGTCTTGAATCAACAGCCGGGCCTGGAGCTGGTGGAGATGGCGGAGAGCGATCGCTGCTGTGGTTTCGGCGGTTCATACAGCCTGAAATATCCGGAGATCAGTGCCCCCATCCTGGAGCGGAAGATCAAAAATATCCTGGCCAGTGGGGCGGAGGTCGTGGCGACCGATTGTCCGGGTTGCCTGCTCCAACTACGTGGGGGTCTGAACCGGAAAGGCAGCGCGGTTCAGGTGAAGCATACCGCGGAGATTCTAGATGAAACAAGAGGAGTTTAGGCTTTCGTAGATAATTTATGGTAGTACAAACAGAAAAACAATTTCACGAAGTAAAAATGCCCAATGTGGAGGTGGGGGAAAGAATGGTAGTTCCGGAGAAACAAGTGGCTGCAGAAAAAGAGAAAAGTTGGAGCGAAGCTGTTCCGGAGAGAGTTGTGGTTCCTGAGCGGTTGAAGCGCAGGTTGGCAGAGATTGTGGGAACGGACCGGATTCTGACTTCAAATGAAGATCTGATGGTCTACGCTTACGACGCCACTCTGCCGGAATACCTGCCGGAGGTGGCGGTCTTTCCGCGCGATGCGGCCCAGGTGGCGGAGATCCTGAAGTTGGCCAATGCCGAACGGATTCCGGTGGTGCCGAGGGGGGCGGGGACCAACCTCAGCGGCGGTTCGCTGCCATTGCACGGCGGAATCGTGGTGGGCCTGGCCAAGATGAACCGCATCCTGGAAGTGGACAAAGAAAATCTAGTGGCGGTGGTGGAGCCGGGGGTGGTCAACTCGGATCTCCAGGCTTACCTGGCGCCAATGGGGCTCTTCTACCCGCCGGACCCGGCCAGCATGAACGCCTGCACCATCGGGGGCAACATCGCCGAAAACTCCGGCGGCCCGCGCTGCCTGAAGTACGGCGTGACCCGGGACTACGTGCTGGGCCTGGAGGTGGTGCTGCCCACCGGGGAGATCATTCATACCGGCGGGCGAACGGTCAAGAACACCACCGGCTATGACCTGACCCGGCTCTTTGTAGGTTCAGAAGGAACTCTCGGGATTGTGACCAGGGCAAATTTAAGATTATTGCCCATACCGGAAGGCAAGCGCACGCTGCTGGCAATCTATGACGAGCTCAACGATGCCAGCCGGACGGTGAGCGCCATCATCGGCCAGGGCATTATCCCCACCACTCTGGAGTTGATGGACAACATGCTCATCGGCTGCGCGGAGGACTTCACACATGTAGGGCTGCCCAAGGATGCCGCGGCCATCCTACTCATCGAGGTGGACGGCTTCCAGGAATCCCTTGACCGGCAGGCGCTCGTGATTGAGCAGCTTTGCCGGGACAACAAGGCACGCGAGGTACGACGAGCGCAGACCGCCGACGAGGTGAACCGGTTGTGGGTGGCGCGGCGGACGGTAATCGGTGCGGTGGCTCGGGTAAAGCCTTCTTATAGCCTGCAGGACGTGACTGTTCCGCCCAGCAAGTTGCCGCAAATGGTGAGCCGCATCGTGGAGATTTCGGGCAAGTACGACCTGCCCATCGGCGTTCTGGCGCATGCCGGCGATGGAAACCTCCATCCCATGGTGCTCTTTGACAAGCGGAACCACGAGGAGACGGAGCGGGTGGAGCATGCCGAGTCAGAGATCTGCCAAGCAGCGCTGGCCCTGGGGGGCACCCTGTCCGGAGAGCACGGGATCGGGCTTTCCAAACGTCCACGCCTGCCATTGGAGTTTTCTTCCGACGAGATTAACCTTACCAGGCGATTGCGCGCCTTGTTTGACCCCAACGGAATCCTCAACCCCGGCAAGATTGTAGGGGAATAAGCGAGATGATGGGGGAGTCAGCCATGAGCCAGATCTTGCAAGAGGTTTATGAGGACTTGATGAAATGCAATAAATGCGGCTTTTGCCAGGCCAACTGCCGGGTTTACAAGGAGGTGCTGGAGGAGGGGCTTTCCGCCCGGGGACGCCTGCGGCTGATCAAGGCAGTGGCCGACGGCGAATTGGCCAGGACGGAGGATTATGTCCAGAAGATTCAAGCCTGCCTGCAGTGCAAGGAGTGCGCGGTCTCCTGCCCCAGCGGGGTCAACCCGGACCGGATTATTCTGGCGGCGCGCCGGGATCTTGTGGAGACGCGGGGTTTGAGCGTCGTCAAACGGCTGGCGGTGCGGGGGCTCTTTGCCAGCCGACGGAGGCTCGATCTCTCCTTCCGTGCTTTTCGTCTGTTGCAAAAGCTTCTTCTAAGCTGGATGCCGGGGCTGGCGAAGATCCGGGGCATCAACCTCCGGAGGTTTCCGGTGGCGGAACGGCCACTACTGGCCTCGCTAGGGCACGAGTCAGGAAGCCACGAGCATTCCGGCGGCCTGCCGTTCAGCCGTTCAACTTCTGACAGCCCCAGCCGGGTGGCCTTCTTCACCGGTTGCATGATCGACAACACCCTGCCTGGGATCGGGAAGGCAGTGGTGGAAGTCCTGGAGCGCAACGGCCGCCGGGTAATCCTGCCGCGCGAGCAGCAGTGTTGCGGCACCCCCATGTACATGTCCGGTGATTTGCAGACGGCCAGGCAGGTGGCCAGAGCCAATGTGGCGCTCTTTAACAGCCTGGGGGTGGACGTTATCGTGGTGGCCTGCGCCTCCTGCGGCCTGGCCCTAAAAAAGGAGTACCGGGAGTTTTTCAAGGACGATCCAGCATTTTTGCCGAAGGTGGAAGAGTTTTCTGCCAAGGTCCGGGACATCTCCGAGTATCTGGTGGAACAGGCTTTGGTTGATCCAGCGCAACTGGGGCGGCTGCAAGCCCGTGTAACCTATCACGACCCTTGCCACCTGGTGCGGGGGCAGGGAGTGGCAGCCCAACCGCGAAGCTTGCTCAAAACGATTCCCGGGGTGGATTTTGTGGAAATGACCGAGGCGGATCGTTGCTGTGGCGCGGCGGGAATGTTCCAGGCCTTCTATCCGGAGATTGCAGAGCCGATTACCCGGCGGAAGCTCGGCAACATTGCCGCTGCCGGTGCGGAATATGTGGTGACCGGTTGCCCGGCTTGCCTGCAACGTATCCAGGGTGGCCTGGACCAGGAGAAGATGCCGCAGAAAGCGATACATACCGTGGAATTGCTTAACATGGCCTACCAGGCGGCGGAAAATATGGAAGAAAGAAAGGATCAGGCCGCCGTTGGAAGCTCATAATTGAGAGCCAAGGTGGCGAGTTTCTGGTAACAGGAAGAAGGAATTTTACGGTTGGCGCATAATTTATATAGCAAGATGCAAAAACGATTTTCATAATGTGAAAATGGAGGTTGAAAATTGCGTAGAAAGAGCGTCGGCGAGGGGGTTCAGTCCATCCGGCGGGTAATGGCGTTAATCGAAACCATGGCCAGCGAGGGTCCCGAGTGCTCATTAGGGGATCTCGCCCAGCGCCTTGGCCTTCACGTGAGCACGGTTCACCGCCTCTTGACCACCCTGATGTCCCTGGGGTACGTGGAGCAGAACCCGCAGGACAGCAAGTATCGACTCGGCTTGAAGATGGTGGAGCTGGGCGCCCTGGTTCTTGGCCAGATTGAATTGCGCCGGGAAGCCGGGCCATACCTCAGGGCCTTGTCGGAGAAGACGGGCGAGACGGCCAACCTGATTGTCCTGGAGCAGGGAGAGGTAGTTTATATCGAAAAAGTGGAAAGTCCCGCTTCGCTCCGGTTTTTCAACCGGATCGGCAAACGCGCGCCGGCCCATTGTACGGGAGGTGGGAAGGCCTTGTTGGCCAATCTTCCTCCTGCGCAGGTGCAAGAGATAATTGCGGCAAAAGGCCTGCCGCGCCTTACATCGCAGACAGTGGGAGATGAGAAGGTTCTCTGGAAGCAACTGGCGGGAATCAAAGAGGCAGGCTATGCCCTGGATAACGAGGAATGCGAAGAAGGGGTCAGGTGTGTGGCGGCGCCGGTCTTCAACCACATGGGAGCACCGGTGGCGGCGGTGAGTATCTCTGGGCCGACCTTCCGCTTTTCCTCACCCCGGCTGGAAGAGTTCATCCGCCTGACCAAAGAGGCGGCGGAAGGGATCTCCCGGCGACTCGGTTACCGGCCGGAGAACACGGGTACAAAGGCAATGGCCGGCACAAAGGCTACGGCAAAGGCACCCACGGCAAGCTTGCCTGGTTAGAAATTCAAGCCCAAAATCTAAAGGAGGTAGAGGCGAAATGGCAATTTCACCGGTCAAGGAGTTCGGTAAGGAGAGGCCCTCTCCAGGGCAAGTAGTTCAGATGAGCGCCGCCCAGGCAATTGTCAGGTTTCTGGAAAAGAAAGGCGTGGACATGGTCTTTGGGGTTCCAGGGGCCAACATCCTGCCCTTTTACGACGCCGTGAAAGAAAGCAGCCAGATCCGATCGTTTGTGGTGCGCCACGAGCAGACGGGAGCTTTTATGGCCGACGGCTATTCGCGCGTGACGGGTAAGGTGGGGGTCTGCGCGGCCACCTCCGGTCCGGGCGGGACGAACCTGCTTACCGGGTTGTACGGCGCCCAGGTAGATTCCATCCCCGTGCTGGCTTTCACCGGACAGGTGGCCACGCCGCTAATCGGAATGGATGCCTTCCAGGAGGCCCCCGTGACGGCCATGGCGGAGGCGGTCACCAAGAAGACCTACCTGGTGAAGGATGCCAAGCAGATGCCGCAGATCATCCAGGAAGCTTACCGCCTGGCGACTACCGGGAGGAAGGGGCCGGTGCTCATCGATCTGCCGGTGGATGTTCAGAAGACGGTAATCGATGTGGATCCTTCGATCTGGGAGGAGGATGAGCCGGAGGTACTTCCCGTGCCGTCCGAGGCGGAGATCCAGCGGGCGGTGCAACTGATTAAAGAGGCCAACCGACCGGTGCTTCTGGTGGGGGGCGGCATCGTCCTGGCCGGCGCCGAGGCGGAACTGAAGGAGTTGGCCGAGATGACCGCTTTCCCGGTGGTGGCCACCCTGATGGGCAAAGACTGCTTCCCGGCCGACCATCCGCTGCATGCCGGCCAGATGGGCACCATGTGCAATACGCCGCTGGGGAATAAGACCATCCTCGAGGCGGATCTGGTGATTGCTCTGGGAGGCCGCTTCGGCGACCGGAGCACCGGCAAGGTCAGCGTCTTTGCCGCGGGCAAGAAGATCATCCATGTGAATCTGGATCCCAAGGAGATTGGGCGGAGCGTGCCCACCGACCTGGGAATCGCCGCGGATGTGAAAGCGTTTATCCGGATGCTAATTCCGGCGGTCAAGGCGGCGAGCCTGGCGAAGGATTACCGCACCGATCCCCGGATCAAGCAATTGGCCGAAGATCGCAAGCGGCTGGCCCGCAAGACCGATTTCGATCAGGTGCCCATCAAGCCCCAGCGGGCCATCGCCGAACTGCGGAAATTTTTGGACCGGGATGCGGTGGTGACTCACGACTGCGGTATCAGCCAAATCTGGGCCACCCAGCTCTTCGATGCTTACGAGCCGCGGACCTTCCTGATCACCGGCCGGGCGGGGACCATGGGCTGGGGTCTGGGCGCGGCCATGGCGGCCAAGCTGGTGCGGCCCAAGTCCCAGAGCGTGAATATCGTTGGTGACGGGAGCCTGGGGATGTCCCTTCAGGATATCGCCACGGCGGTGAAGTTCGATATCCCGGTGGTGATCTTCCTGTTGAACAACTCGCTTCTGGGGCTCATCCGCCAGCAGCAGAACTGGTATTACGGGGAGAGGCATATTTCCACCGACCTGGGGTACCGCAACGGAGACCATGACCGGGGGATCGACTTTGTCCAGGTGGCCAAGGGAATGGGCGCTCTGGGCGAGCGGGTGGAGAAGCCGGAAGAGATCCAGCCGGCCCTAAAACGGGCCTTTGCCTCCGGAAAGCCCTATCTCATCGAGGTCGTGGTGGATCCTCTTGCTGTCTGCTCCATGGCCGACGACGGCACCCTTACGGGGGTCAAGGAGACGGTTTGACCTGCGGTATGTTTGCATGTAGTCTAAATCGAGCACCAATGGGTGTCATCTCCCAAAGAGATGGTGCCCTTTTTCTTTTTAGGTGTTGGATGTAACCGGCCAGGTACTTCCCCAAAAAGCAGGAAAAATTTTCTCTAGGACGAATTAGACACCGAATTATTAACTAAGGCGAGGAGATAAACAGCGTGATTCTGATGATCGACAACTATGATTCCTTTACGTATAATCTGGTTCAATACTTATCCGAAATGAAGGAAGAGGTGCAAATCTATCGCAACGATACACTCAGCATAAGCGATATCTACGATCTGCACCCGGAAATGGTGGTTATCTCCCCCGGCCCCGGTACTCCCAATGAAGCGGGGATCTCTTTGGAGGTAATCCGGGAGTTCCAGGGGAAGATCCCTTTGCTGGGGGTTTGCCTGGGACATCAGGCCATTGGGCAGGTCTTCGGGGCGGAGGTGGCCCGCACGCGAAGACCCGTGCACGGAAAGACTTCCCTGGTTGCCCATGACGGCAAAACCATTTATCACGGCCTGAAAAACCCACTCACTGTCTGTAGGTACCACTCTCTCGGCCTGAACCCGGCAAGCATCCCATCTTGCCTGGAAGTTACCTCCTGGACTATGGACGGCGAGATCATGGGAATAAGACACAAGCAATACTTGATAGAGGGAGTCCAATTTCACCCCGAAGCCATTCTCACAGAGGGCGGCAAGCAACTGCTGCGAAATTTTGTCCAAATCGCCAGGGCATTTAATGATGAGCGGCGAAAACCCGAGTATCGGTTCACCGGGGCGCTTGATGGGGAGAGGGTGTTTAACAACGATCCGCGGAGGTTAAAAGATCCAGTAAGGCTCGACGTCCTGATTCAACCTGTGGAGACTTCGCTCGATGCCTTTGAAATCTTTCTGCTTTTCAAGGACGAGCCCTACAGCTTTTTCCTGGACAGCGGGATGGACCATGAAAAGTTTGGCCGGTATTCATTCATTGGCAGCCGGCCCTTTCTGGTTTTTAAAAGCAAAGGGCGGCAAGTGGAGGTTATCCAGGGGGCAGGGAAAACAGGCGAGCGGATGGAGTTGCAGGGAAACCCGCTGGACCTCCTGAAAGGCTATTATCAACGGTATAAAATCGCAAACCCCTCCTCCCTGCCCTTCGTGGGCGGGGCAGTGGGGTATTTTGGTTATGACTTGAACCTGCAAATTGAACGGCTGCCTTCCATTAACCCTGACGAGATTGAAGTTCCCGATTGCTTGTTGGGTTTTTACGACTCGGTGATCATCTTTGATCACCGGGAAAACCAGGTATATCTTGCTGCTACGGGCTTGCCCGAAACCGACCGAGCAAAAGCTTTGCGAAATGCAGAAGAGAGATTGAACGATCTAAGACTTAGAATCAAAAGCGCCTCCTCCAAAGGGGTAGGGTTTCCGGATCCGGGTGTCGGGTTTCCGAACACGCCTCAGGGAGGTGTTCTGCTTACGTCCAACTTTACCAGGGAAGCATATTGTGGGGCCGTGCAGCGAGCCATTGATTACATTTACGCCGGAGATATTTATCAGGTTAATCTCTCTCAGCGGTTCGCCGCGGAATTTACGGGGGATCCCGCGGAGCTTTACAGGCGTTTGCGCGCCATCAACCCGGCTCCTTTTGCCTCTTTCCTTAACTTCCGGGATGTGGCGGTGGTCAGCAGTTCCCCGGAAAGGTTTCTCAAGTTGACCGATGGCGTCGTGGAAACCAGGCCCATCAAGGGGACTCGTCCCCGGGGGAGGACGCCGGAAGAAGATCAAGCCTTACGTGAAGAACTGGTGAACAGCGTTAAGGACCGGGCCGAATTGGTAATGATCGTGGATCTTGAAAGAAATGACCTGGGGCGGGTCTGTCAACCCGGAAGCGTAGAGGTTACCGAGCTCTTCACTCTTGAGGAATATTCCACCGTTTATCATCTGGTGGCTACCATCAAAGGCAGGCTCAAAGTGGATAAAGATGTCATCGACCTGTTAAAGGCTTCGTTTCCCGGCGGGTCGATCACCGGCGCTCCCAAAATACGTTCCATGGAGATCATCGAAGAATTGGAGCCCGCCAAAAGAAACATCTATACCGGTTCCATCGGCTACCTGGGGTTTGACGGGGAGGCCGACCTGAACATCGTGATCCGGACGATTATTATTAAGGATGCCAGGGCCTATTTCCAGGTGGGTGGGGGAATTGTGGCCGATTCCATCCCTGAGAAAGAATACCAGGAGACGCTGGATAAAGCGAGAGCCCTGATCGAGGCCTTGAATGGGAGGGTTATGCTGCGGTGACGACGGGTATATTGGTTGGTAAGGTGGTTAACGGGAAATTGGTACTCGCCGGGGAGCCATGCACATCAACTCTGGATCAGGGATTGCTTTACGGGTATGGGTTGTTTGAAACCATGCGGGTATATAGCGGAAGGGTCTTTGCCCTGAAGGCTCACCTGCGGCGCCTGCTTTCATCAAGTGATCAACTGGGAATCATCACGGGCCTATCACTTGATGACCTGGAGCGTGCGGCGGGGGAATACGTCGCCGAAAATGACCTGGACAACGGGGCTTTGCGCCTTACTCTTACCAAAGGCGATCCCCAACGGGATATTTACCCTGCCGTAATCCTCTCATCTCGCGAGATAGCCTATCATCCTGGCGACTACGAACAGGGTTTCTCTGCCACGATCTCCCGAGTCAGAAGAAATCAAACCTCACCGCTGGCGTACCACAAGACTCTGAACTATCTGGACAACCTTCTGGCCCTCCAGGCGGCACGGGAAGCAGGGGCGCGGGAAGCACTATTCCTGAACATAAATGATGTGTTGGCGGAGGGGGCTTTAAGCAACCTCTTTTTCGTCCGAGACGGCGTCATCCATACGCCCGCCGTTACCTGCGGTTTGCTGGACGGCATTACCAGGCAGACGGTAATTGAACTGGCTGCCACCAGTGGATACCAATTGGTGGAGGGGGAGTATGCCCCCGAGGATCTCCTGGCCGCCGATGAAGCCTTTTTGACCAACTCTCTGATGGAG
>JBLNCV010000088.1:0-15602 GCA_050260975.1 Syntrophothermus sp. | reverse complement strand
TCCGAAGTTGTACTCAAACTCGCCCTTTGCGTTGAAGACCTCGATGCGGAAGTTCATGGTGTTGACCACATAGACGTAGCCTTCGCTATCGAAAGCAATCCCCAATGGAAATTGCAATTGGCCCTCGCCGGCGCCCCGGCCGCCGAAGGTAAACTGCAACTTCCCCTCCAGGTCATAGACCGCTATCCGGTGGTTATCCACATCCACTATGTACAACATGTTGTCCTTGCTGATTGCCAGACCGATGGGACGCTGAAACTGCTCCGGTTCGGCGCCTTTCTTGCCGAAAGCAAAGAGAAACTTGCCCTCGGGGTCGAAGACCTCTATCCGATTGTTGCCCGTATCCGCCACATAGATCCGGTTCTGGCGGTCCACCGCCACGGCCATGGGCTCGTTAAACTGGCCGTCCCGGCGGCCCTTTTTGCCAAATGCCTTGCTGAAGTTTCCCTGTTTATCCAGGATCACGACCCTCTGCGCATTGGTATCCACAATGATGATCCGTCCCTGTGAATCCACCACTGCCCCACCGGGGCGGGAAAGGCTTCTGCCTTCCTCGGCTTGTTTTAAAACAGCCACTGGGGTAGCCGTCAAAGTCCCTTCATCCGACTCCGCCAAAGCCGGCATCGACCAGAGCATGAAAAGGGCGGCCAAAACGCATGGCGAAATTAACCAGTATTTTAACATTCTTTGGGCTGTTTTACGATTGTTACACATTTCACAACCCCCAATAAAAAAGCCCCCGCATCAGGCCTGATAGGGCCCCGCAACCTGCTCTTCGATGACTTGGCGGCGACTGGTCCGATTGATATATTTGTTTGGGCCGAAAAATCCCTGATTCTTCTTAAGTAGTATATTCTTCCTGGCTATCCAATTTCCTTCTAACACGCAAAAAATAGCCGGCATTTTTATCCGTCGGCCTCGTCGATATTCGGTTCCACTATGCCGTGCTCCCCTACGTTGTATCCTGAAGTGGTATGCTCCGCGACTACCGGTTCCTCGGGCGGCTCACCGTTTTGGTGTTTCCCCAGGCCCCGGGTGTAAAACGCCAGGCTCTGCAATTCCAGGGTGAGATCCGCATTATGCAAGCGTACGTCCGGCGGCACCTGCAACCGTGCCGGCGCAAAATTCAGCAGAGCTTTTATGCCGCTCTTCACGCAAATAGTGGCGACTTCCTGCGCCGCATGGGCGGGAACGGCAATGATCATGATCTGGATACCCAGTTCCGCGATCTTCTCCTGCATGGAACTTACCGGGTAGACCTGAACCCCGTCGATCCGCAAACCGACCTTGTGCGGGTCGGCATCAAAGAGCGCCACCAACCGCAACTGGCTGTTCCGCTGTTGTTTGGCCCGCTCAATGTTGTAGCGCGCCAGGGCCATTCCCAGGCTCCCGGCGCCCGCCAGGCCGATATTGATCACCCGGTTGAGCCGGAGAATCTCCTCAAGCTGCTGGCGGAGAAAACGCACCTCGTAGCCGATGCCCTGCTTGCCAAATTCCCCGAAGACCGTCAGGTCTTTTCGCACTTGAGCTGGCGTCAAACCGGTCCGTTCACCCAGATTCTGCGATGAAACATGGGTCCAGCCTTTCCGGTCCAAATCTTCTAGAATCCGTAAATAAAGTGGCAATCTTCTAACAACAACATCGGGTATTCTCGGCCTTCTCACCTGCGATCGCCCCCTTGCAAAACGAAGACTCAGGACTGACGGTTAACAGAATAATGGGCAAGCCGGATCAGGTCATCTTTGGCCTGGCTCTCGGGGATCTTTTCCAACTGTTGCAGCGCCCTATCGACGAAGCGATTGGCAACCTTTTCAGCGTATTCCAGCGAACCAGCCTCCTTGACAATGCCGATAATCGTGGCCACGTCGGCGGGAGTCAGCGATCTCTGCTCGACAAGGCGGCGGATCGTCTGGCCGTCCTTATGCCGCATGGCATGCAGTACCGGCAAAGTCAGATTGCCCTCCAAAAGATCGCTGGCCACCGGTTTTCCCACTTTGCCTGCCTCGCCCACGAAGTCAAGCAAATCATCGGCCACCTGAAAAGCCATGCCAAGATTCAAGCCATACTCATACATGGCATGCGCTATTTCGTCCGAAGCCCCTCCGGCCAAAGCTCCAAGCTCGCAGCAAGTTCCCATGAAAAGCGCGGTCTTACGCTTAATCCGTTCAAAATAAGCCTCTTCCCCCAGAGAAACATCATAAGCGTGGAAGATTTGGAGGATCTCTCCCGTTCCCATCCCCGCGATCATACCCGACATGGCGGAAAAATATTTGATGTTCTTCAACTCGGAGAGGACGTCAAAAGCTTTGGCAAAGACATGATCCCCCGCCAAAACCGCAATCTTATTCCCCCAGCGGCTGTGCATCGTGGGTTGCCCGCGCCTGGTCCCCGCGTTATCCACCACATCGTCATGGATCAGGGTGGCGGTGTGCATGAGTTCGGCGCACACGGCAAGAGGGATCCCCTGGCTGGCATCAGGCGTAAAGCATTCCGTGGACAACAGCACCAGGATGGGGCGAATCCTCTTCCCGCCGGCTTTGGGCAGCGGCCCAAGCAGACGGTCCAAAAAGGGATCGTCAACATAAAGCGTTTCCTGCAATCTGATTTCTACTTCTTCCAGATGGCCGTGCAGCCGGCGCAGAATCTGATCCATCTTGCACCTTCGCTATCCAGGTTCTTCCTAAAATTCATTAGGCATATTGCCTAGTTGGGCCAGGCTGAAGACCGGTCCGTCGACGCACACGTACTTTTCACCAATGTTGCACCGGCCGCACTTGCCGACTCCGCATTTCATCTTCATCTCAAGGGTGGTGATGATCTGCTCCGGCGTGAACTTCAGTTT
Source organism: Syntrophothermus sp. (assembly GCA_050260975.1). GTDB lineage: Bacteria > Bacillota > UBA5301 > JAMCQP01 > JAMCQP01 > JAMCQP01. The sequence continues at coordinate 12,760 of JBLNCV010000088.1, read as the reverse complement.
GGCCAGGGTCTGCAAGACAAATTTGATCATCACCGGCGGCCCGCAGGTAATGGCGATGGCATCCACCGGCGAGGGGTTGACTTGCTCCACAAAAGCAGGTACGAAGCCTACCGCCCCTTTCCAGTTCTCATCACCTTTATCCACCGTAACGTGGACCTTTACCCCTTTAATTTTCGGCCAGTTATCAAAGATCTCCTCCTTGAAAACCAAATCTTGTGGTGAACGTGCCCCGTAAATAATATCCACCGCGCCAAACTTGTCCCGGTTGTCCAGGACGTTGTTGATCAGTGAACGCAAGGGCGCCAGGCCGATGCCGCCGCCAATAAAGACCAGCTTCTTGCCGTACATGGACTCAATGGGGAAGCTGTTGCCGTAAGGGCCCCTCACCCCGATCTTCTGCCCTTCCTCCAGCTCATGCAGGGCCGCGGTAAGCGTCCCGGCCTTCTTGATGCCAAACTCCAGAAAACCCTTGCGGGTTGGAGAAGCGGTAATGGAGATCATGGCCTCGCCCACTCCAGGCAAGGAAACCATGGCACACTGGCCAGAGCGGTAGGTAAATCCCTCCATGACGCCGGGTTCGTCAAAAACTACGCGAAAGGTCTTCACATCAGGGGTTTCCTGGGTAATCTTTTCAATGGTGGCCACCTCCGGAATGAGGGGGCTCTTCCTGAGCGCGCTACTTTGCTGCATTTTGGAGTTTCCCACCCTTCACATCGGAGATAATCTGCGTGATATCCATGTGGACGGGACATTTTTGCAAACACCGCCCGCACCCCACACACGCGTATTCCTTGTAGCGATCCGGAAAATACCGCAACTTGTGCAGAAAACGCTGGCGCACCCGTTCCTTTTTGGTGGGGCGTGGGTTATGGCCGCCGGCCATCTTCGTAAAATCCGCAAACATGCAGGAGTCCCAGCACCGGAAACGCTCGCCGATCTGCCCCGAGGTATCGTTGATGTCAAAGCAATGGCAGGTCGGGCAGACATACGTGCAGATCCCGCAGGTCAGGCATTTGGGCGATATCTCATCCCAATAAGCGCTTTCAAAGAGGTGATCCAGCTCCTCTTTCACGCCTTTGGGATCCACGGACAACTTCAAGCTTTTTGCAGCGTTGGCGGCGCGCTCGGAGGCTTCTTTCACCTGGGCGGCGCCGGCATCCGTAAAGAGGCTCCAATTCTTTTGGAGGGCCTCCTTGCCCTTCTCGCTCTGGATATTGACCACATAGCCGCCGTCGATCTCGGTAAGAAAGAGATCCGCCGCCGGGTTGCCGCCCGGCTCGATCCCAAAAGACCCGCAAAAGCACGTTGCTTGCGGAGAATTGCACCCCATCCCGACCAGGACTGTCTTCTCCCGCTTATCCAGGTATTGGGCATCCTGGAAATCACCACTGAAGACCTGGTCCAACAAGGTGATACTCTTCAGATCGCAAGAGCGCACCCCGAAGAGCACCCGCGGTTTGGCCAGCGGAGCCGCCGGATCAATCGCCAGTTGGCCGGCTTTAGCCCGGAACCGGAAGATGGTCTCCGTCTGGGGGAAGAAGTAGTCCTTGGCTGGAAGCACCGTGTTGTTATAGTTCAATATGACCCTGGCCGCCGACTTGACCTCTTTAAACAACACCAGATCGTCTTCAGCCACGGGAGCAATCAGGTCATACTCATGTGCCAGGGTATCGAGCCATTTGCCAAGGTTCTCCCTGGTAATGACCTTGTGTTCCATCTTAACCACCCTCACTTTTTCCAGGTCAATAAACGTCGGCCTGCTTCGTTCTTTGACCTGGAAATAAATCTTACATGAACTCCTCAGGATCGTTGACGGCGTAGAACCCGAGAGCCGGCTTCTCTTCCAGTTGGGTGCCCGGCCGTTGTTCCCCGAAAAGTTCGCCCAGATCCTTGGCAATCTTTTTGTTCAGCTTCCGGATGGGAATATGCATCGGGCAGATCCGGTCGCATTCCCCGCACTCCACGCACCGCCCGGCCACATGCAACGCTCTGGTGATGTGGAAGATCCTGTTCTCCGGAACATTAATGGCCTTGCTTACCCAGCGCGGCTCCGCCTGGTCAAAGACGCACTCCTTGCAGTCGCAGGCCGGGCAAACATTGCGGCACGCGTAACACCGGATGCAACGGTCAAAAACGCTCTCCCAGTAAGCCTTTTTGGCCTCCGGTTTATAAGCTTCAAGTTCAATTACCTCGGCATAGCGAGCCTGAGGCGTAACCTGCCGGGGTTGAACCTCCTTGCCGATGATCACGTCGCTGATTACCGGATTGGGATAATCGCAGTTCTGGCACTTGGCCGGCATGGCCTCCGCTTTGGCCACCACCTTCGCCCCTCCGGGCAGCGCCAGGCTGAAACTTTCGCCCTGGTCCTCGACCTCCACCGGCACTCCGTCCGGCACCGGCGGCAGCTTGGCCGGATCCAAAAGGCCCGTGCAGGGTACACCGATGATATACACCTGTTCACGGGTGATCTGGCCGTCATTGATCAGCCTGACGATTCCCCGGCTGTCGCAACCCTTGGCGATAATGCCGATCTTCCCCTCTTTGTAACGATCCTCAAAGAGGTACTTGGCCAGGGTATTGGCGCAGAACGGGTTCCACACCAGCCGGTCCACATCCTCCGGGCGTCGAATAAAGACCGGCCTGGGTTCGTAGGCGTTCCGCGCGGCCTCATAGCCCAGTACATACTGCACCGTGCCACTGGCCAAAAGCTCTTTTGCCTTCCGGCGAATTTCCTCGGTAAGCTTCTTCATCGCACATCCCTCGTCTTTATTCGGCGTCTTGGGACTTCCGATACGGCCCAAGGGCTTTGACCTGTTCGGTGATCTCCTTGGCCACCTGGGCGAATTTGGATCCCTCCGACCCGGAAATCCAGCGGGCGTGAAAACGTCCCGGCTCGATCCCGACGTACTCCAGCAGCCGCTTGGTCAACAGGAAACGCCGTCTTGTGAAATAGTTGCCGGTGGAATAATGGCAATCCCCCGGATGGCAACCGGCCACCAGCACCGCATCCGCACCCTTTTCAAAGGCGCGCAGGACAAACTGGGGGTTGACTCTCCCCGAGCACGGCACCCGGATTAACCGGATGTTGGGAGGATAGGCAATCCGGCTGGTGCCGGCCAGGTCTGCTCCCGCGTAAGTGCACCAGTTGCAGGCGAACCCCACAATCTTCGGTTCCCAGTCCGCGGCCGGAGCGGCCGAAGCGGCCTCCGGGGTCGCCGGGGCCCCCTGAGCCCCATGGGTATCGTGCTTTTCTTGAATACCGGCTTCCGCCGTCTCTTCGTGCATATGCTTCGCCGGTTCGTTTACAGACATAGCGCTTCCACCTCCGCGAGGATCTGTTCATTGGAGAAGCCTTTGAGATTCAAGGCCCCGGGCCGGCAGGCCACCGTGCACGCGCCGCAACCGTGGCACAGGCCCGAGTTGACCGTGGCTACCACGCGCTCCAAAACCTTTCCGTTCACCCTCTCGGTGATCTTCTTGCCGTCAATGGCCTTGTACGGGCAGATGGGCTTGCACAACAGGCAACCCGAGCACTTGCTCTCATCCACCACGGAAACCATCGGGTCGGTCGCCATCTGATCCTTGGAAAAGAGCGCGCAGATCTTGGCCGCCGCCGCGCTGGCCTGGGCTACAGTGTCCGGAATATCCTTGGGCCCCTGGCAGGCTCCCGCCAGGAAGATCCCTCCGGTGTTGGTCTCCACCGGACGCAGTTTGGGATGCGCCTCCGTGAAGAAGTTGTTTCCGTCATAGGAGAAGCCCAGCCGCCGGGCCACCTCGGCGGCGTCATGCTGGGCCACCATGGCGGTGGCCAGCACCACCATATCGGCCTCCACTTCCACCTGCCTGCCGATCAGGGTGTCTTCGCCCCTGACCACCAGTTTGTCGCCCTTGGGGTAGACCTTGGAGACCCGCCCTCTGATGTACTTCGCGCCATACTCCTCCGTGGCGCGCTTGTAAAATTCCTCGTAATTCTTGCCTGGGGTCCGCACGTCCATATAAAATACGTAGGATTGGGACCCCTCAATCTTCTCCGCCATAAGCGTGGCATGCTTGGCGGTGTACATGCAACAGGTCCGGGAGCAATACGGCACGCCCTTGGCCTCATCCCGCGAGCCCACGCACTGGATGAAGACCACATCCTTGGGCACCTTGCCGTCGGACGGGCGCTTGATCTTGCCGCCAGTCGGCCCGGAAGCATTGATCAACCGTTCGAAGTGCAGGCCGGTGATCACGTCCGAGTACAGGCCGTAACCATACTCGCCATAGACCGAATGATCGAACAGATCATACCCGGTGGCCGCCACGATGGCCCCGACCTTTTCGATGACAAGCTCATCCGTCTGGGTGTAATCCACCGCTCCGGTGGGACAAACCTTCTGGCAGATCCCGCACTTGCCTTTGGTAAACTGCAGGCAATGTTGCCGGTCAATTACCGGCTTGTTGGGCACCGCCTGCGGGAATGGCGTATAGATGGCCTTCCGATGGCCAAGCTTCATGTCAAATTCGCTGGGAACCTTTGTAGGACATTTCGTCTGGCAGACACCACAACCGGTACACTTGGTGTTGTCCACCGAACTGGCCTTGCGCCGGATGGTTACCTCAAAGTTGCCAATGTAGCCGTCGACCTTCTCCACCTCGGAATAGGCGAGGATCTTGATCTTTTCGTGCTGGGACACATCCACCATCTTCGGGGTTAGAATACAGGCCGAGCAGTCCAGCGTCGGGAAAGTCTTGTCGATCTGGGCCATCCGCCCCCCCAGGCTCGGCTCCCGTTCCACGAGGACCACCTCATAGCCGGCGTCGGCGATATCCAACGCCGCCTGAATACCGGCGATCCCGCCGCCGACCACCATCGCCCGTTTTTCCACGGGGATTGAGGATTGCTGCAACGGCGTGTTCAACGCGACCTTGGCCACAGCCGTGCGTACCAGATCAATGGCCTTTTTGGTGGCCGCCTCTTTGTCCGAATGCACCCACGAGCAATGCTCCCGCAAGTTAGCCATCTCAAAGAGATACGGGTTCACCCCGGCCGCCGCCACCGTCTTGCGGAAGGTCGGTTCATGCATGCGAGGAGAACATGACCCCACCACCACGCCGTCCAGGTCGTGCTCCTTGATCGCGTTTTTGATCACCGCCTGGCCGGGCTCGGAACACATATACTTATAATCGGTGGCGAAAGCTACCTTGGGAAATGTTTTGGCCACCTCCGCCACTTTCTCCACATCTACGGTGCCGGCAATATTCGAACCACACCAGCAGATAAAGACCCCTATTCTCTTCATTCGAACATCGCTCCTCGTGTTAGCTTGCCAGACCCTGTTCCGACAGGAGATGCACTCCGTCCACCATGTGCTTGTCGATGCCCAACTGGCCAGGACGATGCCCCAGCGCTATCCCCAGAAGCTCCGTGAAATAGAAGACCGGTAGATGATAAGCGGTTCCGTACTTCTTCTCGGCCTCCATTTGCCGCATGTCTAGGTTGGCCTGGCAGAGCGGGCACGCGGTCACAATGCAGTTGGCCCCGTTGGCCTTGGCCATGCCCAGGATATCGTTGGCCAGCTTCACCACTATGTCGGTCCGCGAGACAGCCAGGCTCGCCCCGCAACACTCGGTCTTGAAAGGCCACTCCACCGTCTCCGCTCCCAGACCTTGCATCAGATCATCCAGAAAATGCGGGTTCTCGGGATCGTCGAATTGCACAAGCTTGGGCGGCTTAACCATCAGACAGCCGTAATACGCGGCTACTTTCAACCCGCTTAGCTGTCTCTTCATCAACGGTTTGATATTGTCGATTCCCACCTGGTTTACAATTACATCCACCAGGGAAAGAACCTGCACGTCGCCTTTATAATCCATCCCGGTAACTTTGTTGACCTCGGCCGCCAGTTGGGGATCTTCGGCCATCTCAACCTGGGCGGTTTTGAGCCGGTTGAAGCAGGCGGCACAAGGAGCCACCAGGTCCATCCCGATGGCTTCGGAGATAGCCAGGTTCCTGGCCGGAAGGGCTATGGAAAGAAGGTGATCCGCGCTGTGCGCCGGGGTTGAACCGCAACAGTTCCAATCGGGCAGCTCTTCCAGGGTCACGCCCAGGTCGCGGCAAACCCGTCGCGCCGAGATATTGTATTCTTTCGCCGTGGAATGCAACGAACATCCGGGGTAATAAGCAAACTTCACGCGCGTTCCCTCCCAGCTTGCAGGGTATGTTCAAAGATCCGCCTGACATCCTGAACCCTTTTGATCCGGCCCGGGAAGATCTTCAGCTTGCCCTTAAAGAAGAGCGCCGGCGCTTTCAGAACATCGTGGAGGAGATGCTTGCTGCGCAGGTTATAATAGGCGACGAGGCCCACCTCATGCAGCCGCCCGTTATTTTTGACCGAACGCAGGAAGGTGTCGTTGAACACCGCCACTTCCCGCTCTGCGAAGATCCCCTTTTCGCGAGCGATGCCCCGTAATACGTCCATCACCCGCGCGAGATCGATCTCCCGCGGGCAACGCGTGGTACAGGTCGTGCACGATGCACAAAGCCAGATGGTGGAACTGTGCAGCGCCTCATCTTGCATGCCCAGCTGGATCATCCGCATGATCTGCCGTGGCGCCACATCCATGGCAAAAGCCACCGGGCACCCGCCGGTGCATTTGCCGCACTGGTAGCAGGATCCCACATTCTGTTTGCTTTCTGCTTCGACACGGCGGACGAAATCGCCGTTTTCCTGCCCGAGCCGGGTAAGATTGATGGTTTCCATTTCAACCCCTCTTTGCCCAAATATGGTAAACACAAAACACGCCCTTAAGCGCCATTTGATTTTTATGATCAGGCAACGGTGTGAAAGTACGGTCCTTCACAAAGCTATTCATGCAAAATCCCCGGTATGCGGGATTGGTTAAACCTGTGAACCCGCCGGGGTATAAAAATATACATCCCTTTTATTTCGTAGCTTGATGTCAAATCCCTGCTTATTCATGAAAATTTTTCGTGAAAAATTTTCATCATTTAGTCCTGGTGATCCGCGTGGTTGCCCCTGTCAAATGTGGTTGGGCTGATCGTAAACCAGGCTTGCCGCGCCAAGCACGCCGGAATCGCCGCCCAAAAGCGCCGGCACACTCTTCACCTGTTTGGCCATGGCCGCCAGCGCGCGCTCCCGCATGGTCCTCCGGGCCGGCTCAAAAAGCTCCTCCCCAATCCTGGAGACGCCCCCGCCGATGACGATTATCTCAGGGTCAAAGATATTTACCAGGTTGGCCAGGCCGATGCCCAGGTAATAAGCGGCTTTGTGAACAACTTCCTTTGCGAATGGATCGCCTTCCCGCGCCGCCTCGCCGACCAGCCGCGCCGTAACCTTGCCGGGGTCGCCGCCGGCCTTTTGAAGCACTGTCGTGGCAACGCCGGCTCTGATCCCTTCCGCCGCCTCCCTGGCAATGGCGGTCCCCGAAGCCAGCGCTTCCAGGCAGCCAAAATTCCCGCAACCACACGGGGGCCCATCGGGCTTGATGGTCATGTGGCCGATCTCTCCCGCATTACCATGGCTGCCACGGTAGATCCGGCCGTTGATGATGATCCCACCACCAATACCGGTGCTGACGGTCATGTACAACATATTTTCCACGCCTTTGCCGGCCCCAAACCGGTTCTCCGCCATCGCCGCCACATTGGCGTCGTTGTCAAGATATGCAGGCAAGCCGGTGGCTTCTGCAATACGGTCACAGATGGGCACGTTCTCCCACTTGAGGTTGGGCGAGAAAAGGACAATCCCTCTCTCGACATCCAACGGGCCGGGGGAACCGACACCGATCCCCAGAATTTCATCCGGCGACACCTTCCGGCCGTCCACAATCGTGTTCATGACTGTCCGGATGCTCTCAACAATCCGGCCGATTACCGCATCGACTCCTTCCTGCGCGCTGGTCGGCACCTCGGCCCGTTGCAAGATCCGGCCGTGGGTGTCGGTAAGGGCGGTAGCCACCTTTGTCCCGCCCAGATCCACGCCGACGGCGTAGCGCCCCGCCGGGCCGCCGTCCCCGCCAGTGACCCGCGCCGTGTCCTCCCGGCGCGCCGCCTTATCCCGGCTTTCGCCATGGTGAGGCGCAGAATTCTTCTCTCTGGCCATGATCTCATGTCCCTCCATAACTTTCTCTCCCACAATTTCTTCGCCGGCCGCCCCACTGTTGGCCGGCCCGGATTGCAGGGCAATAATCTTGGTCCTATTACCGCCCCGGTTTCGCCTATTACACCGTTGCCAGCTGCTCTTTAAGGTAGTCGATGACCTTCACCGGCGTGGGGTCAATCCCGTTGAGAATCGCCAGGTAGTAGCTGGCCCAATCGCCGATATGGATCAGGGAGAACATCCGGGTCAGAACCGAGTCGCCGGTGCTCCACACCTCGTTAATCCCGCCGGCGTGACCTTGCATGATGGTGGTGGTGGCCTCCATCCGCTTTTGCATCTTGGGCGAATCTTCGCGATCCCTAAGGATCACGACCTCGAGCTGTTTGGTGACGGCCGGCGGCGCCTCCCAGCCGACAATCTCGTTATGGTTCACTTCGGGAAACGCGTTCCACACTGCGGTGTTTTTGGCATTTTCGTTCATCTGGCCCTTCCAGCGGGTCGCCACCACGGCCTTCCAGGGCTGGGAACCGTAGATGAGCGGAATTTTGCCGTAGAACCGCTCCGCCAGCTGCTTGGACTGGTTTTCGGCAGCAGGGACACTGGTCGAGAGTTTGTCGCGCATCTTCTTGATAAGCGCCACCATCTCCCGGAACTCCGCCGTCTTGTCCTTGCACAACCCGAGACGCTGCAATATGAGCAGGATTGGCACAAAGGAGTAACCCAGCGCCGCCCGGGGCATGATCCCTCCGGGAATGGCCACCAGCGGGAACCCGTCGGTCCGGGCCTTTTTGGCCAGCTCGCCGCCGCTGGTGATGGCGATAATCTGGGCGCCCCTCTTCTTGGCGGTATCGTAAGCGCTCAGGGTCTCTTCGGTATTGCCGGAATAGCTTGAGGCCAGCACCAGTGTCTGCGGCCCGACAAAGGCGGGTGGCGTATAGTCCCTGACAACGATGAAGGGGATCTCCATCTCGCTTTCCAGTAGCGAGCGGACCAGGTCCCCTCCTATAGCGGAACCGCCCATGCCAAACAGCACCACCTGGGCGGGTTTTTGTTTGAGAGGCGGTAGCTCGGCCTTCATCCCGATATCGAAAGCCTTTTCACATTGCTCGGGAAACTGATAGATCAGTTCCCCCATCCCCTGCGGATCCTGTGCCTTGAAAACCTTGCCGTCATCCAGTTTTGACATCGCTATGACTCCTTTCGTCTGTGTCCGTGTTTCTATTCCATACCATCTATTGTTTTCCTCCTTGCGGGGAAAAAATGTGAGCAAGTGGACCAGCCACCTGGATAACTTGACGCGATGCGCAAAAAGAGCAAAAAAAGCCCCCGGAGTTGACCGGGGGCCTGTATCGTCCTTGAATTTGCGATGATTGGTGTTGTGATGGACTCTCCGGGAACCGCGAGGGCTCCCGGAGAGTTCGTTATTCAATTGGTTGCGAATCGGTTGCTTGGTTCGAATCGGTTACTCGCTTCAAATCGGTACCTGGTACCGAATCCGTTGCTTAGAACTCCACGCTCATGCCGGCGGTCGCCGAGACCTGGCCCATGGTGTGATCTTTGTCGTTGAGGTAATTCAGGCCGAGGGTCACGCCGTTTGGAGCCTCGTACTTGGCGCTAGCCTCGTACTGGGTCGGCTCGGAGCCTTTCTGGAACATCTTTACACGGCCGTCCAGGGTGAGCGGCAGGATACCGAGCTTGCTGCTGGCCTTCACCTCGTGGGAAATCTCGGTATCAGAGATCGCCGCGGTGTAGTTACCGGTGACGTCCATTCCAAGGAGTTCCACGCTCTTCTCCACGCCAGCCGAAACCTCGGAAACCTTCGTGTTGGTGGCCTTGACCTCACCGTTCAGCTTGTAGCCGGCCAGTTCGGTATCAGCCTTGACATCGGTCTCTTTGGTCGGGTTGTCGTAGTCGGCGGCGAGATTCACGCCGTAGACCTGTGTGGAGGCGCCGACGTTGAAGCCGGTCAGCCGGTCGTGAGCTGCGAGATCGGTTTCACCCTGTTCAATGTACCCGTCATCATCGCTATCCTTACGGAGAGCATAGACCGGATTGAACGTCTTGTCAGCACCACGGTAGCCCGCTCTGAGGGTCAGGTTCTCCAGGGGCGATACAGCGGCGTTCACCTTGTAGGCATAGGCCTGCTCAGCGTCACGCGCGTAGACACCGTCGAGGGTGACCATCGGAATCGGGGAGAACTTGCCATTGAGGGCATACTCGGCGCCCTTCTGGACCTTCACCACACTGGCGCCCAGATCGGCGCCCATGATGTTGGCGTTAATCCGGCCACCGTAGGTTTCCTCCACAGGTTCTGACACTTTTGTTAAGACGTTGTCATCCGCCGGGAAGATCATGCGGTTACCCGAAGCTACCCAAAAGGCGTCCATCCCCACCGATCCGGCCTTGATGCCCTCCACGGAGATACCTTTCCGGCCGCCGAGGTTGGCCACATAGTCGTTCTGGTTGATGGTCACATCACCGATGGTGGTCCGGATTGCCGGCCCATCGGCCCAGAACGGCCCGTCAGCCTGGAGGTAAGCCTTGTTCAGCTTGATCCCGCTAAACAAATTCGGGAGGTCGGTAAAGCCGACATTGCCGTCGCGATCCAACCAGCCGGTAAAGTCGGTTTTGGCTGAGGGCGCCAGCTCCAGATAGGCTTTCACCTTCTGCTCGTTTTCGGCGCCGATGCCGATGTTGAGCTTCATGAGCGTTTTGCCGCTGATTACAGGGTCACCAGCGGGCTTGCCGGTCGCAATGCCCTTCAACTCGGTGCTCAGCTTGCCGCTGACGGAGATGTTGCCCGCCGCCAACGCAATCGCCGGAGCGACCAGCGAGAAGACCAGTGCCATGGCCACTAGAATAGCTACTTTCTTCATTGTTGTCCCCCTTAGTTTTGTGTGTGTTTGTGAGAATTGGCTGCGAATCTTGCTGTGACTGTGCTGCGAATGTTGAATTGTTGCTGCGTCTAATGTTGGATATTGCTGCGTCTGGTGCTGCGTCCGGGGAACTTGCGCCATGAGTTTCCTTGTTTCCTCATCTTGCCGTCCCCCTGCCTGCGTCTATTGCTGCGATTCATTACCACCGCCTGCGTTTCGCGTGGCACTAAACGGGATTCACCTCCTCTCTAACCACCCGATACAGGTCGATGATAAACTTGAAAACTTTGGCGTCTGCTTCATCAATCGGTAAAATGACTTATGTTAGTCATTGTTATAGCAAAAAAGTTACTGCCAGGTTGAGTTGATATGACTTCATTAGAATCTTCAAAATCTGCTAAGGGTTCTTTGCTGGCCATGTTGGTTAGGCCGGCCATGGTCCCTTGACTCGCTATTTGTTTGTCACCTTTGGTTTTCGCCTAATAAATTCTGCGCGCCGGGTGCTTTTCCTGCACATTATTGTGGTGAAACTTCTGCCATAAATGGCAAATCGGAGGAAACGGTCAACGGTAGGCAGCCTTGATCTTCACGATAAGAGACGTCAAATTCAAAGGTTGGCTGTGTTTATCTCAGTGATGCGATCCCACAAAGACCTGGCCCGTCGTCGGTCTTGCACGAGCGGGTGGGTAGCAAGAGCCTCCACCGCCAGTTCAGCCGATCTCTCCGCGCCTGCCCGCACAGCCAGTTGCTCGTAGGCCTTGACTTGCCTGAGCAAAGGCAGGATCTTAGCCGGAATCGGCCCCTGAGCGATAGGACTGATTACGCCTCCACCCACCAGCACGGGCACCTCAATTACCGCATCCATCGGCAACTCCGGGTAAAGCCCCTGGTTGGCGGTGATCACGATATGCCTGGCCGTTTGCCGGCTATTTACCAGCGAACGCAAGATCGGCACAATGACCTCGCCGTACCAGATGGCGTTGCGCTCTTCCACCAAGGTCGGCTTGCCGCTGTTGGGGTCTGCATAGGCCTCGCTGAGCCGGGCTTCCACCTCGAGCAGATATTCCGCCCGGGTAGGCTTTCCCGCCGCCGCCTTCACCAACTGGTCCGCATGGTAATAGTACTTGAGGTATGGTAATGGGATAAGCCCAAGCTGGCGCACCACCTCCGAATCAATGCCCAGACCCAGATCTGCCACGTTCTCCAGGAGCAAAGGCATCAGATCCCTCACGCTGGTATTTCCCTCGCCGGTATTTGCCCCACCGGAACTCACAGACCCAAACCAGCCCAGATGGTTGAGCGCGTAATACTTGAAATCCAGCAGACCTCTGACGCTTATCCCGGCCACGCGCGCCATCTTGTCCAGTAACGCTACGGGTAGATCGCAGGCGCCAAAGACTTTGACCTTCGTATAACGTTTCACCGCCTCCACGGTAATCCCGGCTGGGTTGGTGAGCATCACCAGCACTGTCTCCGGCGAATACTTTTCGATCTCCCTTGCAATCTCCAGAACAACCGGCACCGTTCGCATGGCGTTGGCAAAGCCGCCGGGACCCGTGGTCTCCTCGCCAATAATCCCGAATTCCAATGGAAACCGCTCGTCCATCGCCCGGGCGGCCATCCCGCCAACCCGCACCTGGCAGAGGACAAAATCCATCCCTTCTATCGCCGCCCGGCGGTCGGCACTGGTTCGCACTTGCATCGAGCTTCCGGCACCGTGGGCAATATTCTGACAGACCCGCCCCACCTGATCCAGCTTCTCCTGGGAACGCCCGTTGAGCA
>JBLNCV010000087.1:0-12001 GCA_050260975.1 Syntrophothermus sp. | reverse complement strand
ACGCCGGTTTTTTTATCGATGTGGGCATCCACCGGTTTGATGGACGCTTGTTCCGCCATTTCGGCGACGATCGCCTTGACCTCGTCGTGAAAGAGGCCCTGCATTGGACGCCCCTCCAGGGTCACCCGCGGCTTGACCCCATAAAAGCGGCGTTCCATGCTTTCAATGCATCCGGTAATAAAAAGAGCCAGCAAGATCCCGACCACGGCCAAAACGATTGTCCTTTCTTTGATTGTGTAGAACCTGCATTTACGGCTCTGGTTCATCGCAAGCCTCCTCATTCGGTTGCAGCGCGCATCGCCCTGGCATCCTGCCAAATTCGGTCTGCGCGCCCCGCGCCCACATAGGCTCATGTGCAATCCTTTACATGTCTATGCCGGCCCTGGCAACCTTTTTCCAGGTAAAATGAGGAAGTCTTTGGGATCTAAATTCGTGGCACTTAAGATAGGGGGTATAAATTAGGGGGGCATAAATAAAGAAACCTCCCTTTCCTGGTAACAGGATTGCCTGGTTACCTGGAAAGCGAGGTTTCTGGATTGTACTTTATCTTTAGATTACGACAAAACGCTTACCGGCTTCCGTTCCCTTTCGCGTAAGCTTCCTGGCTGTAACGGCGCAAAAAGGCCGCGGTTCGCTTGTAGAGCACAAAAGTCACCGCCGAGTTTATCCCGGCCTTGGTGAGGTTAAAAGGAACGATGGCCGGCATTAACAACTTCGTTACAGCCTCCCGGGACAAGCCATAAAAGATTGGATCCAGCAGCACATTGGCCACCGCCATCGTTACAGCCATGGCCAGGCCGCCAAAAAGCATCCCCCATACAGCGCCCCCCTTGGTCTTGCGGAAGTAGTAAACGCTTCCCGCCACCCCCACCATGGTGCCGGTGGCCAGAAAATGCATAAAGGCGCCAAAAGGCCCGCCCAATCCGGTAAGTAAGGCCATCATCACCGCGACGATAAAAGATGCGGCGACTCCCAGGGCGGGTCCAAACATAAACCCAATGATCAAGATTGGCACATCGCCGGGCTCATAGATTAGATAATTTGCGAAGAGGGGCACTTTCACAAACATAATCAGCAACAACGAAAGTCCTATCATCATGGCTACGATGGCTATTTTCCTGATATTTGTCAACACCGCGATCAAGCTCCTTCTTATTCAACCGACTTCTCAACCCTGGCCAGTTCCCGTTGCTCCTGATCCACGAAGATAAAGGTCAACTGACCTTTTTGCGCCAGGCTGTTCTTGTTCACAGCCACCAGTTGGCCCGGATAGGTAATAACCATGGTAACAAAGGCGCCCGGCCGGGGAGATATGCGTTCCACGGTTACCGTCACCTCGCCGCCGGACTGGGCAACCTTTTTTACTCGCATCCCGCAGCCGCCGGTAGGCCGCTCGCCGTAAAACACTCCCACCACAAACGATTTCTGGAAGTCCACCGCGGGCTGTTCCCAGGCATTCCACAACGATTGCCACAAGGAGTCATACTCCGCCTGATCAACCGCAACCACGTAGGATTCCGCCCGATTTCCCACCGCCGCCAGGGGGCTGAAGGAAAGTTCCACCGGTGAAGTTGCACGGCCCATCACAATACTTATTCCTCCCCATAGTCCAGCCAGCATCACCAGGACCATCAGCAACGGAAGGAACCCCAAAAAGGTTCGATGCCACCACAGGTTTCGCATGCGTAATGGCCGCATCAAATTCACCACCTCCTATTTTATCTCAGACAACATCAACTCGCAAGCGGCATTCTCACCATTTTTATATTTAGTTCCGCTTCCGCCCCCACAACAACCCCGAAAGAAAGGGCTCCAGCCACAACATCCTCTCCGGCCTCGGTTTGACCTGAAGGATCAGGCGCATGACGGCGCCAGCCAGCTTGCGCGAGTCATGCCGCACCAGATCGGTCTCGCTGATCAGGCGGGCGGTAATCGGTTGCGGGCCGAGCTGGGCAATCTTCTCCACATCCGGCTCCACCGGAAAAGCGTCCTGTTCACGATATTTTTCCGCCAGAAGCGGCGGTATCTCTTCGTCATTCACCAGCACATAGTCCACCACCCCCGGCCCCACATGGTCGACAATCGCCTTTACATGGTCGGAAGCCGTATACCCGTCGGTCTCTCCCGGCTGGGTCATGACGTTGCAGACATAAAGTTTGACTGCCTTGGATGCTTCCAGGGCATCCGCAATCCCTTGAACAAGCAGATTCGGCAAAATACTGGTATACAGGCTTCCCGGCCCCAAAACCACAATGTCGGCGTCAGCGATAGCCTCTATCGCCTCCACATTGGCCGCCGCGTTCTCCGGCCGCAGGAAGACCCGTTGGATTCGCCGGCGCGCACGCGTTATGTCCGATTCGCCGGTAACCTCGGTGCCATCGGCCATCCGCGCGTGCAAGACCACCGACTCCAGCGTGCTTGGCAAGACCTGCCCCCGGATGGCCAGGACCTTGCTGGACTCCTTGATGGCCTGTTCGAAATCTCCCGTAATTTCCGTCATGGTGGCGATAAAAAGATTCCCGAAGCTATGGCCGGTCAATCCCTCTAGATTGCGATACCGGTACTGAAAGAGCTTTTCCATGAGCGGTTCGGTATCAGCCAGCGCCACCAGGCAACTGCGGATATCCCCCGGCGGCAAGATACCCATCTCCGTCCTGAGCCTTCCCGAGCTGCCACCATCGTCCGCCACGGTGACGATCGCTGTGATGTTGGAGGTATACCGCTTCAAGCCCCGCAGTAAAGTGGCCAGCCCCGTGCCGCCGCCGACAACCACCACTTTGGCTCCCCGGTGCAATTGCCGGCTCTGATAGACAATCTCCACCAGGTTGTCAGTATCCTCGGGGAGGATCACCGAAACGATGGACCGGATCATCTGCCGGATCCCCACGGTGATCAAGGATACACCAAGCAAAATAACGATTGCACCGTTTAACACCGTAACGGGCGTCCGCAACTCCCCGGTCAGAAGATAGACCGAACGCATAAAAGCCTGTTCAAAGGCGCTCAGAAGCTTGATATTGATGATCAAAGCCAGTCCCAGGCCCACCAGAAGGACGCCGACGACGGCCAAAAAGAGCCACCTTTTGACCTTCATCCCGGGATAGAGCCACTTTATCACGTTGTGTCCAGGCAGCGGGAAGTTCCCAAATCCCATTTGCGGCACCGCCCTAATCTCCATCAGACTTCTCGATGTCACGGTGCTCCACCGTGACCGGATACCCGTTCTGACGCAGAAAATCCCCCAGTACGTTGGCCAGCGTGACCGAACGGTGTTTACCCCCCGTGCAACCGATGCCGATGATTACCTGAGATTTTCCCTCTTTCGCAAAATGGGGCATGAGAAACTCTACAAAATCCGACAGTTTGGCGATAAAACGCTGGGTAATCGGCCATTTGAGCACGTAGTCCGCGACCACCGCCTCATTGCCGGTGTGATTTTTAAGAGAGGCGACATAGTGAGGGTTGGGCAAAAACCGGCAGTCAAAGACCAGATCGGCGTCCAACGGCAACCCATGCTTGAAGCCAAACGAAATGACGCTCACGGTCATCCGGGCGCCGCCGTCCTTCGTGGCGAAGGCGCGCATGATCTCTTCTTTTAGCTGCCTGGCTGTCATGTGTGAGGTGTCAATGATCCGGGTCGCCCGGCCCCGGAGCTGTTCAAGCTTCTTGCGTTCGGCGGTGAGCCCGTCGAGAATGGTCCCCTCGGGAGCCAATGGATGGCGGCGCCTGGTCTCCTTGAAACGGCGGATCAAAACTTCATCGGTTGCCTCCAAAAAAAGGACATCGTAGCGAAATCCCACCGCCTCGAGATTCTCCAGAGCGCCAAAAAGGCTGTCAAAAAATTGACCGCCCCGAATGTCAATGACCAGTGCTATCTTATTAACCTTTCCTTCCGATTGTGCACACAACTCAGCAAACTTGGGGATCAGGGTCGGAGGAAGATTATCCACGCAAAAATACCCCAGGTCCTCAAAAGCCCTGATTGCCTCGGTCTTACCTGCCCCGGACAGGCCGGTGATAATCACAAACCGGATCTCTTCCATGCGGCTTCCCCCAAGCCTCCTGCCAGATCTTATACTCTCCAGATTCTCAGATTCTGGAGATAGTTCGCCGCCGTAAAGGAAGATTCCTGCTCGCAGGGCGTGGAAGATCGCGCCATAATTGGCCGAGGGAATCATCTTCCGCGGGCGCCGCGTTGATAATCCTTTCTGCGGGAAGGCCCGCCTGCCTGGCAAGTTCCAGGCCGGCCTGAAGATCGCCCACCCGGGCAGGCTGGTGCGCATCGCTGCTGATGGCAAAATCCACTCCTTCCCTGGCCGCAGTCTGGATGAATTCCACCGTGGTCTGGCCGTGGCCGGTATTGATCTCCATGGCCGTGCCGTTTTTGGCGCAGGCCCTGGCCAGTTCCCGGGTATCAATGGAGAGTCTCAGCCCGGGATGGGTGACAATATCGATTGGAAAACGGTACACCGCCTCGACCAGGGCTTTGGTATTCAAGTTGCGGGCAAGTCTTCCCAACCGCGAATCCAGGCTTCTGAGCGCGTTGAGAAGACCCAGCCTGAACCCGTCGGCCAACGAGGCCGGCATCACCGTCACATGCAGACCGGCCAGGACAATGTCCAACTCCTCCAGAACCGGCCCCGGCACGTCGAGGGCGCCATCGACGCCAATCACATTGGCCTCCACCCCGGTTAGAACGCTGATGTCGGGATACCGGGCGTTACAGTCCCTGACCTCCTCGCGGATCTTGCCGAAGGCCGCCAGATTCTTCACCCCGACCCCGAAAAGGGTTGCCGGCCCGTGGTCGGAGATCGCCACCTGTTTGAGGCCTTTGGCTCTTGCGGCCAGCACGTTGTCTTCCACGGCGCCGGTGCCGTGACTGTAGCGGGTATGGGTGTGGTAATCGGCAAATAACTTCATGTTTTACTCCCTGATCGTTCTCCTCAAAAGTCGCCCCTTTGCTCCAAAGCTAGTTTGCCAGTAAAGGGATGCCCGCATGCAACTTTTTCTAGCAGTTCACCGTCAGCTGGCCGCCGTCCAATTTCAGAAGCGCCGCGGCTGCTTTATCCACCAGCAAGGTTACGTTGGGATGCAATTGAAGGATCGAAGCCGGCATGTCCACCGTTACCGGTCCGTTTACCGTCCGCGTGATGGCCTCCGCCTTGTCGGTGCCGCTGGCCAGAAGGATGATCCGCCGCGACTTCATAATCGTCTTGATTCCCATGGAAATGGCTTGCCGTGGCACCAGATCTTCGCTGCCGAAAAAACGGGCATTGGCTTTAATCGTCCTGGGATCGAGGCGCAGTACATGGGTGACCGCGCCAAATTCGGTTCCCGGCTCGTTAAACCCGATATGTCCGTTGGCGCCGATGCCGAGGATCTGCAGGTCGATCCAGCCGGCGGCCTGGATCATCTCCTCGTATCTTCTGCATTCCGCCGCCAGATCCGTCGCGGCTCCATCGGGAATATGGGTCTGATCCGCCGGCAGGTTTACATGCCGGAAGAAGTTCTCCCACATGTAGAAGTGGTAACTTTCCGGGTGATCCGCCGCCAGGCCTATGTATTCATCCAGGTTAAAGGTCCTTGTCCGGGAAAAGTCCAGTTTGCCCTCCTGGTACAGGCGCCTCAATTCGCGGTACATACCAAGCGGTGTGCCGCCGGTGGCCAACCCCAGGACGGTGTCCGGTTTTTCCCGGATCTGGGCCGCCACCGTTTCCGCAGCCCGGCGGCTCAACTCGTCATAGTCCTCTGCCACGATAATCTGCAATGCCGTCACCCCTGATGTATCTTTCTGGTATCAAAGACCACTTGCCCGCGACAGATCGTCAATTGAACTTCAAACTCGTCGTCCAGCACCGCCAGATCGGCATCCTTGCCCACTACCAGGCTTCCTTTGCGCTCCGCAAGCCCCAATGCTTCCGCCGGGGTCAGCGAGGCCATGCGAACAGCCTCGTGAACCGGAATCCCTGTAAATTCCATCACATTTTTGACCGCCCGCTCCATGGTCAAGAGGCTGCCGGCCAGGTTCCCCTCCGGCAACCGCGCCGAAACCTCATCCACCACTATCTCCAGCCCGCCAAGTTCGTAACGCCCCGGAGGGAGGCCCACTGCGGCAATGGCATCGGTGATCAGCACGGCGCGCTCCGGCCCCTTGGCCCGTACCGCCAGGGCCACCACCGCCGGGTGGAGGTGAACGCCGTCCACAATGAGCTGCGCATAAAGGGCTGGAATGGTCAGTGCCGCGCCTATCGCGCCTGGCTCCCGGTGATGTAAGGTCCCCATGGCGTTAAAAGTGTGGGTGGCCATGGACAAACCCTTTTCCGCGGCGGTTCTTACTTGCTGGTAGTTGGCGGCGGTATGCCCGGCGGAGGTGAGCACCCCGCGTTCCTGAAGAGAGGCAATCAGTTCTGGCACCCCGGGCATCTCCGGCGCCAGCGTCACGATCCGCACCGCTCCACCGGATTCGCGCTGCAGGTTGTCCAGTTCATCCAGAGTGAACGGCCGGATAAAAGCGGCGTTCTGCGCGCCCCTGGCTGCCGGGCTGATAAAAGGCCCCTCCAGGTGAATTCCCAAAAGTTCGGGGCCTGGCCGGTCACTTTCCCGGGCGATGCGGCAGGACCGGGCCACCTTTAGCAACTGGCCTGCGGGCGCCGTAAGGGTGGTGGCCAGAAGCGCGGTGGTACCGTGTTTGGCGTGGGCCCCGGCAATCGCAGCGACAGCGTCCGGCGTCCCGTCCATAAAATCGGATCCGCCGCCGCCATGAACATGCACATCTATAAAGCCCGGAGAGATGAAACCGCCCCTGGCGTCGACCACTTCCCCCAATGCTTCATCTGGCCTTGTTCCATGCTCCTTTAAAAACTGTTCCCTGGTCCCCACAAAAGTCAGGATGGTTCCCTCGGCCTGAACCACGCCGTCCTCGATGAGGCCGTCCGGCGCGATCACGCGACCGCCGGCGACCGTGATCCTCTTTTTTTGCTCATCTTTGCCCATTTCTGTTTTCCTCCCACCTGCCAACGCGGCTGCCGGGCAGGATCTTTCCCATCACCACCGCCCGCCGGGCGCCGGTAACCGCCGGCACGTTGTTGGGCAGGCCGTGGAGGGTCTCGTTGGCCAGGATGGCGAAGGCCACCGCCTCCTTGGCGTCGCTGGAAAGGCCGAAATCTTCGTGTATCCGGACTTTGACCGGCGCCAGCCGCCGGCGGAGCATCCCCATCAAGGTCTGATTGTAACTCCCCCCGCCGCCCACCACCACTTCCACATCCGGATAATGCCCGAAGACGTGCTTCTGATAATGCGCCACGATACTCTCCACGGTAAAGGCCGTGACCGTGGCCACCAGGTCCGGACCGGAGATCTGCCGGGCAAGAGGGTTTTGCAAGAGTTCCGCCACAAACTGGTCGCCGAACTCCTCCCGCCCGGTGGTCTTCGGCGGCTCCTTGGCCAGATACGGATGGCCGAGCAGCGACTCCAACAGCGCCTGATTCACCCTGCCGGCCGCCGCCAGCCGGCCATCACGGTCAAACTCCATCTCGCCATTGGTGATGGCGCGCACTACCCCATCAATGATCATGTTTCCGGGGCCGGTATCCATGGCAATCACCTTCTCCAGCCCACCATCGGGCGGCACCAGGGTAAAGTTGCCGATTCCGCCGATGTTCTGGACTACCCTCGCCACCTTTGGATCATGAAAGAGCAGATAATCCACATAAGGCACCAGCGGCGCCCCCTGGCCCCCCGCCGCCACATCTCGCACCCGGAAATCCGCCACCGTGGTAATCCCGGTGCGTTCGGCAATCACCGCCGGTTCCCCGATCTGTAGCGTTGAAGCCGTAGTGATACCCACAATGGTGGAGGGCGCCGGCATGTGATAGATGGTCTGCCCATGCGAACCCACCGCGTCGATCTCCGCGGGCGTCAAGCCGGCCTTCTGCACGATCCGCAAAGCAGCACCGGCGAAGACTTCCCCCAGGAGAAAATTCGCCCGGCAGATCCGGTCCACGGTTCCGGTGGCCGGGTTGAAAAGGGCGAAGATCTCTTCCTTTAACCCAGCCGGAAACGGGTAATTTTCAAAAGCCAGCACCTTGAATCTTGTTTCCTCGCCCCGCCCGGTTATCTCCACCAGCGCGGCATCGATGCCGTCCACGGAAGTTCCGGACATCAGGCCCACAATCTTCATCTCCAAGGCCAACTCCTCATTTGGTGGGCGCTTCCCCCCTCGGGGCGTCCGCCCACGCGGTCAGGCCGTGGCCGTATGGGTAAAGGCCGGGAATGGTCACCGGCAACCGCCCGGTCGGCTTAAGCCGGCCGGTAATGGCTTCAGAAGCGGCCTGAAGCGCGCACGGCTGGTAACTGTAAGCCGCCAGGTAGGTCTTGACCTCGGGAAAGGCTTCCAGGTCATAAGGATTGCGCAACGCCACCACCAGCACCGGCTTTCCGGAGGCCGTCAGGGCCCGCACCAGTCCGGCCTGGCCTGGGTAGGCGGCGACATTTTGGGTGGCGACCAGGATCCGGTCGCACCCGGCAGCCGCAGCCACAGCTTCTTCGATTTCGGAATCGCCGGGATTCAATTCGTACCTCAGGCTTTGTACCGGCCCTCCATATTCCTTGCCAAGGCTCTCCGCAAAAGGCGCGGTTCTCTGGATCTGATCCTCGGCCCCCGTCAACGCCCTCACGGTGAACTCGACCACCAGAACCCTTTCATGACCGGCCTGATCCAGCGGCAGTTGCCAAACCTCGTCCCGGACCAGCGTGAGCGCTTCCCTGGCAATCCCGAGGGCAGCGCTTTCGTGTACCGGCCTGTCCTTTGTTGGCTCATCTCCATCCGTCCCACGTTGCTTTTCAAGGCGCTGCTTGGCCAAAAGGATTCGCTCCACCGAGGCATCAATCCGCTCCATGGGGATCTCTCCGGCCCGGGCGGCCGCCAGGATCGCCTCCAGCGACGCCCGCTGCATCTCGAGGGTATGGCTTACCAGAACCATGTCCGCGCCAGCCTGAATGGCCATTACCGCCGCCTGCCCGCTGCCGAAGTTGTCGGCAATCGCTTTCATCTCCATGCAATCCGTGAAGATCAGCCCTTCAAAACCCATCTCTTCCCGCAACAGGTCAGTTAACACCTTCCGGGAGAGAGTGGCCGGCATTCCCAGCGTGGGATCGATGGCCGGAAAGGTCACGTGCGCCGTCATGATCGCGCCGATTCCCGCCCGGATCGCCTCCCGGAAAGGACGTAACTCCACATCATCCAGCCGCCGCCGGTCGTGAGGCACTGTCGGAAGCGCCAGGTGCGAATCCACCGCGGTGTCGCCGTGGCCGGGAAAATGCTTTCCCGTGGCCAAAACCCCGCCCTCCTGATACCCCCGGACCGCCGCCGCCCCCAGTTGCGCCACCAGCGCCGGATCTTCGCCAAAAGACCGGACGCCGATCACCGGGTTGGCTGGATTTACGTTCACGTCCAGCACCGGAGCAAAGTTGACGTTAATCCCGGCGGCGCGCAGGTCCCGCGCGGTGATCCTGGCGGCCTGATACGCATTTTCGGGCCGCCGGGCGGCGCCCAGAGCCATGTTGCCGGGGAATACCTCCACTCCATCCGTCAACCGCACCACCGATCCACCTTCCTGATCTGTGGCAATCATGAGAGGGATCCCCTGGGGGGTCTGACGGGCAAGTGCCTGCAACTCTTCGTTCAGCCGCGCTACCTGAGCGGTAGTCCTGCAATTGCGCGCAAAGAGGATCACCCCGCCAATGTGCTTTTCCACGATAAACTCGCGAATTTCAGGGGATGGCGCGGTGCCGTGGAAGCCAAACATCACCATCTGCCCGATCTTTTCTTCCAGGGACATCCGCCCCAACTGCTCCCGTATGGCTTGACGGCCTGGTTGGTCCCTCCGCAGGCGGGGTTGCTCCTCCCGAAGGCCTGGTTCAGCCTTTGGAACGGCCAACTCCAGTGCGCGCCGGACGTAACCCCCCGCCGCTTCCAACAGTTGCCGGGCTCGCATTTGAGACACATCGCCGAGTTTCATGACCACCGCCACCTTGACATCGTGCCCGGCGGCCTCGAGAGCCCCCCTCGCCTCGTCCCGGCTGCAACCGGCAGCCAGACTGACCATCCGGATCGCCCGGCTCACCAGTTTACTGTTCGTGGGGCGCATATCCACCATCAGGTTGCCGTAAACCTTTCCAAGGCAAACCATTGCCGCGGTGGTAAGCATGTTCAGGACCATCTTTTGCGCCGTGCCAGCCTTGAGGCGGGTGGACCCCATAATCACTTCCGGCCCCACCACCGGAGTAATGGCTACATTGGCAAGATCCGCTATCGGAGACCCTTGGTTGCAGGCCACCGCAATAGTGCGGCAACCAACCTCCCCAGCCTTTTTCAAGGCCCCAATCACGTAAGGGGTTCGGCCGCTGGCGGCTATCCCCACCACCACATCCTGCGGGCGCAGGCCCCTGGCCGCCAAATCTCTGGCGCCGGCCTCGTAGTCGTCCTCCGCCCCTTCCACCGCGCTGATGATGGCCGTCTCGCCGCCGGCAATCACCGCCTGGACCAACTCCGGATCGGTGCCGAAGGTGGGCGGGCACTCGGAAGCATCCAGGACCCCCAGCCGTCCGCTGGTTCCCGCCCCAACATAAAACAGCCGCCCGCCGGCGCGGATCGCCGCCACCACCAGATCCACCCCGGCCGCGATATGGCTGATCTCCTTCTCCACCGCATAGGCTACGCTCTTGTCCGCTTCATTCATCAACCGGACAATATCTTCGGCAGAAAGGGTGTCAAGCTGTTCAAATCGCGGATCCAGCGCTTCCGTAGCCAGTTTTTGCAGTTGTTGATCACGATCTTCTTTTATAGATTGTCGATCACTCATAGATTGTCGATCGCCGATAAATTGCCGATCGCCGCCTTCTGGTGTGCGTAAGATTGTCATAAACTGTCACCGTCTTTCAACCGCACTAATGCCCTTGGCCGTTTCCAGTCGCCTCTGGATCGCCAGAAGAGCCTCTTCCCCGATGACTGCCTCCGCCTGGCGGGCAGCCAGGATTACCGCCCCCACCGCCGGCCAGAATTTCGGTAAAACCACCGCGGCTCCCGGCCAGAGTTCCGCAAGCCTGCGGGTAAAGGCCTCGCGCACCCCCCGGGACCCCAATAGAACACCACCAACGGTTGCCACCGCCCCCCCTGGCATAGCAAGCCTCTCCAGCACGGCTTTGGCGAGCAGAGCCAGTTCACCTCCAGCTTCGGCCAGAACCGCGCCCGCCACTTGATCGCCATCCGCGGCCGCTTTATCCACCAGAGGCACCAGCGAGGCAATCTCGCTGCGGTCTAGCGTCCCGCCATAAACCCGATTAATAATCTCCGTGAGCTCGATAAGGCCGAAATGAGCCGAAATTGCCGCCCCAAGCCCCGTGGGAGCGCCCCGCCCGTCCAGGGCTTGCAGCGATCTGGCGATCGCCGCGCGACCTATGGCATAGCCGCTGCCCTCATCCCCGAGAAGGTAACCCCAACCACCGGCCCTGGCAGTCGCTCCGGCGGCATTTGCACCATAAGCGATGGAACCGGTGCCGGCGATTACCACCGCCCCGGGTTGGCCCCCCAGTGCCCCGGCCAGGGCCACATGTGCGTCGCTTACCACCTGAATACGGCTCAGGCCCTGTTCTCGCAGCATCTCCTCCACCAGTTCCCGATCGCCCGGCCTTCCGACCCCCGCAAGTCCCAGGCAGACCCCCTGCCAGGCTCCGGGGTGGCAGCCCGTCGCGCTTTCCGCCTGGTGGACAACCTCAGCCAAAAGCCGCCGCAGCCGGCCTTCCCCCACCACCTGAAGATTGGACGGGCCGAGCGAACCGCTTCCAAAAACCTTGCCAGCCGCATTAGCCGCCACCCAGAGGGTCTTGGTACCGCCTCCATCCACGCCCAAAAAGATCTGCATCTTCCAGCCCCTATTCGCCCGAAATCCCTGTTTTATTTAAAACTCTATTCAGTTCAAAGAAGCCCGATTCCATCCGAAAA
>JBLNCV010000086.1:0-5545 GCA_050260975.1 Syntrophothermus sp. | reverse complement strand
GGCGGTTGGCCGCCCACTCTCTCAATACCATCCAACTCAACATCCATCTCAATGATGCGGCATCTCAATGATCTGGCGAATCCAGGATCAACCGGTTGTCGATCCCGATCAGCTCGTCCCGGTGCTTGTCAAATGCACGTCGGACGGCTCTTTCCACCTCTCGTTTTTGCCGGAAGGAATAAACTTCTCCTTCCACCCGGATCTGGCCATCGACCACCGAGACGCTTACCCTGGCGTCATCCAGAAGCGGCGTCGCCTGAAAGTCGCTGAAGATCTCGGTGACCACATCGGAAGCGGGATCAATCTCGGTGCTGAGCTCATTCTCCACCCGCCGCACCCCTTCCACCGAGGTGGCGATCTCCGCGGCCAACTCTTTATCGGCACGGCCGGGGACCACCCCTTTCAACCGCACCACCCCGTGTTCGCTGCTGGTCCGGACGTCGGCTGGATCCAGGCGTCCATCCGCCGCCAGGGCCGACTCCACCCGGTTGGTGAGGGTGGCGTCATCCACCCGCTCGCCGGCGCCAACCTTCAACTCATTCACGACCTCCTTGGCGCCCCTGGCCCGGGAGGCCGCCTCCACCGCCGCTTCCGCCTCCGCCAGGGTCTTGACCTCGCCCCGGAGATGCACCACTCCCTTGTGGCTTTCCGCATTGATCCGGGTGGAATCAAACCGGTGGTCAAGATGCAACTCCTCCGCCACCTCAAATTCCACCTCCGAATCGGTGATGGCTCCGTCG
Source organism: Syntrophothermus sp. (assembly GCA_050260975.1). Taxonomy (GTDB): domain Bacteria; phylum Bacillota; class UBA5301; order JAMCQP01; family JAMCQP01; genus JAMCQP01. The sequence goes on along the minus strand of JBLNCV010000086.1, from coordinate 4,805 downwards.
GTGGAGACCGTGAGGCCGTTTTCCACCCCGGTGACACCCTCAATCCCCCTGGCAATCTCCCCGGCGCGCTCTTTCTCCGCCAAAACGTCCACCACGCCTTGCAGGTGGACCACGCCGTCGATGGTGTCCACATTGAAATGGTAGGCGCTCAGTTCCTTATCCTGCTTGATCGCCGCCAGAACCTTTTTGCTGATCTTCTCGTCGTTACGGGCCACGGGCAAACTCCTCCTCGGGCTTAGGGTACTTTTAGTATTCCCCCGGCCCGAGGAGCTAAACGGTACGGATCCTTTATCATTTTAGTCGCCCGGAATCCGGAACGCCGGTGGTTGCCTGCCGTCGATATCGGTAAAGCCATATTCGCGCGCCAGATCGCCCACCGTCAGGATGTTTCCCGATTTTCGCATCACATGGGGGTCAGCCGCAAGAGCAGCCACCGCCCGCCCGACGTACTCTGTCGACTCCGTAACATTCAGATCCTCGATCCCATCGACCAGCGTCCGTTCGGTGCGCATGAAGCCGGGAGAGAGCGCCACGGCTGCAATGTTGTACGCACGAAGATCACATGCCATTCCATACGCCAGGCGATTGATCGCGGTCTTCGCGAGATCGTAGAACAGATTTCCGAGATACTTGCCTTGATCGTAAAAAGTGGTATTGATGATGAGACCCTGGCGATGCGGCAGCATCAATGGGACTGCGAAACAGCTGGCCACCAGATGCGCCCGCACGCCCGCCGTGAACATCCCTTCCCAGCGTCGGATTGAATGTTCCCAAAACGGGGCGCCGAATCTCGTTCCATCATCGCCAAAAAAACCCCGTATAATTATCGTTTTCGATAATAATCGAATCACAGGTAGGCAACCACTCAATAGGTTTGCAAAAATAATTCCGGGGTGTGATGTGATGGACAGCTATCAACAGAACCTGCAAGAGGAAGTCTACCCCCGACTGTTTAACGGATCGGTGCCCTCCCGTTTCTACCCCTGCGGAATATCATAAGCCATCCGCTGAAGCAAATCGCGATGCCATTGATCTCCGGCTGGGAGATCCCGATCAACGGCCCTGGCAACCCGTAAAAAGAGATCTTCGATGGCCGTATAAAAATTCTCCAACAGATGGGCTACCCAGTTGATTTCCAATTCATTCAAGGCTTGTTGGCGGGAATTGTTCCAGGCTCGAGTCAAACCTGAGGCCACGGCTTCAATATTCCGGAGATCGTTTTCCACTTCAATAACCAGAATCTTTAACCCGTTGCTGCTTTTACTCGGGAGCGGCATAAAGGATCTCTCCTTCACTCTGGATTACGTTGGCAAGAGAAGGGCTGGCCTCATGAATATCGACCAGATCAAAAGGAAAGTCGGGTAACTCCTCCAGGCGGCACTCCGCGCGCAAAAAAGACCTGGGAGCCACTCCCTCCACTCTGAGATCAATGTCGGAATCCTCGCGAAACCGTTCCGGGTAGTCACCCATGCCGGCAACGCCGGCACCACGAAGGATGAAAATGTGGTTTGTAGAATCCTACCATTAACCGGATGAAGAAGGTCGAATCTCCTTTGTGCCGGAGAGCCCGCAGGGTAGTCTGACCTCGGTGACCTGAGGCACCACAAAATGTTGCTCCCATGGCAGGGAAGCACGTGCAGTAGATTCTTTAACCATTGGTCGCCGCGCCGGTTAATTAAGGGGGAGGAGCAGACTATGAATATGGAAGTCATGCATGAGCGCTGCTGTGGGCTAGACGTACACAAAAAGTCAGTGACAGCATGTATCATCTCTCCAGAGGGACGACAGATACAGACTTTTGGGACCATGACTAAGGATTTACTGGATTTGGCCGACTGGATAACCTCCAAGGGTTGTACGCATGTGGCCATGGAAAGTACAGGGATCTACTGGAAACCTATCTATAACCTGCTTGAAGATCAAGAAATCGAGGTTCTGGTCGTGAATGCTCAGCATATTAAAGCAGTTCCCGGTCGGAAGACCGATGTGAAAGACGCCGAATGGATCGCCATGCTATTACGGCATGGTCTGCTACGCGGCAGTTATATTCCTGATAGGTCCCAGCGAGAGTTGCGGGAACTCACCAGATATCGGCGCAGTCTTATTGAAGAGCGAGCCCGGGAAGTTAGTCGCATCCAGAAGGTACTGGAAGGGGGCAACATCAAGCTGGGCGACGTGGCCACAGACGTACTGGGCAAGTCTGGCCGTGAAATGCTAAAGGCGATCATCTCAGGGAAGACGAACACCAACGAACTGACAGACATGGCCAGAGGAAAACTCAAGAAAAAAAGAGAGCATCTCAAACAGGCCCTTGATGGGCTGCTGGGGGAACACCAACGGATGATGCTGGCGACGCAACTGCGGCATATCGAGTACTTGGAGCAAGAGATTGAACGTCTCCATACGGAGATCGAGAAGCGGATGCGCCCTTTTGAGTTGTCCATCCAGGCAATTGATGAGATTCCTGGAATCGGTCGAGAGGCCGCAGAAGAGATTCTGGCGGAAATCGGGTCTGACATGGATCGTTTCCCGAATGCTGCCCATATCTCTTCCTGGGCTGGCCTTTGTCCGGGGAACAACGAGAGTGCCGGCAAACGCAAGACAGGTAAAACCCGCAAGGGAAATCCCCACCTGCGTGCTTCACTGGTACGTGCAGCCCGTTCCGCAGCACGTACCAAGGGAAGTTACCTGTCATCATTATATAACCGACTTGCTGGTCGCCGTGGCGGCAATCGTGCAGCCGTGGCCGTTGCCCACGCCTTACTTGTGATTATATACCATATGCTTAAAAAGGGAACAGCCTACGAAGACCTGGGACCCAACCATTTTGATCAAATTAACAAAGAGGCAGCAGTCCGACGTTCAGTCAAGCATTTGGAAACTCTGGGATACAAAGTAATATTAGAGGCGGCATGAATGGCTTGCAGTCAGACTGCAACCTATATTTTCGCAGTAGATCATAGCACATTAACCGTTTGTAACAATATTGATTGGATTGACGACGATAAAAATTGAAGGAAGCTATCGCGTGATATGGCGAAATACTGTGAGCGGTGAGCCCGGGGCAACGTTTCACATGCCCACCCATCGCTGTAGGAGTCCGTGGAAAAGGTGCGTGCCAGGTTCTCCTCCGGCATGGCCATTACTTCTTCGCCGGTGAGTTCAACGGTGGAGACCGGCGGATTCATGGGCGTGATGTTGCCACTTGCCCCCGCGTTTTGACCGCCGGGTGAGTCCCATGCGGAGTGTCCCCGTTGTCGCTACCTGTGGTACGGTTCCCCCTTGATAATCTTAAACGCCCGGTAGATCTGCTCTAAAAGGATCACCCGCATCAGCTGGTGTGGAAAGGTCATTCGTGAAAAAGAAAGCCGCAGGTCCGCCGCCTGGAGGATCTCCGGCGCAAGACCTGCGGCGCCGCCGATGATGAAGATGAGATCGCTCTTTCCTTCAAGGCCGAGCTGTTGCAGATACCGGGCGAACCCTTCCGAGGTCATCTCCGTGCCCGCTACATCCAGCACAATTCGGTAGGAGGCTGCTCCCGCTCCCGGCAACTGTTGCAATACCTTTTCGATCCGTGCGGCCTCTCTGGCCTTGGCGGCTTCCTGATCGCTTAGAGAGCCCTGATCGGGGCAGGGCTCGTCTTTCACCTCTCGAATCTTGATCCTGGCGTAAGGAGTGAGGCGTTTCAGGTATTCGGCCGCCGCTGCCTCAAGGTAGTTCTCCTTCAGCCGCCCGACCGCCACGATGGTGATATGCATGGTGCCCTGACGACCCTCCCTCGATCAGCTATTTTAGCAGAAACACCAAATTATCAGGAATAAGTGTTCATTGTAACAAGACGTCCACCTGCAACCTTTGACCCTTTCGTATCAGGCCGAGGGTAAGCGTATTACCCCGGCCCGCCTGGCGGACCAGAGCGATAAGCTCTTCAATCTTCGCCAGCGGCTTGCCGTTGCCCTGGACAATCACGTCGGCCTGCTGCAAACCGGCCCTCTCCGCCGGAGAGTCAGCCACCACCGAAACCACCAGGATCCCTTCGGAAGGCACGTCAAACCCAAGCGCCTGGGAAGCCTGTTGCGCCAGGGATGGAGAAAGATTGGTTCCGGTAATACCCAGCCGGAGGACATTTCCATAGCGGATCAACTCGGTGGCGACCTCCTTGGCCAGGCTGACAGGGATGGCAAAGCCGATGCCCTGCGCCGGTTGAAAGATCGCGGTGTTGATTCCGATCACCTCTCCCCGCTTGTTGAGGAGAGGGCCGCCACTGTTTCCCGGATTAATAGAGGCATCGGTCTGAATCAGATTCTGCAGGGAGGTACTCCCGCCCTCCTCGGCGGGGATCGTCCGCCCCAGGGCGCTGATCACGCCGGTGGTCACTGTGTTGTCAAAGCCGAAAGGATTGCCGATGGCGATCACCGGCTCCCCCACCTGCAAGGTTGTGGAGTCGCCGAGGGGGGCCACCGCCATCTCCTTCGGCATGGTGATCTTCACCACCGCCAGATCGGTGGGAGGGTCGGCGCCGACCAACTTTCCAGGACGGGACCCCTTGCCGGGCAATACCACTTGAATCTTGGTGGCGTCGGCGATTACATGATTGTTGGTGAGAATGTGCCCCTCCTGATCGAAGATCACCCCGGAGCCGATACCTTTTTCCTCCGTGACGAAGGGGCCGTGGAAAAAATCGTAAACCCGCGTCCGGGTGGTGGTATTGATCATCACCACCGCCGGGCCCACCCGCTTGACCACATCCACCGTGGCCAGCTCAAAAGGGACAGCTTGTCCGGCGTTTTCCGCCTTGGCTTGCG
>JBLNCV010000085.1:0-11255 GCA_050260975.1 Syntrophothermus sp. | reverse complement strand
CCGATTATCGTGGCCTCCAGCAAGTGGGGGCCGGGCGCGGCCATGAGCGGGGCGCTTGCCGCCGGTTTAATCTATGTGGTGGTGGCATTGGTGGTCGGTTATATTGGCACGGGCTGGCTGGATAAGCTTCTGCCGCCGGCGGTGGTCGGCTCGGTGGTGATTGTCATCGGGCTTGGTCTGGCCGGTGTGGCGGTGCAGATGGCCGGTCTCTCAGGCCAAAATGTGACGCTGGCCAATCCCGATATCCGCGTGGCGCTGGTGACGCTTCTGGTGGCCGTCCTTGCTTCGGTCTTTTTGCGTGGCTTTTTGGCGGTGATTCCCGGCTTGATCGGCATCATCGTGGGATATTTGTACGCCTGGTACGAGGGAATCGTGGACTTCAGCCTGCTGGGCAAGGCGGCATGGTTCGCCTGGCCGCATTTCACCACACCCGAATTCTCCTGGCCGGCGATTCTTCTGATCGCGCCTATTGCCGTGGTGCCGATTACCGAACACATCGGGCACCTGCTGGTGACCAACAAGGTGGTGGGACGGGACTTCACCAGGGATCCGGGACTGCACCGGTCGTTGATGGGCGATGGGGTGGCGACTTCCGTGGCGGCGCTTCTGGGCGGGCCACCGAACACCACTTATGGTGAAAATATCGGTGTCATGGCCATTACCCGTGTTTACAGCGTCTGGGTGATCGGCGGGGCGGCGGTGATTGCCATACTTCTGGGCTTTGTGGAGAAGGTCGGGGCCTTGATCCGGACTATTCCCAGCCCGGTCATGGGCGGGATCAGCATCCTGCTCTTCGGCGTGATTGCTTCCTCGGGCCTGAGGATGCTGGTGGAATCCGGCATCGATTACAGTAAGAAGCACAACCTGATCATCTCGTCGGTAATCCTGGTGCTGGGCATCGGCGGGGCGAAGATCGTCTTCGGCCAGTTTGAACTGCACGGCATGGCCCTGGCGACTTTTGTGGGGATTCTCCTGAACCTGATCTTGCCGGCCCCCCGGAAGATGGATAACGGTGAGCCGGAAGTCGAAGCTGCCGAGTTGGAGGCCGCCGCAAGCGGAGGAAGACAAAAGTGATTGGATCCTCTCCACAAGCCTGTGGAGAGGATTTTTTCAAATGTCTGGAGCGAAGAGAGCTTTTTAAATGGCGACCAAGATTGGCTGGAAGGGGTGTGAGGAACTTGGAGTGGAGGCGCAAAGACCTGCTGGGTCTGGAGGGTCTCTCCGCCGGGGAGATCCATCTGATCCTGGATACCGCTGAATCGTGCAAACAGATCTACGAACGGGAGATCAAAAAGTTTCCCACCTTGCGCGGGCGGACGGTGGTGAACCTCTTCTACGAACCCAGCACCAGGACCAGGACCTCCTTCGAACTGGCCGGCAAGTGGATGGGCGCCGACGTGATCAATGTTTCGTCATCCAGTTCAAGCGTGGTCAAGGGCGAAAGCCTCAGGGATACCGCCCGGACGCTGGAGGCTCTGGGCGCGGATGTGGTGGTGATCCGGCACAGCGCCGCGGGGGCGGCGCACCAGCTTGCCGCCGAGATCAGGGCCGCAGTGATCAACGCCGGGGACGGAGCCCACGAACATCCCACGCAGGGGCTTCTGGATCTGTTCACCATCCGGGAACGCAAAGGACGTTTCGCCGGGCTGCGGGTGACCATCGTCGGCGACATCCTGCACAGCCGGGTGGCCCGTTCAAACATCTGGGGGCTGCAAACGCTGGGAGCCGAGGTAACCGTCGTGGGGCCGCCAACCCTGATGCCGCCGGAGACAGCGCGGTTGGGGGTAAGAGTGAGCCATGATCTGGCCGAGGCCCTGGCGGGCGCGGATGTGGTGAATATCCTGCGGATCCAGCTTGAAAGGCAGAAGAAGGGGCTCTTCCCGAGCCTTCGGGAGTATTCGCGCCTGTACGGGATCACCGCGGAGAAACTGCGGAAGGCGAAAGACGATGTCCTGGTCATGCATCCGGGACCCGCCAACCTGGGGGTTGAGATCAGCGAAGAGGTGGCCAGGGACCCTCGTTCCGCCATCTCCCAGCAGGTGCAAAACGGGGTGGCGGTGCGGATGGCCTTGCTGTATCTGTTGACCGGGGGGAGGACGCAAGATGCGGTACTTGTTTAAAGGCGGCCTGGTGGTGGATCCAGCGCTTGGGCTGGAAGAGCGTCTGGATGTTCTGATCGCCGGCGGCAAGGTGGCGGCCGTGGCCAAAAACCTGGAGGCGCGGGCGGAGGAGTTGAGCGACCTACCGGGCGACGGCGACCCCGACTCCGGTTTGACGGTCATCGACGTGACTGGTAAAGTAGTGGCGCCGGGGCTCATCGACATGCACGTCCACCTGCGCGAACCAGGCCGCGAGGATGAGGAGACGATCTACACCGGAACCCGGGCGGCGGCCAGGGGCGGCTTCACCAGCATGGTGGCCATGGCCAATACCTCCCCTGTCGCCGATAATGGCGCTGTAGTGTCCTTTGTGCGTAAAAAGGCCAGACAGGTGGGTCTGGTGAATGTTTATCCGGCGGGTGCGGTCACCAAGGGCCAGAAAGGCGAGGAACTGGCGGAGATCGGGGAACTGGCCGGAGCCGGAGCCGTCGCCCTTTCCGACGACGGCCAACCGGTGGCCAACGCCGGCCTGATGCGCCGGGCCCTGGAATATGCCGGTCCGTTTAACCTCCCGTTGATCGTGCATGCCGAGGACAAAGACCTGGCCGGCGACGGGGTGATGCATGAAGGGTTTGTTTCGTTCAAACTAGGCCTGAAGGGGATCCCGGCGGCGGCCGAAGAGGTAATGGTGGCACGGGATCTTCTCCTGGCGGAGATGACCGGTGGCAGGCTGCACATTGCCCACGTGAGCACGGCGGGGACGGTGGAGCTGATCCGGCAGGCCAAAAAGCGCGGGGTGCGGGTGACGGCGGAGGCCACCCCGCATCATTTCACTTTAACTGATGAAGCAGTTTACGGTTACAATACCAACGCCAAGGTGAGCCCGCCGTTGCGCACGGCGCAGGATGTGGCCGCGGTGCGCGCGGGGCTTAAGGATGGCACCCTCGACGTGATCGCCACGGATCATGCGCCGCACACCCAGGAAGAGAAGGCGGTGGAGTTTGACCTGGCCCCGCCGGGAATGGTCGGCCTGGAAACAGCGGTTTCCCTGGTGCTCACCGAGCTGGTGGCCACGGGGATGCTCAGCCTCCAGGAGGCGATTGCCAAATTGACCGTCAATCCGGCGAGGATTCTCGGGTTGGCCGCGGGTACCCTGCAAGTGGGCTCCGTCGCGGATCTCACCATCCTTGATCTGGAAAAGAACTGGGTGGTCGATACGCGGAAATTTGTGTCTAAATCCCGGAATTCCCGGTTTGAAGGCCGGCGGCTTAAGGGCATGCCGGTGCTTACCATGGTGGGTGGGAAGGTCGTGGCCAGAGACGGGGTTATAGTCGAAGGCGCGGGAGCAGCCGAAGACTGGGGAGCAGCCGAAGACTGGGGCGCAGCCAAAGACTGGGAAGCAGCCGAAGACAGGGAAGCATCCCGGAACGGGGTGGTATACGGATGATCCGTGATCGGGCAGACGGCGATCAGCCTGGCCGCCATCAGGCGGGTATTGAGCAGGGAGGCGGCGAGCAGGCCGCAGGCCATTTTGCGGACCGGCTGGTAGCGGGAGTTCTGGCCAGGCAAAGCCACGTGGTGGTTGGGCTGGATCCCCGGCTGGATCTACTTCCGGCTCACCTGGTCAACCGTTGCCGGAAAGAATTCGGCTCGACGCAGCAGGCGGCGGCGATGGCCATTTTTGAGTTCAACCGCCAGATTATCGACGCGGTGGCGGATCTGGCGCCGGCGGTAAAGCCCCAGATGGCCTTTTACGAAGAGTATGGGGCGGCCGGCATCGAGGCGTTGAATCTGACCGTCAACTACGCGAAACGAAAGGGCTTGCTGGTGATCCTGGACGGGAAACGCAACGATATCGGCTCCACGGCCGAAGCTTACGCCCGGGCCTATCTTGGCGGAGACGGGGAGGCTGCCATCGGCAGTCACGCCACTCAGGCCGGTGGGGCGGATGCGGTGACGGTCAACGCCTATCTGGGAGAGGACGGAGTCGAGCCTTTCATCAGCTACGGACCAGAAAAAGGGACGTTTATCCTGGTGAAGACCTCCAACCCTTCTTCCGGCCAATTGCAGGATCTGTTTGTTGGACCAGGGGAGCATCCGGCGCAACATCTTCGCCCGCTTTATGAGGTGGTGGCCGGGTTGGTGGACCAGTGGGGGCGCGATCTGGTGGGAAAGAGCGGGTATAGTAGCGTGGGCGCGGTGGTGGGCGCTACTTACCCGGAGGTGGCGAGACGATTACGTGACATCATGCCCAGAGCCTATTTCCTTGTCCCGGGGTTCGGGGCGCAGGGAGCGACCGCGGCGGACGCCGCCGCGGCGTTTAATGACGACGGGCTGGGCGCGCTGGTCAATGTCTCGCGGGCGGTGATCTACGCTTACCGGAACAATCCAGGTTATAACACCGCCAATCATGACGGCGCCGGCGAGGTCGACTTTGCGGCGGCGGCACGAAAGGCAGTCCAGGAGATTAACCGGCAAATCAACCACGAAGTGAACAAAAAACGTCTTAAATAAATATACATGTTATTGCATAAATATGCAAGACGTGTTAAAATAGCTCCACGAGGGTGGTAACGAATATGGAGCAAAAAATGCAAAAGGGAATATTGGTCCTCGAAGACGGGACGGCGTTTGAGGGAATCAGCGTAGGAGCCGCCGGCATGGTGGTGGGGGAGGTGGTCTTCAACACCAGCATGACCGGGTATCAGGAGATTCTCACCGATCCCTCCTATGTCGGCCAGATTGTGACTATGACTTACCCGCTGATCGGCAACTACGGGATCAATGAAGCGGACAACGAATCGGCGTTTCCCGCAGTAGCTGGGTTTGTGGCCAGAGAGATCGCGGAGATTCCCAGCAACTGGCGTTCGTCCGGTTCGCTGGCCAATTTTCTGCGGAGTCGTGGAGTGATGGCCCTAGTAGGGGTTGATACCCGGGCGTTGACCAGGCAGCTACGCAGCCAGGGAACCATGCGCGGCGTGATCTTGGCTGGGGAGCAAAAGGCGCCCGATCTCGAGGAACTGGCCCGGATCGCCCGCGAGAATCCCTGCGCGGCCGACCACGACCCGGTGCGGCTGGTGACCGCCAAAGAACCCTATACGATTTGGAATGACGGGCTGCCGGTGATCTTGTGGGACCTGGGCGCCAAGGGGAATATCGCCCGGTCTCTATTGCAGCGGGGCTGCCGCGTTACGGTGGTTCCGGCCTGGACCAGCGCGGAAACGATTCTGGCCCTGAATCCGGCGGGAATCATGCTCTCCAACGGCCCCGGCGACCCGAAACAGGCGTCCTACGTGGTATCGGAGCTCGTCAAGTTGCTTCCCAGGCGGATTCCCACCTTCGGCATCTGCCTCGGGCATCAAATTCTGGGGCTGGCTCTCGGCGGGGAGACTTATAAACTAAAATTCGGCCACCGGGGTGGCAACCACCCGGTAAAGGATCTAAACACCGGCAGGGTTTATATCACCTCCCAGAATCACGGATACGCGGTGGATGCGGATACGCTGGACAAGGCTTCTGTCGGGGTCTCTCACGTCAACTTGAACGACGGAACGGTGGAAGGCCTCCAGCACAGGCAGTGGCCTGTATTTTCGGTCCAATACCATCCCGAGGCGTCTCCGGGGCCTCATGATTCCGACTACCTTTTTGATCGTTTTGTAAGTTTGATCGCTTCGTGACTCGTTCTTGCGGCGACAGCTTTTGGCCCGGGTAGGCCAAGACAGCAGAGGATGTGAACAGATGCCCCGGCAGTTTAACGTAAGGAAAGTTCTGGTGATCGGGTCAGGCCCGATCGTGATCGGCCAGGCCGCGGAGTTCGATTACGCTGGGACCCAGGCCTGCCGTGCCTTAAAAGAAGAGGGCATGGAGGTGGTCCTGGTCAATTCCAACCCGGCCACAATTATGACCGATGCCAATATCGCGGACCGGGTGTACATCGAGCCCCTCATCCCGGCTTTTGTGGCCAGAGTCATCGAAAAGGAGCGTCCGGACTCCCTTTTGCCGACTCTGGGCGGGCAGGTGGGGCTGAACCTGGCGGTGGAACTGGCGGAGCAGGGGATACTGGAGCGTTATGGGGTCCGCTTGCTCGGGACGCCGCTGGCCACCATCAAGAAGGCCGAGGATCGCGAGCTTTTCAAGAAGACCATGGAGGAGCTCGGGGAACCGGTGCCGGAAAGCGCCGTTGTCTCCCGGCTCGAGGAGGCGACCAGCTTCGCGGAAAAGATCGGGTTTCCCCTGATCATCCGGCCGGCTTATACTCTTGGCGGGACCGGGGGCGGGATCGCCCACAACCAGGAGGAACTGACGGCAATCGTCTCCGCGGGACTCAAGGCCAGCCTGATCCACCAGGTACTCCTCGAACGGAGCCTTTTGGGGTGGAAAGAGATCGAGTATGAGGTGATGCGCGACGGGGCGGACAATTGCGTTACCGTCTGCAACATGGAAAACCTCGATCCGGTGGGGATTCACACCGGCGACAGCATCGTCGTGGCGCCCTCCCAGACCCTTTCAGACAAAGAATACCAGATGCTCAGGACCTCGGCCTTGAAGATCATCAGGGCGCTGGGGATCGAGGGCGGCTGCAATGTGCAGTACGCCCTGGATACGCAAAGCCTGCAATACTATGTGATTGAGGTCAACCCCCGGGTGAGCAGATCTTCGGCGCTGGCTTCCAAAGCCACCGGCTATCCCATCGCCAAGGTGGCCACCAAGATTGCCGTGGGTCTGCGCCTGGACGAAATCTTAAACGCGGTGACCGGCAAGACTTACGCCTGTTTTGAGCCGGCGCTGGACTACGTGGTGGTGAAGATCCCCCGCTGGCCTTTTGACAAGTTCGTTACGGCGGACCGGACCCTGGGCACGCAGATGAAGGCCACCGGCGAGGTGATGGCCATCGATCGCACCTTTGAACGGGCCTTGCTGAAAGCGATCCGTTCCCTGGAGGATGGGCGGGGTGAACTGTGCCCGCCGGCTCTGGCGGCCTGGTCCGAGGACGAGTTAAACGAGAAGCTGGCCCGGGGTACAGATGAGCGGCTTTTTGCGATGGCCGAAGCCTTGCGCCGCGGGATGCCGGTGGCCGAGGTGGCGGAAAAGACAGGGATAGATCCGTTTTTTGTGGAGAAGATCCATCATGTGGTGGCCACCGGGCAAAGGCTGGCAACCGTGAAATTGCCCTCCGTGCCAAAGGCGTGGGAAGCACCCAGAGTACCGAGGGAAACGGTGGCGCCGGAACTAGCGGAATTTGCCGCTCTTCTGCGCCAGGCCAAGGAAGCCGGACTGGCGGACGCGGAGATTGCCAGGTATCTGGGCGCCGGGGAAAAGGAGATTGCCCGCCTGCGCAAGGCGCTGGGGATCACCCCCGTTTACAAGATGGTGGATACCTGCGCGGCGGAGTTTGAAGCGGCGACTCCTTACTACTATTCCACCTACGACGCCGAAGACGAAGTGGCGACCACCAGCCGCAAGAAGGTGGTGGTGCTGGGGTCCGGCCCAATTCGGATCGGCCAGGGGATCGAGTTTGACTATTGCAGCGTCCACTGTGTCTGGGCCTTGCGGGAGGCCGGGTTGGAGGCCATCATCATCAATAACAATCCCGAGACGGTGAGCACCGACTTTGATACCTCAGACCGGCTCTATTTCGAGCCGTTGACGCCGGAAGACGTCCTGCAAATCGTGGAGAAGGAGAAACCACTGGGCGTGGTGGTTCAATTCGGCGGCCAGACGGCAATCAACCTGGCGGAGCCGCTGGCGGCCGCGGGGGTGCCGGTGCTGGGCACGGCGGTGGAGGACATTGATGCCGCCGAGGACCGGGAGAAGTTTGACCAGTTGCTGCTCAGGCTGGGGATTCCCAAACCTCCCGGCGGTGCCGCCGCCTCCATGGAAGAGGCCTTTGCCATCGCGCGGCGGATAGGCTTTCCGGTGGTGGTGCGTCCTTCTTACGTGCTGGGCGGGCGGGCCATGGAGATTGTCTATGCCGAGGAAGAACTGGCCGAGTATATGATGACCGCCGTGAAGGTCTCGCCCCGGCATCCGGTCCTGGTGGACAAATACATGGCGGGGAAAGAGATCGAGGTGGACGCGATCTCCGACGGAGAAGAGGTGTTGATTCCCGGGGTGATGGAGCATATCGAGCGGGCCGGGGTGCATTCAGGCGACAGCATCGCGGTGTACCCTCCCATCTCTCTGTCGCTGAAGGTCCTGCGGCAGGTGGAGGAGTATACCACCCAGCTAGCCAGGGCCTTGCGGGTGAAAGGGTTGCTCAACATCCAGTACGTGGTGGCCAACGACCAGGTTTATGTGCTGGAGGTCAACCCGCGTTCCAGCCGGACCGTGCCGTATCTCAGCAAGATTACCGGCATCCCGATGGTCCGGCTGGCGACCGAGGTGATCCTGGGCAGGCGGTTGCGCTCCCTGGGTTACGGCGCCGGCCTTAAGCCGGCTAATGGATATACGGCGGTCAAGGTGCCGGTCTTCTCCTTCGCGAAACTGCACCGGGTGGACACCTCGCTGGGACCGGAGATGAAGTCCACCGGCGAGGTGATGGGCGTGGATGAAAGCTACGCCCGGGCGCTTTATAAGGGCTTTGTGGCCGCTGGAGTGCGGATCCCCCGGAGCGGGACGATCCTGGCCACCCTGGCGGACAAGGACAAGGCGGAGGCCATTCCGCTGCTCAAGGAGTTTGTCCGGCTGGGCTTCCGGATTGTGGCCACCAGCGGTACGGCGGCGGCTCTGGCCAGGGCGGGCGTGCCGGTTGGCCAGGTCTACAAGATCGGCGAGGGCGGCCCGCATATCTTGGAACTCATCGCGGACGACCGGATCGATATGATCATCAACACCTTCACCAAAGGGCGGCACCAGGAACGCGACGGCTTCAAGATCCGGCGGGCGGCGGTGGAGCAGAACATTCCCTGCCTGACCTCCCTGGATACGGCCGCGGCCATCCTGGAGGTCCTCCGCAACGGTCAGGTCAACGGGGATCTGGAGCTTGTTCCGCTGCAAGAGTATGCGCGTGGGAAGGGTTACGGAAAAGGTTACAAGAAAGGTTACGACGATGCCGTTTCAGTGTAAAGCCATGGTAAGGGAAAACCGCCCGCTGGACGGCGGGGTGCATCTTCTGGCGCTGGAGGCGCCCGAGGTTGCCGCTGAGGCCGTGCCCGGGCAGTTTGTGCATATCAGGTGCTCCGGGGGGGAAGATTTCTGGGACCCGCTGTTGCGCCGGCCAATCAGCATATATGATGTGGATGTGGCGGCGGGCCGGGTTCTCCTTCTGGTGCGCAGGGCGGGGCGGGGGACCAGATGGCTCAATGGGCTGGCGCCCGGTTCCACGGTGGATCTCCTGGGGCCTCTCGGCCGGGGCTTTGATCTGGCGGTGGCTTCTTCCGGGAGGGATTCCCGTTCCGGAACGCCACGCGGCGTTTTCGTGGCGGGCGGCGGGATCGGGGTGGCGCCCCTGGTCTTTCTGGCCAAAAGGCTTATCGCCCTGGGTGCAAGGGTGGAGGCGTTTGTGGGCGCAAAGGATGCCGAAACGCTTCTGGGGGTGGAGGAGTTTTACGCTCTCGAAGCGCTGGTGCATATTGCAACCGACGACGGGAGCATGGGTTTTCACGGCGATGTGGTGGAATTGATGGAGAAGACCCTGGCGGAGCGGGAGGGAGGCCAGGCAAATCGGCATCTTCTTCCCGCGCGCATCTATGCTTGCGGGCCAAAGCCAATGTTAAGGCGGATCCAGGGGAGCGAGCCGCTCAAGGATATTCCCTGCCAGGTCTCGCTGGAGGAACGGATGGGGTGTGGGATAGGCGCCTGCCTGGGCTGCACGTGCCTGGGGAAGGAAGGCCCCTTGCGGGTCTGCGCCGACGGTCCGGTCTTCTGGACGGAAGAACTGAGCTGGTAGACGGAAAGCGGCGGTTATTCCGGGAGGTGAGTGGCGGTGGCCGGCCTTGAAGTTGAACTGGCGGGCATCAGGTTGAAAAATCCCGTGCTGGTTGCATCCGGCACCTTCGGCTACGGCCGGGAATACGCGGAGTTGTACGATCTGAACAGGCTGGGCGGCATTATGGTGAAAGGCACCACTCTTCACCCGCGGCATGGCAATCCCGCCCCCCGGCTAGTGGAGACGCCATCGGGCATACTAAATGCGGTCGGTTTGCAGAACCCCGGCGTGGATGCCTTGATTGGCGACCATCTTCCCTTTTTACGACGGTTTGACCTGGCAGTCTTTGCAAATATTGCCGGGGAGACCGTGGAGGAATACGCCCTGCTGGCCACGAAGTTGAATGGGGTGGAAGGCGTTTCGGCGCTGGAGGTCAACATCTCCTGCCCCAACGTGCGCTGCGGCGGCTTGGCTTTCGGCACCGATCCGGCCACGGCCGGGGAAGTGATTCGCGCCGTAAGGCAAAGTACCCGCCTGCCAGTGGTTGCCAAGCTCTCCCCGAATGTCACTGACATCGTCGCGATTGCCAGAAGTGTGGAAGAAGCAGGAGCCGACGCCATTTCCCTGATCAACACCCTGGTGGGAATGGCGATCGACGTCAAGACCAGGAGGCCCATACTGGGCAATACCATGGGTGGCCTCTCAGGCCCTGCGGTAAAGCCGGTGGCGGTCCGGATGGTCTGGCAGGTGGCGCAGGCGGTGCGGGTGCCGGTAATCGGAATGGGCGGGATCATGACCGCGGAAGACGCCCTGGAATTTATCATGGCTGGCGCCACGGCGGTGGCGGTGGGCACGGCCAATCTGGTAAACCCGCGGGCGGCCCTGGAGGTTATCGATGGCATCGAAGCGTTTCTGAATGAGCAGGGGGTCGGAGATATCGGTGAATTGACAGGCGCGGCGCTGCCGGGGCGCGGCAGGTCCCACCAGGGCAGAGTATAGGAGGTTCATGATGGTTACCGACGAGGAAGTGTTACAGATCTTCAAGCAGGCGGGAGCTTACCTGACCGGCCATTTCAAGCTGACATCGGGCTTGCATAGCGACACATATTTTGAGAAGTTCCAGGTGCTTCAGTACCCGCACTATACGGCCCGGATTTGCAAAGAACTGGCGGACCGTTTCCGCTACGACAACATTGACCTGGTGATCGGCGCGGCGACCGGAGGGATCATCGTGGCCTACGAGATCGCCCGGCAATTGGGCGTGCGGGCCAATTTTACGGAACGGGAAA
>JBLNCV010000084.1:0-34077 GCA_050260975.1 Syntrophothermus sp. | reverse complement strand
CCCGGACTTATCCACGGCAATCATCGCGTCATGCGTGGAGTTGAGGATCACTTCGAACTCCCGATCCAAGCTCATGCCCATCGCTAAGCCCTATAACCCCTTCCCACAAAACCCCACCATGCCGTAGGAAGCAAAAACCCCCTACCTGTCCGGTCGCCGTTCGGTACGCCGGTCTGAATTCCGTTCCCGGTACCGGTCATGCCCCCGGTCGGACCTGCCATGCCGGGGCCGGCTGCCCGCGCCATTGCCGGCGGCGCTGTCCCCGTCGCCCTCGCAGCCTTCGCCTTCGTGCCCGGCCCGCAGCACATCCTTATGCGACAGGTTAATCCGGCCTTGCCGGTCGATTTCGACCACCTTGACCAGCAGTTCATCGCCGATATTGACCACGTCCTCCACCTTGCCAACCCGCTGTTCGGCCAGTTGGGAGATGTGCACCAGCCCTTCCTTGCCGGGAGCAATCTCCACAAAGGCGCCGAAGTTCATGATTCGGACCACCTTGCCCATGTAGATCTCCCCAACCTGCACGTCCCGGGTCAGGGCTTCGATGGTCTTGATGGCCTTGGCGGCCGCCTGCTCATCGGTGGAAGCAATATAGACCCGGCCGTCGTCCTGAATATCGATGTCCACTCCGGTCTCCTCGATGATCTTCCGGATGGTCTTGCCGCCAGGCCCGATCACGTCGCGGATCTTGTCCGGGTCGATCTCCATGGTGACCAGCCGCGGCGCAAAAGGCGACAGGTTGGGCCTTGGTTCCGCAATGGCCTCCAGCATCTTGTCCAGGATGAACATCCTGCCCTCCCTGGCCTGCAAAAGCGCCTTGTGCAGGATCTCCCTGGATACGCCGCTGATCTTGATGTCCATCTGCAAAGCCGTGACACCGTCCCGGGTTCCCGCCACCTTGAAGTCCATATCCCCCAGGTGGTCCTCAATTCCCTGGATATCCGTCAGGATGGTAAAGTTCTCTCCATACTTCACAAGCCCCATGGCCACGCCGGCCACAGGTTTGCGGATCGGAACGCCGGCGTCCATCAAAGCCAAAGTGCTCCCACAGACACTGGCCTGCGAGGTGGAACCGTTTGAGGAGAGCACTTCGGAGACCAGCCGGATGGTGTAAGCAAACTCGCTCTCCGGTGGCAAGACAGGGATCAAAGCCCGTTCCGCAAGGGCGCCATGGCCGATCTCACGGCGTCCCGGTCCCCGGGAGGGCCGCACTTCGCCGGTGCTGAACCCCGGAAAATTGTAATGGTGCATGTAGCGCTTGGACTCCACGTCACCGAGTCCATCCAAGATCTGCACATCGGAGGGCACCCCGAGGGTGGCCACCGTCAACACCTGGGTCTGCCCCCTGGTGAAGAGTCCTGAACCGTGGGTTCTGGGCAAGATCCCGGCTTCGCACGAAATCGGACGGATCTCGTCGAGCCGGCGCCCGTCCGGACGAATATGTTCCTCGGTGATCAGCCGCCGGACCTCTTCCTTGATAATGGCATCCAGGGTTTCAGCCACGCCCTTGGCCCTGGCTGGATACTCTTCCCCCCAAAGTTCCATAAAGTGGTTGACAGTCTTCTCCCGCACGGCATCCATGGCGGCCTCGCGTTCCATCTTGTCCGCTGTTTTGATGGCGGCCAGCATATCGGCGGTGGCAAACTCCCGCACCAGCCTGTCGGTCTCCGGATCCACCACAAACAGCTCAAATTCCCGCTTGGGTTTGCCGATCTCGGCGCGAACCTTCTCCTGGAAAGCCACCAGTTCCTTGATTACCTCATGCCCAAACATGATGGCATCCAGCATTGTCTCCTCCGGGACCTCATTGGCGCCGGCTTCCACCATCATCACCGCATCCTTGGTACCGGCGACGGTAAGGTTGATATCGCTCTTGTCAGACTCGGCCAGGGTGGGATTGACCACGAACCGCCCATCCACCCGGCCGATCTTTACACCGCCGATCGGCCCTTCAAAGGGGATGTCCGAGATGGTTAGCGCCACGGAGGCGCCGATCATCGCCGCGATCTCCGGAACATTGTCCTGGTCGACGGATAAAACCATGGCCATCACCTGGACATCGTTGCGAAACCCTTCTGGAAACAGGGGCCGGATCGGCCGGTCGATCAGACGCGCCGCCAGGATCGCCGCCTCGCTGGGCCGCCCCTCTCGTTTAATAAACCCACCGGGGATCTTGCCGACAGCGTAAAGCTTCTCTTCGTAGTCCACCAGCAGAGGGAAAAAGTCGATACCCTCGCGAGGGGTGGCCGAGGCAGTCGCCGTCACCAGCACCACGGTATCGCCATAGCGCACCATGACCGCTCCATTGGCCTGTTGCGCTACCTTGCCAATTTCAAGGATCAGTGGCCGCCCTCCTAGCGTCGTCTCGTATACATGCATTAGCCAGAATCCTCCTTAACCAACAATCATTTTTGCCCGACCGGTCGAATTTGTCATCCGCCATTAAAAGAATCCAAAAGATGTTAATTCGACACGAAGGTATTATCTCCTTTGTTTACCTAAAAATTCAATTCAATCGGCTGCGGATGGTGCAGGCAAAAGAAAAAGAAAGCGGGAGACCCGCTCCCTACTTTCTTATACCGAGTTTATCGATCAAAGTCCGGTACCTCTCGATATCTTTGTCCCGCAGGTAATTTAACAGGCCCCTGCGCTGCCCGATCATCTTGTAGAGCCCGCGCCGGGAATGGTGATCCTTGGTGTGGGCTTGCAGATGCTCGGTGAGGCTGTTGATCCGCTCCGTCAAGATCGCGATCTGCACCTCGGGCGAACCGGTGTCGTTTTCGTGCAATTTGTACTTTCCGATGATGGCCTGTTTGGAGTCACTTGCCAATGTCATCGTTTTCACCTCCTGATCTTTCATCCCCTCAAGCCAAGGAACCGCCGGAGGAACGAGATCCCTAGCCAGAGGTTATTACTTTTCCGCCAGCGCTCTCGCCAGCCTCCACCATATTAACATAAACTGCCGGTGTTGTAAATATGCATTTGACCTTTATTCCCGGTGATTTGGCGGGTGGCGGCCACGTCTGCTTCGATCTGCGCACCCAACGCCTCGGCGGAGGGAAAGGCGACAATGTCCCGCAACTTCTCCAGAAAGCTTACGGTAAGTTCCTTACCATAGAGATTTCCCTGAAAATCCAAAACCAGGACTTCAAAAGCCCTCTGGCTCCGCCCGAAGGTGGGTTTGTCGCTGGAGACCGCAAGAGCGGGCCGGGTGATCCCTTGAAATTCCACCCAGGCCGCATAGACCCCATCAGCGGGGATGAGCTTCTCCGGCGGGCAAGCCAGGTTAGCCGTGGGAAAGCCCAGAGTTTTGCCACGCCCTTCACCGGCGATCGTCTTCCCGGTCACCCGGTAAGGCCGCCCTAGCGCGACCGCCGCCTGCCGGACCTCACCCGTCTGAAGCAGCTTGCGGATATTACTGCTGGCCACCGGCTGATCCGCCACATAGACCGGAGGCAGAATGGTCGTGCGAAAGCCCAACTTTTTGCCCAGGGCGATCAGAAAATCAGCGTCTCCCGAACCTCTGGCCCCAAATGTGTAGTTAAACCCGGCTACTACCTGAGCAGCCCTCAATTGTCCCACAAGAATCTTGGAGGCAAAGGTCTCGGGAGGCATGGCCGCAAACTCCCGATCAAATCTGGCCATTACCAGATAGTCAACCCCCAGGGCCTCGATAAGAGCAGCCTTCTCGCTATTCGTCGTCAAAAGCGGCGGCACGGAAGCCGGGTCCAGGACCTCCATGGGGTGTTTATCAAAGACCAGAGCCGCCGACGTTCCCCCCCGGGACCGCGCCTTTGCCACCACATCGCTCAGCAGGGCCTGATGGCCCACATGTACTCCGTCAAAAGTCCCCAACCCGATTACCGGCTCGCGCCACTGGGAGATGTACCGGGACGCCAGTTCTTCAAAACCTGAAACGAGGATCATGTTACCCCACCTATTTCTGATTTGACAATTGGAAGACCCGCACGGGTCTGAAACTCATCCCGGCGGCGTTTGTCTCGGCCCTGGCCACGGAAATAAACTCCCCCGCCGGACCGTAAACACGGACCTGCATTCCCGGCAAAATCCCGCCGTCCTGCTTGTCCACCCCCGGAGGATGCAGCACTGCGCCGTTTCGCACCGCGCCTGCCGCGCCAGGTTTGCACATTACGGCGGGTAAGCCCCGGAGCGCCCAGTCGAGGGGCAAAAGATATCTGGCCGCGCCACCGGCTTCCACCGCCGCGGCAAGTTCTTCCAGCGTCCGGCTGTCACTGAGTTCGAAAGAGCCGGTTCTGGTGCGGATCAAAAACCCCAGATGCGCCAGGCAACCAAGTTGCTCTCCCATATCGTTGCAGAGCGTACGCACGTAAGTACCCTTGGAACAGGTGACGTCGAAGATTACCCGGGTACCGGGGCCGAAACGATCTTTTGCCGCTTGTTCCGGGCCGGGTATGACCTCCACCAATTCCAGCCGGTGAATGGTAACCGGCCGCGGCTGGCGTTCCACGACCTGGCCGGCGCGAGCCAATTCATAAAGACGCCGCCCGTGGTGCTTCACCGCGGAGACCATGGGGGGAACCTGCAAGAGTTCACCGGTAAACTGCGCAAAGATGCCGGTGAGATCCTCCGGCGAAATCGCAAAATCGTCACGCCGGGCGATCACCTGGCCGGAAGCGTCCTGGGAGTCGGTGGCTGCACCGAGGATCATCTCGCCCCGGTAGGATTTTTCTTGTTCAGTCAGAAAGGCTGCCATTTTGGTGGCCTGCCCGAGGCAGACCACCAACACGCCGGCCGCCGCCGGGTCCAGGGTGCCGGCATGGCCGGCCTTCTTAGCCCCCGTGAGCCGACGGACGTAAGCCACCACATCGTGCGAGGTCATGCCCGGTGGTTTGAGAAGGTTCAAAAATCCCTCCATGTCCTGTCTCACCATTCTGCTTCTTTCAACGCTTGGTATCCGTATCCCGCCATCTTACCGCCGGGCATCCAGGGTCGCCTGAATTACTGCAAACACCCTCTCCATCGCTTCGGACAGGCCGGCTTTGATCTCACAGCCCGCGGCCCTGGCGTGCCCCCCGCCACCAAAGCGGGCGGCCATTTCGCTGACATTGGCTTCTCCCCGGGACCGCCAGCTAACCTTGATTCCACCCTCCAACTGTTCACGAAAGAGCAATCCAACCTGTACACCTTCGATGCTCCTCGCGTAATTCACAAACCCCTCGGTCTCTTCGGAAGAGACCCGGTATTTTTCCAGCATGGCGCGGGTGACCACCAACCAGGCGATCCGTCCGCAAGGGCTTACTTCCAGGGTGTTGAGCACCTCGCCGAGCAATTTCAGCCCGGCCAGCGGCTTGGTATCATAGACCTGTTCAGCCACATACGAAGGCGAGACCCCCACCGCCAGCAACCGGGCCGCGATCTGAAACGTACGGGCGCTGGTGTTGGCAAACCTGAAGGTGCCGGTATCGGTAAGGATTGCCGTGTATAGCGCCATGGCCACATCGGGATCCATGGTCAACCCCAGGGTCTCGATCAGATCGTAGACGAGTTCACCGGTGGCGGAAGCTTCAGTCCGGACGTACCTGTTTACCGTGAATTCTCCGTTGGCAAGGTGATGGTCGATGTTGACCAGGGTCAGTTCTTTTGACAGGCACCGGGAAACCTCGCCGATTCTGTCCAATTCACCGCAATCCAGGATTACCGCCGCGTCGAAGTCGCCAGTGCACCGGTCGGGACCACTGATCCGGCCGGTCCCCGGCAAAAAGGTGTAAGCGGCGGGTACTGGATCAGCGAGAACCATCTGATATTCCTTGCCAAAATGATCCAGGATCCAGGCCACGGCCAGCATGGAACCGATGTTGTCGCCGTCGGGATGAACATGGGAGGTGAGTAAGAACTTCCGGCCCCGCTTTAAGGCGCGGAGAACCAGATTTATCTGCTTCTTGTGGCTCTCTTCCGCATTCAAGTCCCATTTCCCCCAGTCGAGCCCGTCTCCTCTTCCTCCGGCGGCGCCTGTTTGCCGCTTTCACCCGGCTGTGGGCTTCGCGGCCCCTCGACGGCACTGTTGGATGCATCCCTGGATTGCTCATCCTTTACCTGGTTGAGCAACTGAAAGATCCTGGCGCCTCTTTCCATGGAATCATCCATCTTGAAACGGATTTCAGGGGTATGGCGAAGGCGGATCCGTTTGCCGATCTCGGTGCGGACAAAACCCGTGGCCCGTTCCAACCCCTCCATGGTCTGCGCCTTGGTCTCATCATCTCCCATGATACTGACAAATACCTTCACATGGCGCAGATCGCCCGAAACTTCCACGTCCGTGATGCTGACAAATCCTACCCGTGGGTCCTTGAGCTCCTTTTGAAAAATATCGCTGATCTCTATCTTGAGCTGCTCTTTGAGTCGCTCGATTCGTTGTGTAGTCATCTCTTCCACCTTCCATGGCTACAATAGCTCAACCTCGCAACCAGTTACTTCGAGTTCCCCACACTCCCGGACAAAATCGGCCAGTCTGGCCAGGATTTCATCAGCGTGACGGCGGGAATTGCTGACACAAGCAATTCCCAGCACGGCCGTTTGCCAGGTGTTCTGGCCCCCAACTTCGGCCACCGCCACATTAAACCGGTTGCGCACCCGGTCTATCAGTCTCTGAAGCACCCGCCGCTTGTCCTTGAGCGACTGGCACTCCGGCAACCAGAGCGTTAAGGTGCACACTCCCACAGTCAAGCCCATCAACCCTTACCGGTGCGGTTAGATCTGCCGTTTCACGGCCTCCATCTGGAAGGCTTCGATCACATCGCCTTCCTTGATGTCATTGAAATTTTCGATGCCGATGCCGCACTCATACCCTTGAACGACCTCCCGGGCGTCGTCCTTGAAGCGCTTCAGGGATTCAATCTTACCTTCGTGGATTACTACATTGTCGCGCAGGATCCGGACGTCCGCGCTCCGCAGGATCTTGCCCTCGGTCACATAACAGCCGGCCACCGTGCCGGCCTTGGGCACCCGGAAGGTGGCTCTGACCTCCGCCCTTCCCAGGGTCACTTCCTTGAATTCCGGCTCGAGCATGCCGGCCAATGCCGCCTTTACATCATCGATGGCATTGTAGATCACCCGGTAGAGCCGGATATCCACATTCTCCCGTTCGGCAATCTTTTTAGCATTTGTATCAGGCCGGACGTTAAACCCGATGATGATCGCATTGGAGGCCGAAGCCAGCATTACGTCTGTTTCGGAGATGGCCCCAATCCCCCCGTGGATCACCTTGACCTTCACCTCATCGTTGCCCAGCCGTTCCAAGGATTCCCGGACGGCTTCCACCGATCCGTGCACATCCGCCTTGAGGATGATGTTCAGGACCTTGACTTCCCCTTCCTTTATCTTGCTGAAGAGGTCTTCCAGCTTCAGCCGGCTGCTCTTCTGGAGGTTCTCCTGGCGGGACTTCTCCTGCCGCAAGTTGGCCACCAGACGGGCGCCCCGCTCGTCGGTGGAGACCACAAAGACGTCCCCCGCCTTCGGGCAGTCTTCCAGGCCCAACACCGCCACCGGCATGGCGGGGCCGGCCTTCTTAACCCGTTTTCCCTTGTCATTGAACATGGCGCGCACCCGGCCGGCCACATTGCCGGCGACCACTGAGTCGCCGATGTTCAAGGTCCCTTTCTGAATCAGGACGGTGGCCACGGGGCCTCGCCCCTTGTCCAATTCGGCTTCCACCACCACGCCTCTGGCGGAGCGGTTGGGGTTGGCTTTTAGCTCCCGCATCTCCGCCACCAGAAGGATCATCTCCAGAAGGTTATCTAGACCTTCTTTGCGCAAGGCCGAGACCGGCGCGCAGATCACGTCGCCGCCCCATTCCTCGGGAACAAGGCCGTATTCGGTAAGTTCCTGCTTTACCCGGTCCGGGTTGGCGTTGGGCTTATCCATCTTGTTGATGGCCACAATAATCGGCACATTGGCCGCCTTGGCATGGTTAATGGCTTCCACCGTCTGAGGCATCACCCCATCGTCGGCGGCCACCACCAAAACGGCAATATCCGTCACCTGCGCACCGCGAGCCCGCATGGCCGTAAAAGCTTCGTGGCCGGGGGTATCCAAAAAGGTGATCTTCTTGCCTTTTAAATCCACCTGGTAAGCCCCGATATGCTGGGTAATGCCGCCGGCTTCCTCGGCGGTAACCCTCGTCTCCCTGATGGCGTCAAGAAGTGACGTCTTGCCATGGTCCACATGGCCCATGATGGTCACCACCGGCCACCGCGGTTGCAGGGTTTCCGGAGGATCCTCGGTATCACCCAGGTACATGGCTTCGACGTCCTTGGGAACTTCCACTTCAGGCTCAAAACCGAGCTCGGTAGCCACCAGTTGCGCGACGTCGGAATCCACAACCTGATTTATGGTGGCCAAAATACCGAGATCCATGAGCTTTTTGATCAGCTTGCCGCTATCAATCGCCAGTTTGGCCGCCAGTTCCTTAACGGTGAGTTCCGGCGGAAGCAACAGGCGGCCACGTTTCACCGGAGCCGGAGGCTTGGGCGGCGCGCCAACCGCCACGCCCCTTGATCTGTTGGCGGCTTTTTGCTCCTTTTTACCGGGAAGTTTGCCACCCCGGCGAAGAGCTTCAATCTTGGCCGCTGCCTCTTTTTCCTCGTTCCAGGCCCGGTCGCGCCGCTCAAAATCCCGTCTGTTCTTGGCCGGGGCGCGGCGTTGCTCGGCTTCCCTGGCGGCTTCCGCCGGCGGGGGCGGGATTACCGCTGGACCGCGCCCGCCTGCCGGACGTTGCCGGTCTCTTCCGGGTCCTCCTTGATAAGGAGCGCCTGGGCGCTGGCGCTCGCCGCCGAAAGGCCTACCCCCCTGGCCGGCCTCAGGCCTGGGACCGCGTTCCGGCCTTCGCTCATCGCGCGGCCTAAACGGCCTTGAACCCCGCTCACCAAAAGCGCCCCGTTCGCCACGCGGTCTTTCCGCAAACGCGGGCCGCCCGCCAGAAGGCCCAGGCTGAACCGGCCGCCCCCTGTCAAAACCGGGTTGCTTCTCACGCATTGGTGGCTTCGGCCCACCGGGCGCCGGCTGCCTTCCGCTCTCCATCGGTCTTGCCGGCGCATTAGCAGGGGATGGCCTGTCACCCCCTCCTTGCGGTTGAGGCCTGGGCTGCGCCGCCGGTCTTACCGGCTGTTGTCCCGCCGGCGCCTCCGCAGTTTTCGGAGCCGGTGCAGGAGCAGCCTTTGCGGCTGGCGCCGGCGTTTGAACTGACACCGCCGGCTCCGTTTTAACCTGTTGACCGGCCGCCGGTACGGCAACTGGTGCCGCGGCCGGAGTCTTAGTCTTAGCCGCCGCGGCGGTCTTGCTTCGTTCCTGTCGCTTTGCAGCGACGCTGGCGCTGATCCGCTTTGCCAGATTCTCCTCCACGACGCTCATGTGGTTTTTGACATCCGCGCCCAGCTTTTGTAAAAGTTCAATAAGATCTTTGGTATTGACCTCAAGCTCTTTGGCTAATTCGTAAACTCTCGTTTTCCCCATCAGTGGCTCACCCCCATCATATTGGTCCATCAGCCCTTTTCGTTTTTCTTTCCATCGCCTCCTGGATCGACCGCGCAAATCCGGTTTCTGTGACCACTACTACCGCGCGGGGGGGTTTGCCGATGTAATGGCCGAGAACTTCTTTTTTTGCGTAAAAGATTACTTTTACACCCTGTCGGTTGCTCAAATGCAGAAAATTGTTCCGTGTACTCTGGGCGGCATCTTCCGCAACAATAACCAATTTTGCCTTCCCCCGTAATATGGCCTCTTGTGCCGCAGTATCGCCGGAGATCACCTTTCCGGCTTTTTGCGCAAAACCCAACAACACAAGAGCCTTGCCGGTATCGATCTCCATGGAACGCTCGTCATCTTGCAAGCTACTCTTTCGGTCCCCTTTCAGCCGCCATTGAGTCCGCCGCGGCGCCAAGACGGAGAGCCAGCGCTTGAAATACTTCGTCGGAAATAGCCTGTTCAAGCGCCTTTTGCAGGCGTTTACCCTTAATTGCCGCCTGGAGGCATTCCAAATTTGGGCAAAGATAGGCTCCCCGGCCGGATTTTTTGCCGGAAGGGTCCACCAGCACGTCCCCTTCCGGGGTACGCACCACCCTGACCAGTTCTTTCTTGGATCGAACCGTCTGGCACCCTACACAGGTCCGTTGTGGAATTCTCCTTACTCTCGGCATGATCTTTCACCCACAATGTAAGATCAGTTCTTTCGAGATCTGGTCGCCTTTTTCCTGGTCTTTGAGGGTTCCGTTTGCGGTTCACCGGTCGTGGAGCCGTCCGTGGAAACCCCGTCTTCATCCTCTTGCCGGCCCGGTTCTTCACCAGGCAGTGTCAGCAGTTCCAACTCTTTCAAATCTCTTAAGATGACCGGCTTCTCCTTCGGTGCAGCGGCTTTCTTCGTCTTTTTAGGTTTGGCGGGTTCGGGAGGAGGTTCCACGCTCTTTTTGCCCTTTTCCGCTCCGCCAATGAGCTCCGCTACCAGCGAGTCCAAAAGATCCACATCAATCTCATCAACTTCATCCCCATCAACCTCATCGGTTTCGGGTTCAACTCCCGCCGGCTGGGCGGCGACGGTTAACGGCTCGGCCGCCTCAGAGGCCGGCTCCTCAACCTGCCGGTTCACCGGCTCCGCCACTGTTTCCGGCTCCCATTCCGGCTTGGTCAAGGTTGCCTCGTCCTGGCTCAACTCTTCTTGTTCAAGGATCTCCGCCATCTGGCTTTCGCTCTTGATATCGATCTTCCACCCCGTAAGCCGCGCCGCAAGACGGGCATTTTGCCCTTCCTTGCCAATCGCCAGCGAAAGCTGGTGATCCGGCACCACTACCCTGGCCACTTTCGTGGTCTCATTGGGGTAAACCGATACCACCTTGGCCGGACTGAGAGCATTGGCCACAAAACGCGCGATATCCGCATCCCACGCTACAATATCGATCTTCTCGCCTCTCAGCTCATTGACAATGGTTTGCACCCGGCCACCCTTCTGGCCGACACAAGCCCCCACCGGGTCCACGTTAGGATCTCTGGACGCCACCGCCAGTTTGGACCGGTACCCGGCCTCCCTGGCTACCGACTTGATCTCCACGATCCCTTCGTAGATCTCCGGAACCTCCAACTCGAAAAGCCTTTTCAACAGTCCGGGATGAGTACGTGAAATAAGAACCGACGGCCCTTTGGGGGTTTTTCGTACCTCCACGATATAAACCTTGATCCGGTCGCCGTGCCGGTAATTTTCAGTCGGCATCTGTTCGGACGGAGTCAGGACAGCCTCGATCCTGCCCAGATCGACAAGTACGTTGCGCTGCTCGTGGCGCTGCACAATGCCGGTCACGATGTCGTCCTGTTTGTTGGAGTATTCATCAAAGATTAGTTCTCTTTCCGCCTCACGGATCCGCTGAACCACCACCTGCTTGGCGGTTTGGGCGGCAATCCTGCCAAAATCCCGGGGAGTCACCTCCACCTCCACTACATCTTGCAGTTCGTAACTGGGATTGATGGCCCGCGCTTCGGGGAGGGACATCTCCAGCCGTGGATCTTCTACTTCGGGCACCACCGTTTTGCAGGCGAAGACCTTAATCTGGCCGCTCTTTTCATCGAGCTGAACCCGGACATTTTGCGCGGAATTGTAATTGCGCTTGTAGGCTGAAACAATGGCGGCGTCGATGGCCTCCATCAGCACCTCTCGCGAAATCCCCCGATCATACATCAATTCATTTAGAGCCTGCATGAGCTCCAAATTCATCATCTGTACCTCCCCGTGTGCGATAGATCAAATAGTCTCTTAAAACTCAACGGCCAGGTTTGCCTTGGCGATCTTGCCGAGAGGAACGACCAACAACCCCGTTTGTGTTTCCAACCGTACCTCTCCGTCTATCAATTCTATCAGCCGGCCCTGCCATTCCTTCCTGCCGTTGATTGGCTCAAAGGTTTTGATCCGGACCATCCGGCCGGTAAACCTGACGTAATCGGCAACTTTGCGCAAAGGCCTTTCCAGTCCCGGCGAGGAAACCTCCAGCGTGTAACTGTACGGAATGGGATCCAGCCTGTCCAACTCCGCGCTGAGTGGCTCGCTCACCGCCTGGCAGTCGTCGATGGTTACCCCGCCGGGTTTGTCGATATACACCCGGAGAAACCATTGGCCGCCCTCTTTGACAAACTCCACATCCACAAGGTCAACGTCTTCTTCACGGGCGATCGGCGCAACGCAATCCAACACAATTTGCCTGACCTTTTCCGGCGCCGCGCTGGCAGGCATCGATCCACTTTTTTTCCGGTCGTTTTTATCCCGGCTCACGCTCGAAAGAGCACCTCTTTCCCAGTCTTTTCTATTTTAGCCCTGCTCGTATCGCTTAATGCACCAGCCTATACAACGAAAGAGTGGGTTTCACCCACTCTTCACTCGACAACCGCTCGCACTTGCTACACAACATCGCATCGTGACAGTAGTATTGTATCACTTTCTGATTATAATTGCAACCAGATCTTCGAGAATGTGTAAAGGATTTTGTTATCCTTTTTGTTTGGCAATCTCTTGAATCAGAAAACCAAAAGCTAAAAGAGGGATTACCTTTACCAGGAAAAACCAGCCCACCTCCGCCGTGGATAGGAACTTTCCTCCTACCAGACTGGCGGCGGGGAGGATCTCCTCGGAAGGAACGGCAAACCCCAGGGCGGCCGCAAAGACGAAGAAGAGGGCCGGACGCCCGGTATCCCAAAATTGCCGCACCAAAAGAACGATAAATAGCCCAAAGGATGCTCCACGCAACAGATTTACAGCCAGATCCGACATTCCCGGCGCCAGCGAACTCCGGGCCATAAGAAGCACCATCACCACAACCAGGAGGCTTAATTCCAGAAATTTTTTTGCCTGCATCTTCTCATCTCCCCGTTTCCAAACATTCATCTTCGCCGTTGCTTTAGAAAATCCTTGCAAATCTTTTGTCAATCAATATCTATAATAGAGATAATATGTCCGAGGCGGCGTCCAGCGGAGAAGTAAAAAGAGATTTTAAGCAATTGGAAGCTTAACAGGTTTGAGTCCATTTGCAATCCTGAAGTGGATCGATTACAATGGTAAATGCGGGCAAGGCAGAGAAAAGCTGGAACAAACGTCAAATATACCACGGAGGGGGAGCTGATTGCGCAAGATACGGATATTGACGTTTGTCCTTGCCGTGGCATTGGTGGGCGGGCTGACCTTTGGGTCGGTGCTCGTCCAGCCGGCGGAATGGCCACTCCCGGATACGCAGCCGTATGAGCTTTTACAAATCTGGCGGATCAAGGAGGCCATCCTCGCTCTGAACAGCAGCATTGATGAAGCTCAAGCCGAACAGTACGCCAAACTGATCTGGACAAGCTCCAAGGAGACCCAGCTTGACCATCATCTGGCCATCGCGGTGGCCAAGACCGAATCGGATTTTGATCCGAAGGCGGTGTCAAGCACGGGGGCTCGGGGGGTAATGCAGATCATGCCGGCCACCGGCCGGGCTCTGGGGGTGCAAGACCTTCTGGATCCCGCCGAAAATATCCCGGCGGGAATGCGTTACCTCAAGTCGCTGCTGGTCAAATACCGCGGCAACGTTGAACTCGCGCTTGCTGCTTATAACGCCGGCGCGTTGCGGGTGCAGGACAGCGTTCCGGATATTCCGGAAACCCAAAATTACGTGAGGCGCGTCATGGCCACCTACCGCGGTTTGACCCGCGATGGCCTGGCCAAGTAATCAGGGACGAGGAGAAAGAAAAAGAGAGAAAAAAGATTTTGGGAGTGCTTTGATCTCCATGAACCTTTCCTGTCATTCTTGTACACTATAGAGGCGTTTATTCCAGGCTTTTTTGCAGGCCTTGCCCAGATTGCCGGGGTTTCCCCGGCTTTTATTTTTTCCCATCGCTTCCTGCTCTGGGGAAAAATTTGCTTTTTCGCCCGAAAGGAGGATTTTTATGGATAACGAGGAACATTGTTCTGGAAACGGAAAAACTTGCAGAACACGGGGCGCGTGCCAAAACATATTTAAGTTTGGAGTGAGATATCTGGTTAGGCAATCATCCTTGAGATGCCTTATTCTCCTGGTGGTCCTGGGAGCGTTATTTGCGCCGCTTCCGCGCGACGCATCCGCTGCTCGGGCCGCCACCACCCTGGTGCCGGCTGAGTTGCCGCCCGACGAGAAGATAACCAGGACAACCGTGGCGGCAGATTTGAAAAATATCTACTTATCACCCCTTAAACTTGACCCGATAAAAACGTCGGGGATTATTCTGGGAACTGCCTATCTGATGCGCCATGACGTGGAGATCTATAACCATGTGGACCAAAAGATGCGCACCCCGGAGATCAACGCCTTTATGGACAAGATCACCTGGCTGGGCGACGGTGCGGTGGATCTTGGAATCGCCGGGGTTTTCTACCTGGCCGGGGAAGAGGAAACCGCGTATAAAGCTGCCAACGCCGTGGTTTACGCCGGGCTGGCCACCCGCGTCTTAAAAATTGCTGTCGGAATGCCCCGGCCCGAGACGGGCGCTGGCCAGGAGAATGAATGGTTCACTTTAAAAGAGACATACGATGCCATGCCGTCCGGGCATACCGCCACGGCCTTCGCCCTGGCCGAAGTCCTCGCCCGGCAATACCCCAGGTATAAGTGGTACTTTTACGGTACAGCGACAGTAGTGGGCATTTCACGGATCTATGTGAACGCCCACTGGGCTTCGGATGTCCTGGCCGGGGCAGCCATCGGTGTCTATTCCGCCAGGCATGTTAACGCCAACAGCACCCTTTTTTCCGTTAAATTTTAGTAAGTTCATTAAACGGAGGCAAGTCAAGTGCATCAATTTCAAAGGTTCCTTTCAACGGCCACTCTGGTTTTATCGTTTCTGGCAGCGGCATCAGTTGCGGGATATGCCGAGGAACCAGTACCGCCGGCAACTCAGGAAAAAGATGCGTCCCCTCCCGCTTTGGAGGCGCCCCGGCTTACATTGTCCGCCGAAACCGGTTTTGACATCAAGGTCACCAATATCCATTCCCCAGGGGCCAGCGCTATTCTTTACAAAGACCCCTTCAAGCTTTACTCCAACGGCGACAACCGCCTTGATGAAGAAGACCTCTTCAATTACGACGAATACATTCGCCAGACCTTCGGGCTGAACCTGGCCGCCGTCAAAGGAGGCCTGGAGGCCAGGCTGTCCATCGGGCTGGCGGCCAATTACTTCGGAGCGGGTTACCTGGAAGGCGTCCGGGTAACGGATTCGATTCCCTTGACTTTGAATAGCCTGGAAGGGTCGCTCAAAACGGAACATTTTACCGCGGAGGTTGGGGAAAAGCGGATTATCGGCTTCAAGGACTTTTTATACTACCACAACCCCGCCAGCCCGGAAGACTATAACTTCGGCGGGATCACGGTAGAGGCCGGCAGCCATTTCTTTGGCGTGGGCCAGCGGACCGAGCGGATGGACAGCAAGGGGATCCCTCTTCCCGTTTGGGATCCACAAACCCCCACGGACACGTCGAAAGATTACCAGCACGACTTCCGTTATACGGCCATCAGAAAGACCGGCCTCTTCGGCGCGCCGCTGAACACCTATATCGGGGTTGAAGAGTACCTGGAGCCCGACCGCTTTGAAAAGACCAAGCGCAACATGATCGTGGCCATGGAGACCGGAGGGAGTGTCGCCGGGTTTGACCTCCGGGCGGACGCCGCGACCAATGACGAGTTTGAAGGTACCCTGCTGCGGGGCAACATTTCCAGGAACTTCGGCCCTGTTTTGTTGGAGGCTGGTTACGAAAACGCCAAGAACTTTCGTGGAATCCAGCCAGCCTGGTATTTCCACGACCGGGATACGAAAGGATACGATGCCGGCGCCCGGAACCGCGCCGGCTACCAGGTGCGGCTTTCCAGCCGCCTCGGGGCGGTGGGCCTGAGCCTGGGCACCGGAGTATACGACAAAAAACCCGCTACCTATACCGCGGGAGCCAGCCTGGCCGCTGCCGGGTGGGAGGCGCGCACCGATGTCGCCACTTCCGAGGAGACGCGGGTGGCCTCAGCCGGGCTCAAAAAGGCGCTAAAGTTCGGACCTTCCACCCTGGAACTCTTCGGCGCTTACGACCAGGCCAAGTCCCTCAAGGCCGCCGATCAACCCGCTGTCGACAACAGAGAGTACGGGGTTAACTTCAGCCACGCAGTCAATGATCGCCTGACCTTCCTGGCCGCCTGGAACTACGCCGACAAAGGGATCTCCTTTGCGCAGGCGCCCTGGACTTATTCCGATAAATACGTCGGGGTCGCCAACCCAGGGCTGGCCATCACCCGCAAGGCGGGCGTGGAGTACAAATTCGCCGACAACGTGGTCGCCGAGGTGAAGTTCTGGAATCTGGAGCTTACCGCCAGAGAGCCCGGCAAGAGCTACATCATCGAGCAGACCATCGCCAAGGTCGCGTTCCAATTTTAAAACTTAAACAGCGTCATCTGATCCGTCTCGGGCATGCCTTGCAGGCAACCGTGCGCCCTCAACACATCTATTACCGTTTTGGAAAGCTTGGCTCGAACCCGCAAATCTTCAACGGAAGTAAAGGGCGCCTCCCGGCGAGCCTCGACAATCGTTCTGGCCGCCGCGTCGCCGAGCCCCTGCAGGCTTGCCAGAGGCGGCAACAACGCCCCGCCGTCCTCTCGCAGCAGGAACTTGCGTGCATCGGATTCATAGAGATCAACCGGCAGAAATTTGATCTTTCTGGCCATGGCTTCCCGGACTACTTCCAAAATAGTAATCAGGTTCTTCTCCTTCGCCGTGGCATCATTGCCCTTGCGCTCGATCTCCTCCATGGTCCTGTTAATGGTATCCAACCCCTTGACCACCAGATCCGCGTCAAATTCGTCGGCCCGGACCGTAAAATAGGTGCAGTAAAAGGCGCCAGGATAATTCACCTTGAAATAGGCGATGCGGTAGGCCATGGTCACGTAGGCTACGGCATGGGCCTTGGGAAACATGTACTGGATCCTTTGGCAGGAATCGATATACCAGTCGGGCACGTTGTGGGCCCGCATTACTTCTTCGTCCTCTTTTTTAAGCCCCTTCCCCTTGCGGACCTGTTCCATGATCTTGAAGGCCGTCTTGGGCGGCAACCCGCGGTAGATCAGATAAAGCATGATGTCATCGCGGGTGGAGATGGCCTCGGCCAGGGTCGCCTTGCCGCTTTTAATCAATTCCTCGGCGTTTCCAGCCCAGACCGCCGTACCGTGGGAAAAGCCGCTAATCCGCACCAGATCGCTGAAGGTTTTCGGCCGGGTGCTCTCCAGGATCCCACGGACAAACCTGGTACCAAACTCCGGCACCCCGTAGGTCCCCACGTTGCTGCCGATCTGCTCCGGCGCCACTCCCAGTGGCTCAACGCTGGAAAAGAGGCGCATGGTAGCTGGATCGTCCAGGGGGACCTGCCTTGGATCCTGGCCGCTTACATCCTGGAGCATGCGAATCACTGTTGGGTCGTCATGGCCCAGGATATCTAACTTTACCAGACGGCTGCTGATGGACTTGTAGTCGAAGTGGGTGGTAATCGTCCCTGCCTCCCGATCGTTGGCCGGGTACTGAATAGGCGAAAAATTGTAGATCTCCTGCCCGCGCGGCACCACCATGACCCCGCCGGGATGCTGCCCGGTTGTCCGCTTCACCCCGCTGCAACCCCGCACGAGCCGGTTTACCTCCGCCGAACGGGCCTTGATACCCCGTTCCTCAAGAAACTTTTTTACAAAGCCATAGGCGGTACGGTCCGCAAGAGTGGCGATGGTTCCGGCCCGAAAGACGAAGTCCTTGCCAAAAAGCTGCTCGGTGTACTTGTGCACCACGTTCTGATACTCGCCGGAGAAGTTCAGATCAATATCCGGGACCTTATCCCCCTCAAAGCCGAGAAAAGTTTCAAAGGGAATATCATGACCGTCCTTGCGCAGCTTGGTCCCGCACTTCGGGCAATCGGCATCCGGCAGATCCACGCCGGAACTCACGCTGCCATCCGCAATGAATTGATGATAATGGCAGTCCGGGCAAAGATAGTGCGGCGGGAGCGGATTCACCTCGGTGATCCCGCACATGGTGGCCACCAGGGACGATCCCACCGACCCCCGCGACCCCACCAGATACCCGTCGTCCAGGGATTTTTTCACCAGTTTCTGAGCGATCAGGTACAATACGGCAAAACCGTTGTTGATAATCGAGTTGAGTTCCTTCTCCAGTCTTTTGGCGACGATCTCCGGCAAAGGATCGCCATAGAGCCTGTGAGCGGTAGCGTAGGTCATCTCCCGGATCTGTTCTTCCGCCCCCTCAATCTTTGGGGCATAAAGTTCGTCGGGAATGGGTTTGATGGCCTCCACCCGATCGGCAATCGCTCGGGGAGCAGTAATTACCACTTCATACGCCTCTGCTTCGCCAAGATAGGCAAACTCGGCCAGCATCTCTTCCGTGGTCCGCAGGTACAGCCCAGGCTGCCGGTCGGCATCGTTGTAACCCTGGCCGGCCAGAAGGATCTGGCGGTAGATGGCATCCTCGGGTCGTAAAAAGTGCACATCGCCGGTGGCAACCACCGGTTTGCCGAGGCGTTTCCCCAGGCGGTACAGCCGGCGGTTCAAATCCATCAGGTCCTCTTCGCTGGCAACCTTCTGCTCCCGGATCAGAAACTGGTTGTTGCACAACGGTTGGATTTCAAGGTAGTCATAAAAGCCGGCGATCTTTTCCAGTTCCTCCTCGGAACTCCCGGCCAGCATCGCCTGGAAGAGTTCCCCGGCCTCGCAAGCCGACCCAATAATTAACCCTTCCCGATGCTGGTTGAGAACCTGCCGGGGAAGAAGCGGATGGCGGTAAAAATAATCGAGATGCGCCCGGGAAACCAGCCTGTAGAGGTTGTGCAACCCGGTCATATTCTGGGCTAAAAGGATAATGTGGTAGCTGTGCTCTTTCTCTTCCTGTTTCCCGGCCCCGTCCATTTCCGCCTTCTTCGAGGGAATCTTTTCGGCGGAATCGACTAGATATCCCTCCATGCCGTAAAGGATCTTTACGCCCAGCTTCCCGGCGATTTCAGCGGCGTCCGGAAAGGCTTGCACCACGCCGTGGTCGGTGATGGCCAATGCGCCATGCCCCCACCTGGCGGCAAGTTTGATGGCGTCCACCACCTCCGTCGTAGAATCCATAGCGCTCATTTTGGTGTGCAGGTGAAGTTCCACCCGCTTCTCCACCGCATTGTCGCTCCTGGTCTCCAGCGGAGGAACTCTCATAATGTCGTTGGCCATCAGGGTTAGTTCCTGCGTAAACCGGTCGATCTGCGCCGGACCGCGGACCTTCACCCACAGGCCTTCGCTGAGCCTGGCGGCGATACCCTCCCCTTCTTGAGCGTTCTCTTCCTCGAAGATCTTGACCGTGATGGAATCGGTATAATCCGTAAGATCAAAGGTCACCAGCCTCCGGCCGCTTTTAAGATCTTTCACCTCCAGGTGGAAGATCTCGCCGGTAACCACTACGCTGCGCTCCTCTTCCACCAATTGCCGTAGCGGCACGGCATCGGCTTTGATACGCCGGCCGGCGATCACCTCGTCCGTGTCAGAGGCTTTGGCGCGTTTTTCTTCTTCCTGAACCAGCCGGGCTTCTTTGAGCACCCGATCCAGGTACTCCTTCTCGGGGGCGTCAAGGGATGCATCAATGGGCGCATCCATTGACGCACCAACGGGTCCGTCCATGGCCCCGCCTTCAATGCATAATACCACCCTGGCCAGTGACCCAAACTCTTCATTAAGCCTGTTCTGGAGAGCCTCGCATATTTTGGGATCGATTTGCCGCTGCGACTTCAGGTGGAGTTCCCAGACGCGCTCCTTCCGGCGTACGACTACTCTTGCCAGGCTCGCTCCTTCCAGAGCGCTGCCAAGGTATTCAGGAATATTCAATTGTTGCAAAAGGACTTGTGCCATTCCAGGCCCTCCCTGTGCTATAGTCAGCTCTCTGGGCGTCAACGCAACGATTTTAGGACCTCCCAGTACATCTTCATCCTTGCCTGGAATCCCTTCACAAATCCCCGTTTCTCTTCCTTCATAACCTGGGTCATCCCGGGCAGGCGGACATCTTGCACCCGCAGATTATTCTCTTTGGCGTAACGGGTGAGGACCATTTCCACTCCAAACCGGGCATCTTCAATGCCGGGGATCCCAAGGAACATCTCCCGTCGCATGGCCCGCTGGCCGGTAAGAAAAGGGGTAATCTTCTGGGCCAGATCCGTGGACCGCCTCCCCTCTCCAAAAAGCCCGATGGTCATATCCGCCTTCCCGTCCACCACTGGCTCCAATAGCGAACGAATATGATCCTGGGTAAGCCCAACCAGATCCGCGTCCAAGAAAACCAGAAATTCGCTGGTGGTGGCCACCGCGCCGGCCCGCATGGCGCCGCCCTTGCCCAGATTGGTCGGAAGGGAGATTACCTGCGCTCCGGCATGCCTGGCCACCCTGGCCGTGTGATCCGATGAACCGTCGTCAATAACAATAACATTCTCCACGCCGGGCGTCTCCAGCGCAGTGTGGATCACTCTGGCAATCCTTTTTTCTTCGTTATACGCGGGTATGATGACCGTTGCCTTCATTCCATCTCCTCCCGGCAGCAGCCAAGCCCTGGTCTTTCCGGCCTGGGCCAAGTGGTAGATCTGCTCTTCCGCCAAACCTCCAGCTCCTCCATGAGAGCTGAGACCAACTGGTCGGCTTTGACCTTCCTAACTATTTCGCCACCGCGAAAGACAAGTCCTTCCCCTTTTCCCCCGGCAATCCCGATATCGGCCTCCTGAGCCTCTCCCGGCCCGTTTACCACGCATCCCATCACCGCAATCCGCACTGGATCCGCCAGGTTGCGGGTACGATCTTCAACCTCGGCGGCAATCGCCGCCAGATCGATCCCGCACCGTCCGCAGGTGGGACAGGAGATGATTACCGGACCCCGTTCCCGCAAGTTCAAAGCCTTCAAGATCTCGAAACCCACGTGCACCTCGGTTACGGGATCACCTGTTAGGGAAACTCGAATTGTGTCCCCGATACCCTGGCTCAGGATCGAACCGATCCCCACCGCCGACTTGATAGTGCCCGAACGCTGGGTGCCAGCTTCGGTTATTCCCACATGCAGTGGATAATCCACGAGGCTGGACAGCATCTGGTAAGCTTCGATAGCGGTGGGAACGTCGGAAGCTTTCAGGGAGATTACTATATCGTGGAAATCCAGATCCTCCAGGATCGCCAGATGTTCACGGGCGCTTTCCACCAGGGCGGTTGCGGTGGCGCGCCCGTACTTTTCGCGCAAAGGTTTGGAAAGCGAGCCAGCGTTAACGCCAACCCTGATTGGGATACCGCGCTCCCTGGCGGCTTTAACCACAGCCTCAACCCGGGAGCGCTCACCGATGTTGCCGGGATTTATTCTTAGCTTGTCCACACCTTGCGCGATGGCTTCCAGCGCCAATTTGTAGTTGAAATGAATATCGGCCACCAGAGGCAGCCGGATGCGTTTTTTGATCTCTCCAAGAGCTTTAGCCGCTTCCATGTCGGGTACCGCGACCCGGACTATCTCACACCCGGCTTCCTCCAGCCGCGCAATTTGGGCGACCGTGGCCCCGGGGTCCCTGGTATCAGTATTGGTCATGGATTGGACCGAGATCGGCGCGCCGCCGCCAATCGTTACACCGCCAACCTGGACCGCCCTGGTCCGGCGCCTCGCTTCCTGTGGCCTTGCGTCTCCCGTTTTTTGACGCGGTGCCGCTAACCGCCTGCCCATGATCTCGCTACCTTCCCCTTTGTAATCTCATTTGTTGTTCTAAGCCTGTTTGGCGCAGGCGTCACACAGGCCCCGGTTTTTGCGAACCTGGGCGCCCGCCTCTTTTCCGCAACGCCTGCAAAATTCGCCCACCTTCGCCATGCACTCCCTGCACATCCCATATTTGCGCACCGCTTCCGGATCCGGGCGCCCGCAAGCCGGGCAGACACAGTCCTTACAGTAACCGCCATATCGGCGCAATTGATCGGGGGCGACTTTCCCGCACCCCAGGCAGGACCAGCGGCCGTCCCGCGTCTTTTCCAGTTCCCGCACGCAAAACTCGCAGAGGTTCAGCCCTTTCAAAATCCGTGCGTGCTGGATAGTGGTGCCGCACCGGACGCAATACCTGTTGGACCGCCGGCCACCCCGGCCCTCCCGGTTAGGATCCAGCCATCTTCTCTTGCTCCTTTGCGCGTTCCTTACCAATAAAAGCCACCCTGTCTACCGCCATCCCTGGCAAGTCTCAAAAGATGTTCAGCCGCATAATGTCTTTGAAGGTAATCAC
This sequence comes from Syntrophothermus sp., assembly GCA_050260975.1. Taxonomy (GTDB): domain Bacteria; phylum Bacillota; class UBA5301; order JAMCQP01; family JAMCQP01; genus JAMCQP01. The sequence continues at coordinate 11,774 of JBLNCV010000084.1, read as the reverse complement.
CAGGAGAAAGAGCATCAATAATGCAAAGCCGATAAAATGCACAAAACCTTCCCGCTCCGGATTAACCGGGCGCCGCCTGACCGCTTCCACCCCCAGGAAAACCAGCCGCCCGCCATCCAGCGCAGGCAATGGCAGGAGGTTCAAGATCCCCAGTTGGATGCTTAGCAGCGCCATGAGGTAAAGATAGTTGGGCAGGCCGAAACGCGCCGCCTGGCCGGCAATCTTGGCGATCCCCACCGGCCCGGTTAACGGTCCAATGATCTCTCCGGTAATAAGCTGGACCAGGGCGACATACAGACCGGCAATCACCCGGCCGGTCTGGATAAATCCCAGCCCCACGGCTTTAAAAAACCCTACCCGCTCGGTCTTGATTGCCTTCGGCCAGATCCCGATCAACCCGACACCACCAGGCCGATCTGGTTTGGGTACCACTGGAATCACCAGTTGCCGATCCTGTCTTTCGACGGTCAATTTCACCTCAGTATCTGGGTAAGCATTGATCGCCTTGGCCAGTTCGTCCCAGGTGCGGACCTGGATATCGTTCACCGCCAAAACCTTGTCGCCAGGCAACAAACCGGCATCCGCAGCCGGCCCTCCCGCCAGGACATCCCCGATCACCGTGCTTCGCGAAAAATCCGTCGGTACCCCCACCACCGAAAAAAAGAGCATAAAGATCAAGGCGGCCAGAACAAAGTTCATGAATGGGCCGGCCCCCAACACCGCCGCCCGTTGCAAAACGGTCTTATCGTAAAACATTCGGCCCGAGCCCGGGTTTTGGGGAAGCGCGGCGGCTTCGGTCTGTTTATCCTCGTACGGGTTCTCGCCGGCCATCTTGCAAAATCCCCCCAAAGGGAGCGCCCGGATGGAATAGACCGTCTCCCCAACCTGTGTACTCACCAGTTTCGGGCCCATGCCCAGAGCAAACTCCTCCACCTTGATCCCCACCCGTTTGGCGACAAAGAAATGGCCAAACTCGTGAACAAAGATCAACAACCCCAACATGATAATAAAAGCCACTATGGTCGTCACCTATGCCGCACCACCTTATCTGTTTGTTCCCTGGCCCAGCGGTCAGCCTCCAGGATCTCCTCAACCGAAGGCCTGGCTGTTACTGAATGTTGATTCATAACATGTGCAATGGCCCGCGGAATATCCATAAAACCTATTTCGCCAGCCAAAAAGGCGCTAACCGCAACTTCGTTGGCGGCATTCATCACCGCTGGCATGGTACCATCCATTTTACCAGCTTCAATGGCATACCGCAAACAAGGAAACTTCCCGAAATCCGGTTCTTCAAAGGTTAACTGGCCTATTTCCGGCAGGGACAGCCGTCGGGCATCGCGAGCCAACCTGTTTGGGTAGGTCAAAGCATATTGAATTGGAAGGCGCATATCCGGCAGGCCGAGTTGCGCCAGCACGGAGCCGTCAATCATCTCGACCATGGAGTGAATGATGCTTTGCGGGTGAACGACGATCCGAATCTGCGAATAATCCACGCCAAAGAGCCAGTGGGCTTCAATTACCTCCAACGCCTTGTTCATCAAGGTTGCCGAATCGATGGTGATCTTGCCTCCCATGGACCAATTCGGGTGTTGTAAGGCCTCCTTGGAGGTTACCCGGGCCAGATCCTCCGCCGGCGTCAGGCGAAAAGGGCCTCCGGAGGCCGTAAGGATTATCCCAGCCAGATCCTCTCGCCGTTGACCCGCCAAACATTGAAAAATCGCACTATGCTCGGAGTCAACAGGAATAATCCGCACCTCATGCAATCTGGCAGTTTCGGTCACAATACGTCCGGCGATAACCAGGGTCTCTTTGTTGGCCAACGCAACCTGCCGGCCGGCACGGATCGCCGCCAGAGTGGGCAAAAGGCCAGCGGCGCCCACCATGGCCACCACTACCTGATCGGCCTCCATGGTGGCTGCTTCCAGCAATCCGGCTTCCCCCGCCAACACCTGGGTGGGCAGGTCCGCAAGGCGTTGAGCTAGTTCCCGGGCGGCCCCGATATCCCCCATCGCCACCAGCCGTGGGCGGTAACGCCGGGCCTGTTCCTCGAGAAGATCTACGTTGCGCCCGGCCGCCAATCCAACTACAGAAAATTGGTTACCGGCTGCGTCAATTACCTCGAGCGCCTGGGTCCCAATGGAACCGGTGGAACCCAGCAAGACGATCCTTTTCACGAGAAGCTTCCTTTCCGTTCCGTAGTTTTATTCTTTTGGTAAGACAGGTTCGATAGTTACGGTGAAGATCGCTTTTAAGACGATTAAGGTGATCGGGCCCAGGAAAAAACCCCAGACTCCAAAGAGGCGAAAACCAAGATAAATGGCCGCCAGCGTGGCTAGTGGATGCAAACCGATATGCGCGCCAACGATCCGGGGCTCGCTGACCTGGCGTACCACGGTGATCACCGCCAGTACCACGGTCAAGCCGATTCCCAACCCAATATCCCCTAACAGGAAGTTGTATAGAAGCCATGGTACAAAGACGCCGCTTGGCCCGATCATGGGCACCAGATCCAAAAGGCCGGCGGCCACCCCTAAAAGCCAGGCGTACCTCACCCGGAGGATAAGGAGTCCAAGGACCGACAGGGTGGTGGTGACCAGCATCAGGGTGATCTGGGCCCGGAAGTAGCCCACCACGCCCATCCCCACGTTGGAACGTACCTGAAACATCTGTCGCCGCCAACTCCGGGGGGTAAGTCGAGTTATGAATTTCAAGATCAATTCTTTGTCCCTGCTGATAAAATATGTGGCCAGAAAGCTCACCACAAACACCACAAACAAGTTCGGTAAAAATTGCACGGCCTGCAAAAGACTCCTTGCCCATACCGCCAAAGTCCCATAAAACCTGCGCTGGGCTTCCCGGATGGCATCATCCAGCGGCTGCGGCAGACCTGCTGAAAAACTCGCCACCCGTTGCCGGAGATCTTCGAGTAAAGCGGCGACCCGTACCTGGTATTCAGGCAGCGAAGCCACCAGATCGTTTAGTTCCACTATAAGCTGGCTTACACCGACAGCCACCACAGAAAAGAAAAGGACCAGCACCAAGCCAAGAACGACGGCAACCGCAGACCCGCGCGAGAGCCTGGCCCGCTTCTGTAGCAAGCCAACGAGAGGATCGATGAGCATCGCCAGGAGCCCGGCGATGGCAAATGGAACAAGGTACGGCAAAACAAAGCGGAGCAGCACGAAGGTAGCCGCTAAAACAGCCAGAATATAGATCGCTATTCGATACTTTTCCGGCATCCTTATGCTCACTCCCACGAAAAGATCCTAGGAGATACGGTTAGAGGCGCAATAAAAAGTACATCAGGGGTACGACAAAAAAGAGGCTGTCGAACCGGTCGAGGATCCCGCCATGTCCCGGCAGCAATGAACCGGCATCTTTTACCCTCGCGTCCCGTTTCATGATCGACTCGGCAAAATCGCCAAGCTGGGCCGCTGCACTAAACAGGACTCCCAAAAGAAGCGCGCCCCCGGTATCGATCCCCAGCCAGCTTCGTCCCGCCACGGTTACCGCCATAGTGGCCAAAAGTCCCCCTATGGCTCCTTCCACACTCTTTTTGGGGCTTACCTTGGGCCAAAGTTTGTGCCGTCCCAGGATAGTCCCCACAAAGTAAGCCGTAGTGTCATTGGCCCATGCGATAAAAAAGCTGAGGAATACGTACTTGGAAGAGAGCATCTCCATGGCGATCAAAAGGCTCATGGACCATCCGATATATACAGACCCAAAAACCACGGCCGCAGTGGCAAACAAAGGCGTCTGATCCTCCCGAGCCGGAGCTACCAAAAGTCCAATGGCCACCGCTGAAAAGATTATTGCTGGGCCGAAATCTTCGCTATTAAAATATGCCAGCAAAGGAAAGCTTAAACCCGCCAGAAAAAGCAACCATGTCTCCAGCTTGACCTCTTTGCGCTCCAACAGCAACGCAAATTCCCAGAGGCCCAGCGCAACGATAAGCAAGACAACCAGAAGAAAAACGGCTCCCCCGAGATAGACCGCCCCGAGCAATAGTGGAATGCCCACAACCCCTGTCAGTATCCGTTGTAGCATAGCATCACCTTTCCTACACATCCTAGGCTCCAAGCCCGCCAAATCGACGTTGTCGCTTTTGAAAGGCCAGGATTGCTTCCCGTAACTCAGCCGCCCCAAAATCAGGCCAAAGTGTCGGGGTCATGTACAGCTCGGCATAGGCAGACTGCCACAATAGAAAATTGCTTAACCGCATCTCCCCGCTCGGCCGGATCAGCAGATCAGGATCAGGGAGGCCGGCAGTGTACAGATGTCGGGAGAAAAGGCCCTCATCAATACTTTCCACGGCAATCTTTCCTTCTCTGGCCAAAGCCGCAATTCGCCGGGCGGCGTCCACGATCTCGGCCCTCCCGCCGTAATTTAGAGCGATGTTTAGAATTAGTCCAGTATTATGCTGTGTCTTTTCCACGGCCCTGTTGAACCCTTCCTGCAACGCCGCGGGTAGTTCATGAATCCGGCCGCTGGCGCGAACCACTACATTATTCCGATGCAGTTCCTCAATCTCGGCGTTTAGCGACTCCTCGAGGAGTTTCATCAGGAAGCCGACCTCTTCTTCCGGACGCTTCCAATTTTCGGTGGAAAAGGCGTATAAGGTAAGTACTTTAATGCCCAGGCGTGCCGCCTCTCTGGTGACCTCCCTGACTTTGTTGACGCCCTCCCGGTGTCCCATGGTGCGGGGCAAACCACGTTTGGTGGCCCACCGGCCATTGCCGTCCATGATAATTGCTACATGCACTGGCATGGATTCAATCGGCAACTGGGATTTGGGCTGCGACAGGCCCCTCCACCATTTATACACTTCATTTCCTCCTTGCGTATCACAATTTGCTTTGGAACATCTGCAAAGAAGCCCCTTTACAAACGTAAAGGGGCTTCCGCGCGCAACATAAGGCCCGGTTTGGGCAAGGTGCGGCGCGTCCCTCGAAGAGTAGCGCGTTACATGAGCCCAATAGATGGGCAGGATGGCGCGCAACCCGCGAAAGGTCGTACGCGCTACTCCTTCACCACTGCGCCGGTCGGGCAAGTATCGAAGCAGGTCCCACATTCTGTGCAAACCTTCGGGTCGATATTATAAATATCGCCCTCGCTGATTGCGTTGGAAGGACAGCTTGCCGCGCATGCCCCGCAGGCAACACACTCTTGGCTGATCTTGTAAGCCAAAACCTCCACCCCCTCTCCCACGTAGAACAACCTTATTGATCCACCAGGATCAACTCAACTTCCCCGGGGCCGATCAGCCGTTCCCTGACCACCCGTTGATTTCTATGATCAACATGGGGTTGATCGACGGGAACGTTCCGGCCGGCCAGCCTGGGAGGACACGTCAAACGAGTGATTACCTTATATCCTCTCCCGATGAGCAACTCGCAAGCTTTGCCGTAATCAAAAGCGATCACATCAGGAAGTTGAGGGATGCCATCAAACTTATCGCCATCCATGGATCTTATGCACTAAACCTCCAGGATCTCCTTCTCTTTGTGTTCGACCAGATGGTCGATCTCTGCAATATATTTATCTGTAAGCTTTTGGATATCTTCCTGACCACGACGGCTGTCGTCTTCAGAGATCTGGCCTTTCTTTTCCTGAGCCTTGATCTGTTCATTGGTGTCCCGGCGAATGTTTCGCACCGCCACTCTTTTCTCTTCGGCCTCTTTTTTGACCAACTTCACTAACTCCCGGCGGCGTTCCTCGGTGAGCTGAGGAATGGCAATCCGGATCACCGCACCGTCGTTGGTGGGGACCAGGCCAAGATCAGACTTCAGAATCGCTTTTTCTACATCCTTTAAAATACCTTTGTCCCAGGGTTGAATAACCAGCAACCTGGCCTCCGGGGCAGAAATATTCGCCAACTGGTTGATCGGCGTTGGTGTCCCGTAATAGTCCACGGTCACCCGATCCAGGAGCGCGGTATTGGCCCGGCCGGTGCGCACCGCCGCCAACTCCCTTTTGGTGGCTTCAATGACGGCTTTCATCCTGTTTTCCGTTTCTTTGAGAATCTCCTTGACCATTACCAGAATCCCCTCCCACTAAGGTACCGATCTTTTCTCCCATGATGATCCGTTCAATATTACCGGCCACACCGAAGTTAAAGACGATAATCGGGATCTGATTTTCCATGCAAAGGGCGGTAGCCGTGGAGTCCATCACCGTCAGCCCGCGATTGAGCATCTCAAGATACGGCAAGGTGTCAAATTTCCGAGCCTGGGGATCAATCTTCGGATCTGCTTCATAAACCCCATCCACTCCGCGTTTAGCCATCAGGATGACTTCCGCGTCAATCTCCGCGGCACGCAGCGCGGCAGTGGTGTCGGTGGAAAAATAAGGATTACCGGTACCGCATGCAAAGATCACCACCCGGCCTTTCTCCAGATGGCGCACGGCACGACGGCGGATATACGGCTCGGCGATCTGCCGCATCTCGATAGCCGTCTGCACCCGTGTCTCCACACCGAGCTTTTCCAGGGAATCTTGAAGCGCCAGAGCGTTGATCCCGGTGGCCAACATCCCCATGTAGTCGGCGGTGGTGCGATCCATGCCCTGTTTGCCCGCGGGCGCGCCTCGCCAGATATTCCCGCCGCCAACCACTACAGCGACTTCCACCCCTTTTTTGTGAACCGCCGCAATCTGTTCCGCAAGCGAGTTAATGACAGACAGATCCAGGCCAAAACCCAGGTCTCCCGCCAATGCTTCCCCGCTTAATTTCAACATGATCCGCTTGTACCTTGGTCCGACCATCTTCCCTCCGCCTGATTCCCACATATTGTTCTCCGTAACCGGGCATTTTCCTCCACCTTGCACCAAAAAACTTTAAAAAATGGGAACACCTCGGTGTCCCCATTTGTTGTCCTACTTGCCTACCTGTGCCATGACTTCTGCTGCAAAGTTATCTTCGCGCTTTGTCAGGCCTTCGCCCCTTTCAAACCGTGCAAAGCGGCGAATCAAGATATTTTCACCAATTTTGGCGATCTTTGTACTTACTAGTTGCTGAATAGTAATATCCGGGTCCTTGATAAACGGTTGCTCCAAAAGGCAGGTTTCCTTGAAGAACTTTTCCAGCCGCCCCGCGACAATTTTTTCGGCCACGTTGTCCGGTTTTCCTTCATTTTTGGCCTGGGAACGGTAAATCTCCTTTTCACGTTCCAGGACCTCCTGGGGGACTTCTTCCCTGGAAACATACTCCGGCTTGGCGGCGGCAATCTGCATGGCGATATCCTTAACGAACTCCCGGAATTCATCGGTTTTGGCCACAAAGTCGGTTTCACAGTTTACTTCGACCAAGACCCCGATCCGGCCTCCCATATGAATGTAGGAGTCCACGATTCCCTCGGCGGCAATCCGGCCGGCTTTTTTGGCGGCAGCGGCCAGCCCCTTCTCCCGTAAATAAGTGACGGCCTTTTCCATATCTCCACCGGTTTCACCCAGCGCTTTCTTGCAATCCATCATCCCGGCGCCGGTACGTTCCCGGAGCTCCTTGACCATCTCCGCGGTAATGTTCAACTTCTCTACCCTCCTTGTCCAGCCGGGCCGGTCGCCGAAAAGCGGCCGGCCCACCTGCTACTTCAAAGCTTTCTCAAATTTTCACGCAGTAACTTCAGCTTCCTGGGTCTCCTGAACCTTTTCCATCTCGGCGTCGGTGGGCGCCGCCGCTGCTCCCTGCTGCCCTTCGAGACCTTCCAAAACCGCATCCGCCATCTTGCTGGTGAGAAGCTTGACTGCCCTGATGGCATCATCGTTCCCCGGGATTACATAATCAATCTCATCCGGGTCGCAGTTGGTGTCTACCAGGCCTACAAGAGGAATTCCAAGTTTACGAGCCTCGGCTACCGCAATCCGCTCCTTGCGCGGATCAATCACAAAGATCGCGCCGGGCAACCCTTTCATTTCCCGGATACCACCCAGGAATCGTTGCAGTTTCTCCAGTTCGCCCTTAAGAAGCATAACCTCTTTCTTGGGCAAGACCTCGAAAGAACCGTCCTGCTCCATCCGTTCCAGATCCCTGAGCCGGTTGATCCGCTGTTTGATGGTCTGGTAGTTGGTAAGCATGCCGCCCAACCAGCGTTCATTCACATAAAATTGGCCGCAACGTTCGGCTTCCTCCTTGACGGCTTCCTGAGCTTGCTTTTTGGTGCCGACAAAGAGTATGGAACCTCCGTTTGCGACCACATCCTTGACGAAATTGTACGCTTCCTCCACCTTGCGCACGGTCTTTTGCAAATCGATGATATAAATGCCGTTGCGCTCGGTAAAGATGTACTCCTTCATTTTCGGATTCCAACGACGCGTCTGGTGGCCGAAATGCACACCTGCTTCCAGCAGTTGTTTCATGGAAATAACGGCCATGCCAGTCACCCCCTTTCTGGTTCTTCCTCCGCCTTCATCAATCGCGCGACAGACCTTGCGGCCATGTTATTGGGCTGCTTAACACGGACCTGCCGGGCACCCTGACCCACGTCCGAAGGCGTGTGTAATAGCACACTGTAGTAGTATATCACAGTCGCAATGGTTTATCAATACTCCTCTCCGCGCAAATCACCGCGGATCAACCGATCCACCACTGTTTCCACCGCCTCATTTTGCTTAAACCAGTAGTTGCCCGCAATCAACTGCCGGGTGAACCCGCGGCGCTCCGCCTCGGCCAAAAATTGCCCTTCATCGTTTATAGCCCCGTGGGTATGGAGCATTCTCGCAATCTGCGCGGCAGTCAACCCTTCGATCAGAGTGACCATCCTGCGGCCGTTGATGGATTTGGCCGGAGCAACCAGGGAATTCTCGCCGGAAGCGGGAAGACCGGCGCCAATCGCGGCAGCCCCGGTATCTGTACCGACTGCCCCAGCTGACCCTGTTACGCCGGCTTCTCCGGGAAACCTCATCCCTATCGCCCTGGCTTTTTCCACAATCTCCGCCTGGGATAAGCGGTTATTTTCCCTATCGAAGAACCCGATGCCGATCGCCGCAATTACCAGGCCGATCCCCACACCGAGCAAGATGTCTTTACCGTTCAAACGCCCCAATGTCGCTCACCTCGCCCTGGTCTTGTCAAGATCCAAAATAAGCTGGACCTCACCCTTACCAATATTCAATTGGCGGGCGATGGCAAGAACATCCGCACCTTGCTCGGCAAGCTCGCGAACAGCACGTTCTTTCTCTTGCCAGGCAGTGGGCGCCTTCTTGGGCCAGCGTTCTTCTTCAGGCCGGTCGGCATGCTCCGGGGCAGCCTCGTCCTCCTTAAAGGCCGTGCCAGTTGCCGGCATGGAAGCAGTATCCGTGATTGCCGCACCCGTGTTGGCCGCATTTAGGTCACTGGCAATCGAGGCGGAGGCCAGTTGCTTGGCGGCATCGATCAATTCCCTTAACTCACTTGCTCTTTTATCCAGGTCACTGGTGATCCTGTCAGCGGTTTCGTTCAGTTGATCAGTTAGATCTGCCATCACCAGCGAAAGATCTGCCAGGTTTGTGACCCCTTCGCGGTGCAGGGCCCGATCCTGGAAATCCACATAATTTTGCCGTTCACGGCCGCTGAGAATCAAGGCCAGCAGGATAATGCCGACCCCTGCTGCAAACAAAAACATCTGCAAGCACTCCACCCCCCACAGGTCAGCCAAAGCTCACCAGTCAATTAAAGGCGGATGTCCAGGTGGCTTCCCGGCTTCTCTCCTTTGCCGGAAACCCCTTTCGGGCCGTGGGTGGACCCCCGGTCCTCACTGTCGGATGCGCCTTTCCCCAACTGTTTGTCTGGCTTTTTCCCTTGCTTTTCTTCTTCCTTGCGCTGGCGCTGCTCCTTTTCCCGGGTCACTTTGCCATGCTCGGACTTTTGCATGGTCTGAACCTGGTTGTGTTGTTTGACCATCTCGGCCTGCACCTGCGCGGCAAATTGCTGCTGAGCCGTTTGCCCAGACTGCTCACGGATTTGTTGCACCTTGTCCACCTCTGTGGCCCGTTGAACGATTACCGGAAAATCCACAGGTTTGATAGACATGCGCCGTCACCTCCGCTGGCTGCTCTCCGGGTTCAATACACAGTTCCCTGCCGGATCTCGCCGTCCTGGAGATAGAACAGGACCTTTGCCAGCTCGTCCCGGATCAGGATCGTCGCGTTGCCGATGGAGATCTTCGTGCCGGGATGCACGGTCTGAGTGGCTCTTACCTGGCCACGCGTGGCGTTTTCCAGCATCTTTTCAGTCTGTGATAACCTTTCCCGGAGCATATTGGTCTCTTCCTGCAACTGCTCATAGGTTTCAGAAAGCTTTAGCAGTAGATCCTTCTCCTTGTCCATCAACTGCCGCCCCTGCTCCACCGCCCCGGAAAGCATTTTGAACGCCTTCTCCACCTGGGTAAGATTTCGCTCTTTCTCGCCGATCTCCTGGGCAAGCCTGTTAAGTTCTTTGCGAATCTCCGGGATGACTCCTACCTCAATCTCGGTGCGGGTACCCAGTTTCGCGCCGATCACCTTGCCCGACACCAACTCGCCGGCCCTGAGAAGTCCACCGACAATGAGGCCCTTCTTACCGTTCACTTCGATCTTTTTTCCAGCGTTCACGTCACAGTGCATGATAGCCTCAGTAACCACCACCTCTCCAACCGCTTCCACTTTCGCGTGTTCCAAAAATCGGGCGTAGATGTTATTTCCGGCGATAAGTTGTCCCCGATCTTTTCCCTGAATTCCCCGGAGGATCACTACATCGCCGCCCGCTATAATACTTGCGCCATCCACGGATCCCCGGACCTCCACACTCCCCGCGGCCCGCACCGTGAACCCGCTCAGCACGTTGCCGCGAACCACCACGTTGCCGACAAAATCGATGTTTCCCGTACTGAAGTCTACATCGCCTTTGACCTCGTGAATCGCGTATACATTGATCCGCCCGTTGGAAGAGACAACCTGCCCCGCAATCAAAGCGGTAAGGGTAAGCCCATCCTCCGAGACCTCCACGTTCTTGCCCTTCGGCAGCCGCACATCCTTGCCAGGCTTGGGCACCAGGATCTTGCCGGTGACTGTCTTGCCAAGTTTGCCCCGTGTCGGCGGCACCCGCACCGCCAAAATTTGTCCGGGTTGGACATTTTCCACCAGTTGCAGATTATGCCAGTCCACACGCCCATCTTCAAGTTCCACCGGTTTTGACTTTTCCTGAGTTCGCTCAAACTTGTACTCAATAAGGGCGTCGTTGCCGTCAACCGGGGCACTGCCCCTGGCCACCACAATTCGCATGTGCTTGGCTTGCTGTTTCACGGCGGCTTCGATCTGATCTTCCATGATCCCTTCCACGACCCCGGCCTTCGTCAAAGCCTCCTTAACCTGCTCCGCGGTGAAAGGCTTTCCGCCCAGCGGGGGAAGTATGTCAACAGAAGCCTCCATGCCATCTTCGGAGATTACCACCTTGACCTGGCCGTCCCGGTCCAGCAAAGGCTTGCGCTCGGCAATCCGCACCGGTTTTGCCTCTTTGGCGATCACCGCCTCGGTCAGAGCCGCCACGTTGATATCCACAATCTCTTTTTCCCGAAGGGCATTGTATACCATCGCACTGTCAACATCACGACCGGATCCACGGGCCGGGTAGACTGTGATATAGATGCCACCTTCACGGACGCTGACCCGGACTTTGCCGTCCTCGCTGTCTCCTCTGGCTGCCACCATCTCCAGCGCCTTGGCTGCCTTGGCCGCAATGTCCACCGTCTCGTTTTCCGGCTTATCCGGCTTGCCAGTCTTGAACATACCAACCCTCCTTTTCGTTATGTATGGGCTTTATC
>JBLNCV010000083.1:0-4171 GCA_050260975.1 Syntrophothermus sp. | reverse complement strand
TTGGTGATTACCAGCGGCCAGAGGAACTCGTTCCACTCCCCCACGAAGGTGAAGATGCCCAGCACGGCGATGGCCGGCTTGGCCAGCGGCAGGATGATCCTGGCGTAGATCCCCCACTCCGAACAGCCGTCGATCCTCCCGGCGTCGATCAGTTCAGACGGCAGGCTCTGCATGAACTGTTTCATGAGGAAGACCCCGAACGGCCCCGCAATCGATGGCAGCATCAGCCCCCAGTAGGTGCTGATCAGGTGGAGCCTGGACATCAGGATGTACAGGGGAATCAGCGTTACCTGAGCGGGAACCATCATCGACCCGATGTAGAGCCAGAAAAGAAACCCTCTCCCCACAAAGCGCTTCTTGGCAAAAGCGTATCCCGCCATGGTGCTGAATAAGATCTGTACAGCCGTAATCCCGCCAGCCACAATCAGGCTGTTCAGGGTCCACCGGCCCAGCAGCGGCCGCCCGAAAAGTTCGGCAAAGTTTTGCCACGTGGGCGCCTTCGGGAACCACTCGGGCGGCAGTTGCACGGTGAGAGTCGGCTGCTGTAAAGCCGTGACCACCATCCAGTAAAGCGGCAAAAAGGACAGGAGCGCGGCGCCCGTAAGGATGGCGATGGCCAGTACCTGCCACGGAGTGACACCGGCGAACCGCCGAGAAGCGCCTTTCGGCCTCAGAGCCCTTTGTTGCGGCAGAACCTTTCCTTGCTCCAGGCCTCCCCTTCGTTCCATCAGTACTCCACCTCCGATCCCAGGAAGCGGTACTGAACCAGCGCAAAGGCGAAGATGATCAGAAAGAGCACCACGCCCAGGGCCGAGGCCGGCCCAAACTGGAACTGCTTGAAGGCCATGTCGTAGATCATGTAGACCAGGGTCATGGTGGCAAACTGCGGGCCTCCCTGGGTCATCAAATAGATATTGGTGAAGACCTGGAAGCTGGAGATCGTACCCATCACCACCAGGTACAACAAAGTCGGCCGCAGCAGGGGGATCGTCACCCGCAGGAAGGCCTGCACTTTCGTCGCCCCGTCCAGATACGCCGCCTCATAGAGGTGCGCCGGGATGCTGCCCATGGCGGCGGTAATCATCACGATGGAAGATCCCCCGCCCATGATCACCTGCATCAGAATCAAAGATAGCAGCGCCGTCCGGGTGTCGCCGAGCCAGGCCACCTTCGGCAATCCCACAACGGAGAGCAAATAGTTCAAAAGGCCGAAGGGGGGATTGAAGATCCACAGCCAGATCAGCGAAATGATCACCGCCGAGGTCACATGCGGCAGGTAAAAGGCTGACTTGAAGAACGTCTGGATCGGCCTGGCAAAAGGAAAGATGAGCGCCGAAATGATTAGCGCCTTGAGCAGCCATAACGGCACCACCCCCAGAGTGTACAGGAACGTGTTTCGCAGCGCCACCCAGAAGACGGGATCCGCCGCCAGCCAGCGATAGTTTTCGAGGCCCACCCACCTGGTGTTGAAGACCTGGTAATCAAGAAAACTCAGGTAGGCGGACCAGAGCACCGGACCCAAAAAGAAGATCAGAAAGAGCAACAGGCTCGGCGCCAGAAAGAAGTATGCCCAGCGATCCTTCCAGAGACGTTGCCAGATAGGCGCCATGATCAAATCCCCGCCGTTTCCTGCATCATATTCCCTGCCAATCCACATGCCGCGCAGTTCACTTGCCCACTCGCTGCTTCTTGAATGCTACTTCTTAAACACGATCCGGTTGGCTTCCCGGACAAAGTCGTCGAGGGCCTGTTGCGGCGTCTTGGTCCGGCTCAACGCCGCCTGGAACATCGCCTCCAGGTGCTTTTCGATAGGCTGGGTGTCCAGATCCGAAGAACCAAAGTACCGGATGCCGTGTTCCAGGGCCCGGACGTAGACCTGGACGTCCTCCTCAAACGGGCTGCCCTTGTAGAGGTCCTTGTTTACCGACTTGCGCGCCGTGATGTACAAGAGGCTCTTGAGCAACCGGGTATTCTCCTTGTTGGTGACGAAGTCCGCAAACTTCAGGGCCATCTCCCGCTTCTCCGGGTCCTTCTGCTTGAAGACGATGAAGCCACCGCTGGTATGATACGCAACCGGTCCTACCTTGGGATCGTGCGGGTACTGCACAATCTTGACCGGGAATGCCTCTTTAAGTTTCCCTTCCGTGACGTAACGGTCGATCCTGCCGATCTCGTAGGGGCCGCCGTAACCCAGAGCGGTCTTCTTCTGATGGAAGAGGTTGATGGAGTCGTAGATACCCATTCCCTCGCCGCCTTCGGGCGCCACCTTGTACTTGTAGACGAGATCCACGATGAACTGCAAGGCTTTGACGCCCTCCGGGCTGTTGAGGATAAACTCGGTCTCTTCGGCATTCACCAGGCGGGCGCCAAAAAGGCTCATCCACCCCATCATCACGTACAGATCTTTCGACGGGAAGCTGAGTGCGTAAACATCGATCTTGCCGTCCCCGTCTCGATCAAAGGTGAGCTTTTTGGCCGCCGCCAAAAATTCGTCGATGGTCCAGCCGCGATCCGGCAGAGGCGGCAAGGCCACGCCACGTTCCTTGAAGATCGCCGGATTGGCCAGCAAGGTGGAGCCCATGCCGTTGTTGCTGTTGTTCCAGGGGAACATGTAGTAATGGCCGTCGATCTTCCCGACATTCAGGGCGTAGTCGTAGTAGTCTTTTTTGTCTTCGGCGGACAGGTAGCCGTCAATCGGCTCTAAAAGCCCCTGCCTGGCCCAGACGGACTTGAGCGCCAGCGGGCGGAAGACATCGGGAGGATTCCCGGCCAGGATCGCCGCCGCAATCTTCTGTTCCATACCCTGGTTGGTCACAATCTCATACTTTACGGTGACATTCGGGTAGAGCTTCATGAATTCTTCGCTGATCCATTTGGCGAACTCTTCGCCGGTCAGCTTGGCATCTTCGGGGTAGCCGGGAGGAAGGATGCGCCAGGGGTTAATCCACCAGGTAATGGTGATGGGTTTGGTGCTCTTGGCCCCGGCTGACATCGGTAAAAACAAAGTAAACATGGAGGTTAATAGGAGAACGAGTACAACAGTAAGCTGGACAACCTTTTTCACTCGACAGGCCTCCTTCGGCTGGTGTATGATAAATATCGTAGTATTAATTGGCGGAAAGGCAAAGGTTTCCTGCTGGATAAAGTAAAAAACTGGATCTACACTAAGCCATTTTCAGGAAATTGATGCCGCTGGCTGAGGGGGCAAGTAGCAGGATATGGCGCATCGTACCCTGATCACTTTTGACCTGGATGGAGTATTGATCAAGAATCCCTTTCGCAAAGGAGTCTTCCCGGAGGTCCAGCGCCTCCTTGCGCCCCTGGTGCAAAAACGCGACGGGTTGGCTCTCGATGCCGCCTCCCAAACCGTTTTGAACCTGATCATCACCGAGGCGGCCAACCGGATGCGATCGGGGGATCTGGTGGGTGCTTACGACTGGGATGGGATAATCAATCTGGTGGCCAACCAGGTGGGTTATCAGAAGCCCATCCTGGTGGACAAACTCGTGGAACATTTCTGCGGCGTGGAAGGGATGATCGGGCTCTGGCCGCACGCCGCGGAAGCTCTCGACTTTTTATCCGGCAAAGGGTTCGAGCTCGGCGTGGTGACCAACGGCTACCGCAAATACCAGTACCCGGTCCTGGAAGCGCTGGGCATCGCTCATTACTTTGGCGTGATCGCCACACCGGAACAAACCAGCTACGCCAAGCCCCAGCGCGAGATCTTTCAGGCTGCTCTGGCAGCTACAAAGGCATTATCCGGCCCTGCCTTGCATGTGGGCGATTCCGCTGTTCATGACGTCTTCGGCGCAAAACAGGCCGGCTTTTCCACCATCTGGCTCTGCCACCGGCTGCCGGAGCCCCTCCTGGCGCTTTCCCCGCGGGAAAGGGTCGGCCATCCGGATTTTTCGCCCGCCCTCGCGGCGGCTGTGGCTTCAGAATTTTGCCGCGAAGCTTACGACATACCATCCCTGGAAGATTGCAGGCCCAACGCGGTAATCGGCGACATGAGCGAACTCCAGCAGGCCTGGGATTGGTAATCCTATGCTGTCACTTGCGCATTCTGGCCAAAACAAGCTGGTAACCGTCGGCGCCGTAATTGAGACACCGTTTCACGCGGCTGACCGTGGCGGTACTGGCGCCGGTCCTGGCCACCACATCGTTGTAAGTG
>JBLNCV010000082.1:0-4693 GCA_050260975.1 Syntrophothermus sp. | reverse complement strand
TGTTCCTGTGCCGGGCTTCGGGGCTGGGGTGTGGACACCCGAGGGGAACCTGGTCAGGTATATTGACAGGCACCTGTTGCCGGGCGAGCCGTATTGGGGAACCTGGGATCCTGAAGGAATCATGAGCACCTTCCCGGCCGTTGCGACGGGTCTTCTGGGGGTTCTCGCCGGCCACTGGCTTCGTGCAGAAGCAGGACCCCCGGGCAAGACGCTCACCGGCGAAATGCGGGCGAATTACCTGTTTCTGGCGGGGATAGCTGCGGTTATCCTTGGGCTTCTTTGGGGATTGGCCTTCCCGATCAACAAGAGCCTCTGGACCAGTTCCTTTGCCTTGCTCACCGGCGGGCTCAGCGCCATGTTGCTGGCTGCCTTTTATTGGGCAATTGAAGTGCGTGGCCGCAGAAAATGGGCTTTTCCCCTGGTAGTGATCGGGTTGAACCCCATCGCCATATACCTGGGGGTGAGTGTGATCCCCTTTGACGAAATTACCCGGCGCCTGGTCGGGGGGGATATCTCCGCCATGCTAGGTTCGGGACGGGATCTTTTTGAGGCCGTCGTGCAGCTTTTGATCGAATGGCTCGTCCTACTCTGGATGTTCCGGCGAAAGATCTTTATCAGGTGCTAACGAATTGCAATTTTGATCAGGGGGTTGACGTGTGCCGGCGAGAGGGGTGTTCCGTATGGGGCCTGGACAAAGGCAAGAGAACATCCACGCAGGTGCCTTGTCCAGGTTCGGAAGAGACTCTAAACTTGCCCCCCAACTCCTGACACCGCTGCCGCATGTCGTAGAGGCCAAAGTTTCTCCGCATGGTAAAAGTAAAGAGATTTTTGACGGTAAACCCTTTGCCGTTGTCCTGGATGACAATCCTCAACATCCGGTCCTGGATGGATGCGGTCACCTGGAGTTGGGAAGCCTCGGCATGCTTTACCGCGTTGATAATGGCCTCTTTTGTGATCTCCAGCGCGCCGGTGACGATCTCCGGGCTGAAATCGCCAACTCGGTCCGCCTGGTAGACCGAAGGGCTGATCCGCAGTTGCGTGGTTTGCCCCGACATTGAGTAGACCTCTTTGGCAGCAGCCTCGAGCAGGGCGACGAAACCTTCATTTCCCTGCCAGGCGTGCCTTTCAAGAACCAGAGTACGAAGTTGCGAAACAGCCTCTTTGACCAGGCGCGTTGTGTCGGCAAGCAGCTTTTTAACATTTTCTAGGCTGTCTTTATCCATCTTGTCCCGGTTTGCTCCTGCCATGGATTTGGCGGCTTGTTCAACCTTCATTTGCGCGACATAAAGTTTCTGGATTGCGCTGCTGTGGACGTCGCGGGCGATTTGTTGCCGTTCTTGCCGGAGCCTGAGCCGGAAGAGTTCTTCATTTTTCCCCTCAATCTCCTTGCGGCTGGCATCGAGTCCACGGACGGCCAGTCCCAGAATCCCGAAAAGGATTGCGGCTATTATATACCAGAAAAAATCTGAAAAGGCGATTCCGTAGGCCTTGGCCAAACCATCCGGGATATCATTCTCCAGGGTGGGTAATATGGCCAAAACGAACACCGCCCCCTGGGCAACAGCATATAAAATACCTCGCCGGATACCCAAAAGCGTGCTTATAATGATGACAGGAGTCAAGGACATCGGGTAGAAGATGTTGACTACACCGCCGCCGTGGAAAAGAAGCGCGTTGGCGCCAACAATATAAAAGGCGGTTACCAGTTTGCTCAGCCGAGTGCGAAGGCCTCCTCGGGAGATCGAAATTGTCAGCGCCAGAGTAATGACGAATCCAAAGATCAAGGCGTCATGAGGGAAGAAGTGGCCGGGAGGGCGGAGAATCCCGATCCACAGAGCAAAAGCGTCGAACCACCCCAGCCAGGCAACGGCGACAATGGTCACAAAGATGCTTTCCTGGGTTAAAATACGCTGCGAAAATGGTAGAGAAGGCTTGTCCGAGTCCATAGCAAACCACTCCAATTCCGGAGTATGTCCGATCCCGACCAATACTTACAAAATCCTTTATCAATACTTACAAAACTATAGATTCGCCATGAAGTGGGGGATTCCTTGCCAAAACAAGAATTTTCCATGGCTTGCCGAAAGTAAATCACAATAGCCGGGAGTAGCGGATTGGATTCTTTGAACCGCGGGGTTCCTGTTGTATTGGGGGATTTTTACAGGTATTATCGGATTTTCCTTGATGTTCTTTGGGGCAGATTTCTTTCTTTTGGATCGTTATACCATTGCACTTGCCGGAACTGCCGGGACTACTTGGGCATCGGCTCTATGCCAGGGCCTTCGGGGAGTTCCTGGCCAATCAAGCTGGACTGGCCCTGGAAAGGAGCAATATTGTGGGAATCTCTGGCGCCGGCAAGCTAAGCGTTTTGTACCGCGACCTGGACCTATACCCATACAGAACGGGCGTATTTCGGCTTTGGTGCTCGTTGGCCGGATAAAAAACGCTATAAACGGTTCGGGGGCGATTCCAACAGTTGCCACACGCGTGAGCCTGATCCGCCTGGGGAGAGAGGTACCATAGCCACCATTCCAGGAGAGTTGCTTACCCGCTTGGGCCAGCGCATCGACAAGGCGATGCCGGGGCGAATCCATCCTTTCTTTGATCTCACTCAGGATGCACTGGGTTACATCGTCCCCGGGGACGAATGGGAGATCGGCAGAAACCAGAATAAAGAAGAGAAGGTTTCATTGGGAAAGGGTGCCGGACAGGCGATCGAAACGGCGCTCAGGGAATTGGCCACTCGATAAAGCAAACGCACTGGAAGGAATTTATCTGGCCTTTTGGCCGCATACCCCCTTGCCCAAATCGTCATTTTGTGTTATGATAGTAACGCTTAATTAAACGTGGTGAGTGTAGCTCAGTTGGCTAGAGCGCCAGATTGTGGCTCTGGAGGCCGTGGGTTCGAGCCCCATCATTCACCCCATATTTTAGTAACCATAATCTCAGGTGATGGCCTGGGATTTTTTGTTGCCTGATTCGGATGTTGCCGTGCATCAGCGGTGATATAACTCAATCCGGCCGGGTGTCTGTCCGCGATTTCGGCAAATCCACGGTAATCGACGTTTTCAAGGCCATAGGCGGACCAATTGTAACGGTAACGCATCAGGACGCTTCCCGGCTCAAAAGTCTTTCAAGAGCCGGCCTATCAGGTTCACCCAATTTGCTGATCGTGTTACCATATTGCATAGTTTATCTCATCTCCCTGTACCGCTCTTTGTCTCTCCTACTTCTCCCAAATGATGCACCCGGGAGGGTTTCCTTCCCAGAGAGTTTAGCAACCTTTGATCAGCGGTCCAGAATTCGCAGTCAACCAGCCTGGCCAGCGCCAGATACGAAGTATCATAGACTGTAGGCCGGTTATAACGGGCGGCCAGCTTCAAGGCCTCATCAAATAGATTTGGTGGGGACGGAAGCTCAATTTTGATCTTCTTAAATTGCAAAAGAATCTGCCGGGTTTTATCCGTACTTAACGTTCCCTTAAACTGGAGCCTCCGGATGGTGGAAAACACTTCAAACAGTAGAAGAGGTGGCGCAATAAGCTGTGTGCCCGTGGTCACCCAATTGGTGAGCAAATCCAGGGCCACAGAGGAATCTTCCTCCGGCACCAGCCATTTTACGGCAAGACAGGCGTCAATGCAGACTTTACTCATCAAAGGTTTCCTCTCTTATCCTGTAAAGTTCTTCAATGGCGCTGTCCGTTTGCTTGTTACCTTGTCCCCGCCGTATTTGCGCATGGAGTTTTTTTAGTGACCGGATTGCCTCAAGCTGTTCGTCTACGTTCCTGGAAGCAGCTTCTTTGGAAGCAACGGCTTTTTGGGCGGTTGCAACTTTTTTAGAGGCGGTGGTTCTCCGAAACTCCGAGGGTGGCAGTTCAGTCCGCCCCAAGTACTCCTGGAGGCCTCTTTCTTCGACCCGCCAGCCTGCTCTGCCGCCAAGCCTGATTCCCTTGATTTCGCCGTTCTGTAGTTTTCTGGTGATAGTCACAGGTGAGACCTTAAGGAGTTCGGAAATTTCTTTGGTCGTGTAATACTTCTGCTCCTCCAAAAGTGACACACCCCTCTGTTGAACCTCTTTAAGGCAACTATACTGCACTTAGCGATACTTGTCAATCCAAATTGCAATTAAGTAGCTGTCAAGTCCTGGTGGAGCTTCCGGAAACATTTGATTTCGAACCATTTGCTCCTCGTGAAAGTGAAGTATTGCTTGTAGATCCGGCGTCTAATCTGGTAGAATCAGATTGAGTGTCAAGTAAAGAACATGCATGCATCATGAGGAAGGGATCAAGGGATGTCTTCCCTGGCTTTGGGAACCACTCTGGGTTACATACTCTTGGATACTGCGGGTGTCAAGGCGGAGGCCGGCTATAGTGCCGCTCCCGCCAAGTCGGCCACCGATGAGGACCTAGTCAGGCAGGTAGTCTTCTTTCACAACAAAGATGCCTTTTCGGATCTGGTGGAACGGTACAAAGGGACCATCTTCAACTTGATCTACCGGACCATCGGCTCTTCGTCAGAGGCGGAAGACCTGGCCCAGGAAGTATTCTTTCAGGTGTACCGCTCCCTGCCGGCTTTTCGCAACGAGGCGCGTTTTTCCACCTGGCTGTACCGGATCGCCCTCAACAGATGCCGGGACTGGATCCGGGGACGGAGGCGGCGCCCTCAGACCCTTTATTTAGATGAAACAGCGGATG
>JBLNCV010000081.1:0-23334 GCA_050260975.1 Syntrophothermus sp. | reverse complement strand
ATCTTCGATGCTTTTCTGGTAGCTCAGATGCGGGCCTGCGGTATCTCCAGCGTCTGTACTTACAACACAAAGGATTTTTCCAAATATAAGGGGATTATAGCGCATACGCCCGAATCTCTCGGCTTTTAAACAGACTAGGAGGTGGAAAAAGCGTGCTTTTTACAACAACATCTACTTTGGAAGGGAAGACCATTCGCGCTTACCTGGGGGTGGTGGCAGGAGAAGCCATCATGGGCGCGAACATTGTCCGGGATCTTTTTGCCAGCATCACCGATATCGTCGGCGGCCGTTCCGGCGCCTATGAGAGCAAACTGGCCGATGCCAGGCAGATCGCTCTTGAGGAGATGGCGGAGAAGGCTGCCCGCCTGGGGGCCAATGCCGTAGTGGGGGTTGATCTTGATTATGAAGTCATCCGGGAAGGAATGTTGATGGTTACGGCGAGCGGCACCGCGGTGAAGGTTGACT
Source organism: Syntrophothermus sp. (assembly GCA_050260975.1). Lineage (GTDB taxonomy): Bacteria > Bacillota > UBA5301 > JAMCQP01 > JAMCQP01 > JAMCQP01. The sequence continues at coordinate 22,869 of JBLNCV010000081.1, read as the reverse complement.
GATCGATAACGGTCACAACTTTTGAATCCGATGGCGGAGGAAGGGGGACATCGCTGACGAACATTGATTTTCACCTAAATGGATGTTACACTCAAATACGTGGAGGTGAGTCAAATGGACTACCAGAATATCACTCTTTCCATTCGCAAGGATGTTTTGCGAAAGGTAAAGCACATTGCCATAGAAAAGCAAACCTCGGTGTCGGGCCTTCTAACCAGGATGCTTGAGGATCTGGTTGAAAAGGAAGATGCCTATGGCAAGGCGCGCGAACGTCAGCTTGCTCTGTTAAATAATCCACCTGATCTTGGCACATATGGCAATATAACTTGGCGTAGGGAGGATCTTCATGAGCGCTAGCCCCGATCTTCAGTTTATAGATACAAACGTTTTGGCCTACGCGTATGACATTTCTGCGGGAACGAAAAAGGAGCGCGCCAGAACTTTGGTAACCAGCCTATGGGAGAGCGGGAATGGTTGCGTTAGCATTCAAGTGTTACAAGAATTCTATGTAACAATGGTTCAAAAGATTAAACAGCCGCTTAAGCCGGAGGTGGTGTCGCAGATTATTTCCGATATGGCTAATTGGCAGGTGCATGTGCCAGATGTTTTCGATATCCTGGAAGCCATCCAGATTCAGCAACGAAATCAACTATCGTTTTGGGATGCACTTATCATCCGCAGCGCCAAGATTCTCGGCTGCCGGACTCTCTGGACTGAAGACCTTAATCATGGCCAGTTTTATGAAGGCCTGGAAATTCTGAATCCATTTGTGGATGTTAACTGATTGCTTTCGGCCTCTCTCATGTTTGCTCGCATTTACTCGGTACCGGGAGGACCATCTCGATCAGGTGTTGCTGGTGCCCGAAAAACTCTTCCACCAGGTCCTTTGCAAACCGGAACCCCTTTGCTTCGTAGAAGCGCCGCGCTGCCGGATTGTCCCGGTTTACTTTCACGATAACCCGTGAAACCTTGCCCATCTCCCGAATTCCGGCCATCAGAAGGCTGGTGCCTATCCCCTGGCCCTGTGCCTCCGGCAAGACGTAGATTGCGGCTAATTCCACATCCCCCGAGGTCGCCGAATAACGGAAGAAGTTGGCAAAGCCCACGATTTTGCCCTCCTGCACGGCGACAAGAAAAACCCCTTTCTCCATCCTTTGTTCCAGTGATTCCTTCGAATAGGCGCGGCCGAGAAACGCCGCCTGCACGGCATCAGGGATAACGCCTTGATAGGTGTGAGCCCAGGTTTTTCGCGCCACCGCTTGAATGGCCTGAATTCCGTGACGTTCATTGCGCGGATTTGGACAGCCAAGTGAACCACTCCTGCTCATTTCCGTACTTGCTTGCTCCACGTGGGGCCATGTTGAATAACTTAATCTTTCGTTATTTGGCGGCAAATTCCTTTGAAATCGAACCTGTCGGGGGTGACATCGCCAGGCCAGACAAAATTTTTTTTGCAAAAAAGAAGGAGTTTCTTAACAGACGTCGAATGCTCACACTACCCGGTGGGGAAAAGTGGGGGAAAGTGGGAAGAAGGCTCATCAAAGTGGAGTACAAGTGGGGGCTTCGCCCAGGCAGGTGACCGCCGTGTTCATGGGGGAATTCCAACATACCCTGGATGATAAGGGGCGCTTGATAGTTCCGGCCAAATTCAGGGAGGAACTGGGCGACCGTTTTGTCGTTACGCGCGGCCTGGACAACTGCCTTTTCGTATATCCGGCCAGGGAATGGTCGGCCCTTGAAGAGAAGTTGAAAACCTTGCCCCTGACCAAGGGGGATGCCCGGGCCTTCGTGCGTTTTCTCTTTTCCGGCGCCACCGAATGTGAGGTGGACAAGCAGGGAAGGATCATCTTGCCCCAAAATCTTCGGGACCACGCCCGGATTGACAAGGAAGTAGTAGTGATTGGGGCCTCAACCCGCGTGGAGATCTGGAGCAAGGAGAACTGGGAGGCCTACGCCAGGGCGGCTGAGGAATCCTTCGAAAAGATTGCGGAAAACATCGTGGATCTGGGGATCTAGGCAGATTGGGGATCTAAGGTGCTGGAGCCGCCGGGAGCAGTGAAGGACAAGATGCCATTCGAACACGTGACAGTATTGCAAAGAGAAGCCGTGGACCTTCTGGCTTGCAAGCCCGGCGGTTGTTATGTGGATTGCACCGCCGGCGGCGGGGGTCACACCCAGGCGATACTCGAACGGCTGCGTGGCGCCCAGGGAGCGGAGGGGCATTCCCGGGTAATCGCCCTGGATCAAGACCCGGCAGCTCTGTCGGCCACACGGGCGCGGCTGTTGGAGTGGGGAAGCAATATCACCGGCAGCGTTGCTAACAATTTGGCAAGCAGCACAGCCGGTGATATTGGCAACGACATGGCTAGCGGCGCGGGAAAGCGGGCCTTGCTGTTCGGAATTATAAAGGAAGACTTCATTGTCGCTGGCATCCGGGTCACTCTGGTGCGGGCCAATTTTGCCAGGTTGGCGCAAGTCCTGGAAGGGCTGGGTATACGGGAGGTGGACGGGGTGCTTTTCGACATCGGGGTTTCCTCCCACCAACTGGACGAGGTGGAGAGGGGATTCAGCTACCAGCAGGATGCTCCCCTGGATATGCGCATGGATCCCGCCACCGGGACCACCGCCGCAGATCTGGTCAACAATCTCCCACAGGAGGAATTGAGCCAGATCATTGCGGCCTACGGCGAGGAACGATGGGCGAAGCGAATTGCCGGGTTTATCGTCGAGCGCCGGAAGCATGGGCCTATTTCGACCACCGGAGAATTGGTCGACGTGATCAAGGCGGCGATTCCCGCAGGCGCTCGGCGTGGCGGCCCGCATCCGGCCAAACGGACTTTCCAGGCCCTGCGGATTGTGGTTAATAACGAACTGGAAGCCCTGGAAAGCGGGTTGAAAGCGGCGATCGAGGCCCTACACAAGGGGGGAAGGGTTTGCGTGATCACCTTTCACTCCCTTGAGGATCGGATCGTAAAAGAAATTTTCAAGGAAAAAACACGTGCTTGCCAGTGCCCGCCGGGTCTCCCGATCTGTGTCTGCGGCGGGCGGCCAGTGCTTAAAATATTGACGAAGAAGCCTGTCTTGCCGGGAGCAGAAGAGCTTGCCGCCAATCCACGTTCCCGGAGCGCCAAATTACGGGCGGTGGAGCGGCTTTGAAGCAATACACGACTTCTATTCACGGAGGAGAGCGAATAAAAATGATCTTGGCCAAAATCAGGGATTTTGCGTATGCAGGTCCGCAAGACAAGAGTTTCCGGCTGGAAGCGGACCGCCGCAGGATTCGCGGCGGGGGAAACACACCGGGATTTGGGCATAGAGGGGCGATCCCGCGTAATCGGATGCACCTGATGCTGCAGGTCTCCATTATCTGGCTTGTGGTGTTGAGCTTGCTTTTGGCTTATGTCGGGGAACGGACTCTGGTGATGAAGCTTACTTACGAGTTAAAAGACTTGCAGGGAGATCTGGCCAGGGTCAGAACCGAGAATGACCAGTTGTTTCTGGAGTTAACCCGGCTTAACTCTCTGGACCGGATCGAGCAGATCGCCAGGGTGCAACTGAATATGATCTCACCGCGGCAGGTGGAGCTTTTGGCGGTGGCGCCGGCGCCGCATCCGACAAATCAGGTCCTGGCCAGATCCGGTGGAGAAGAAGATCGCCGGAAAGGATCCTGGGCCAGGGCTGCTGAGCGCCTTCAATCCTTCTTCGGTACGGTAGCGAGGGCGCGACAGGCGTCTGCTCAAGGCGGCTGGGTGCCGGCGTCCAGTACGAACCAGCTATCCGGTGCGAAATAGAACTGAAGGGATGGGCGCGGCACAGCGATGATTATGGAATATCGCCGGGTTAGCAAAAAAAGAGGCCGGGCGCCAAATACCACGGCGCGTGGGATAAAACGGCGGATTGCGATGATCTTTCTCGTCGCCGTCGCCTTTATTTTTTTATTGGCGGTGCGCATGATCTATCTGCAGGTCTGGCAAAACGCGGCATTGACCGCTCATGCTCTGCAACAACGCATGCGTCCGGTGCCGGTGGATGCCAGGCGCGGGACCATCTACGACCGTAACGGCCAAAAATTGGCAATTAGCTTGAGCGCTGATGCCGTCTATGTAATCCCCCCCGAGGTGAAAAATCCGCAGGAAACCGCCGGGCGGTTGGCGAAGATACTCAAGCTGGATTATGCCGAGGTTTACCGCCGGGTTACCAGCCGTTCGGCCAGCGAATGGATCAAAAAACGGGTGCCCCTTGACCAGGCCAAGGAGATCCGTCGTTTAGACCTGCCCGGCGTGGGGATTGTGGAGAATCCTCAACGGTTCTATCCTAACGGAAGCCTGGCGGCCCATCTTCTCGGTTTTGCCGGTATCGACAATCAGGGGCTGGAGGGGCTTGAGTACCAGTATGATCGTAATTTGCGCGGGGTGGGAGGACGGGTCCTAGCCGAGCAGGACGCCGGCGGCCAGGAGATCCCCGACGGGATCAGGCGTTACATTCCGGCGGAAAATGGCGATGATCTGGTATTAACAATTGACAAGGTCATCCAGTACGTGGCCGAGCGGGAACTAAAAAAAGCGGTTAGGGCTTCCGGAGCAAAAAAGGGAACTTTTATCATTATGAACCCCAGGACCGGCGAAATTCTGGCCATGGCGGTATTTCCCGAGTTTGATCCCAATGATTATGCGCGTTACCCGGCCGCCAACCGGCGAAATATTGCCCTGACGGATATCTACGAGCCTGGTTCCACCTTCAAGGCCATCACCGCCGCGGCGGCCATTGAGGAGAATCTGGTCAACTCCGAGAGCCCCGAACGAGTCTTTAACGATCCAGGGTACGTCCTGGTTCCCGGCGGCCGGGTAAATTGCTGGAAAGAGGGTGGCCACGGCCGGCAAAGTTTTGTTGAGGCTGTGGAGAATTCATGCAATCCGGTCTTTGCCACACTGGGAATTGAACTAGGGGGCCAGCGTTTCTATGATTATGTCAGGGCCTTTGGTTTTGGAAGTCAGACGGGAATCGATTTTCCGGGGGAAACCGGCGGCCGGATCCGTCCTGTTAACACTCTTCGCCAGATCGACCTGGCGAATATCGGTTTCGGTCAGGGGCTGGGCGTGACGCCGTTGCAACTCTTGACGGCGATATCGGCGATCGCTAATGACGGCAGGCTTGTAAAACCATACCTTGTCAAGGAGATTCGCGGTGCGGACGGCCGGTTGATCAAGGAAAACCAGCCCACGGAGATCCGGCAGGTGCTTTCCTTCAAGACGGCCAGGGAGATGCGGCGAATCTTGCGCTCGGTGGTTGTTAACGGTTCGGGCAAGCGCGCCGATATTGAAGGATATCGCGTGGCGGGTAAGACAGGCACCGCGCAGGTGCCCGAAGCCGGCCGATACAGTGACTCCAAGGTGGTTTCATCCTTTGTGGGGTTTACCCCGGCGGAAGACCCGGTGATTGCGGGGTTGGTGGCCTTATACGAACCTACTTCCCAGGAGACATTCGGTGGGGTGATCGCGGCTCCGGTTTTCCGTACCGTGGTCGCCGACGTGCTGAACTATTTGAAGGTCCCGCCCAAGTACGAGCCGCCGCCTGAGCCGGGGCGCGGGCCGGCCGGCGAAATCATGGTCATCGTCCCCAACGTGCGTTATTTCCTGGCGCTTGATGAGGCAAAAAAGATCCTGCAAAAGGCTGGCCTGAAATTTGCCGTTACCGGGGCCGGAGAGGTTGTGGTGGATCAGATACCCAAACCCGGCGCCAAAGTGCCGCAAGGGACGACCATCCTTCTCCATCTATCCCGCAAGGGGCAACTGGTTGGGGAAGAGGCGGTGTTCCAGCAAGAAAGTGCACGGCCGACCGACACTCGCCTGGAGGTAAAAATACCGGATCTGGAGGGGCTGACCATGCGGCAAGCGGCGGAGGCTTTAGAGCGGGTAGGACTTCGTTTTCGTCCGATGGGCAGCGGCCTGGCAGTGAACCAAAACCCCGCGGCCGGAAGCCGGGTGCGGGGAGGGACCCTGGTAACCGTTGAATTTCAGCCGCCGTCCGGGTAATCCGCCACGGGGACAGGATAACCCGCCATGGAATAGTGTACAATAGATAACAAAAACTGGCAAACAATTCGATGTTCAGAACGAAGACTGTGGGAGAGAAGATTATGGCTAAATTGCGGGAACTACTCAAAACTACGGAAGTCCTCGGGATCCAGGGTGATTCCGACGTTGAAATTACCGGAATCACTTATGACTCCCGGAAGGCCCGGCCGGGGGACCTTTTTGTCTGCATCAAGGGATTTCGGTTTGACGGCCATGATTTCATCGCGGAGGCTGCAAGACTGGGGGCCAGGGCGGTTATCGCCGGGCGGGAGGTTGATGCCCCCGCCGGGATGACCGTTGTCCGGACGCCCAATACACGTATCGCTCTGGGACAGGTTGCATCCGAGTTCTATGGCAACCCGTCGCATCATATGAGATTAATTGGGATCATCGGCACCAAGGGCAAGACGACCACCACTTACATGGTCAAGGCGATACTGGAGGCGGCGGGTTACAAGGTAGGCTTGATCGGTACCATTCAAAATATGATTGGGCCTGCGACGCTTCCCGCGGAGCGGACCACCCCCGAGTCTCTGGACTTGCAAGCATTGTTGGCCACCATGCGGCGGGAAGGCGCGCAGTATGTGGTGATGGAGGTCTCATCGCACGCGGTGGAGCTGTACCGCACCGCGGGCGCCGTGTTTGACGTGGGGGTTTTCACCAATATCACCCACGATCACCTGGACTTCCACGAGACCTTCGAAAATTATTTGCAGGCCAAGACCAAGTTTTTTATTCGTTTGTCCGAAACAACCCTCCCAGCCGAAAATACACTGAAGCAGAGAAAAGTGGCGGTGATCAACGTGGACGATCCGTACAGTGATTATATCATTGAACACACCAAGGTATCGGTTCTCCGTTATGGCCTTAATGAGGTGGCGGATCTTCGGGCCCGGGAGGTGGATGTGCACCACAGGGGGGCGGAATTCACGGTCCGGACGCCGGCGGGTGATCTCCGGCTGCGCCTGAACCTGACCGGGCACTTTAACGTGGCCAACGCGCTGGCGGCTCTGGCGGTGGCCCAGCACGAAAAGGTGGATTTGGCCGCGGCCAGGGCGGGCCTTGAAGGACTGGCCGGAGTGCCTGGCCGGTTTGAGACCGTGGATGAGGGGCAGAATTTCGCGGTGGTTGTGGACTATGCCCACACCCCGGACAGCCTGGAGAAGACGTTGCAAGCCGCCCGCCTGTTGACGAAAGGTAAGATCACCGTGGTCTTTGGATGCGGTGGGGACCGGGATAAGGCCAAACGGCCGATTATGGGCCGGGTGGCGGCGGATCTGGCCGACTACGTGGTGGTCACCTCCGATAACCCGCGCAGCGAAGCGCCGGAAGCCATCTGCCAGGATGTGGCGGCGGGAGTGATCCAGGCTGGCAGGTCCAAAGACGGCTACGCTGTGATCGTGGATCGCCGGGAGGCCATTGAGCATGCCATCGCCAGGGCCAACAGAGATGATATGGTGATCATTGCGGGCAAAGGGCACGAGACCTACCAGATCTTCCGGGATCGGACGATTCATTTTAGCGACCGGGAAGTAGCGTCCGAAATCTTACAACGTCTGAACAAGGCAATAAGGTAGGAGGAAGAAGGATTGGAGCGGATCTGGGTCAAAGACATCCTGAAGGCCACGGGCGGCCAGCTTTTGTTGGGTTCACGGATTGGATCCGTAAAGGGGATCTCCACCGATACCCGTACCATTAATGCCGGGGAACTCTTTGTTCCCTTGATTGGTGAAAATTTCGACGGGCACCAGTTTCTCCGGCAGGCCGTGGAGAAGGGGGCGGCAGGGGCGCTCATCGGCCAGGGGTACGAGATCCCGGAGGAATGGGGCGGCGATGGTACACCCTTTGCCATCCGGGTGGGGGATACACTCCGGGCCTTGCAGGATTTGGCCCGATGGTACCGGGCGCAGTTTGATCTGCCGGTGGTGGCGGTGACCGGAAGTAATGGGAAGACGACGACCAAGGATATGGTTGAGGCGATCCTGGCGCGGCGATGGAAGACCCTCAAGACCGAGGGAAACCTGAACAACGAGATTGGGTTGCCTTTGACCCTTTTACGGCTCGATAAAGCCACTCAGGCGGCGGTGGTGGAGATGGGGATGCGTGGGATCGGACAGATTGAAGCCCTGGCGCACCTGGCCAAACCCACGGTGGGGATTGTGACCAATGTGGGAGAGGTGCACATGGAGCTTCTGGGCTCCCGGGAAGCGATCGCCCGTGCTAAAGGGGAACTTGTGGCCGCACTTGACAAGCGGGGCCTGGCAATCCTGAATGCCGACGACCAGCGCGTGGCGGCCATGCGCATGCAGACCAGAGCGCGCATCTTGACCTACGGAATCTCCGGCAACGGGGCCAGGATCCCTGTGGATTGCCTGGCGGACAGCATTCAGAGCCGGGGCATTCGGGGAGTGAGCTTCCGGGTCAGCTTCGGCGGGCGAAACTGGCAGGTGGATCTTCCAGTTCCAGGGGTACACAACGTCTACAATGCACTGGCGGCAACTTGCGCGGCTTTGGGGCTCGGTTTCACGCCGGAAGAGGTTACGGCGGGGCTGGCGGGTTGCCGTCTTTCCAGGATGCGACTGGAGGCTGTTGCGGCTTCCGGCGGTTGGCTGGTGATCAATGACGCCTATAATGCCAGTCCCGCCTCCATGCGCGCCGCCTTGCAGATCCTGGCGGAAAGCCGCGGGAAGGGACGAACCGTGGCGGTACTGGGTGACATGGGGGAGCTGGGCAATCTGAGTGAAGAGGCGCACCGGGCCATGGGCGAATATGTCCGTGAGCTGGGGATTGACTGGTTAATCACGGTAGGGACCAAAGCCAGCCTGATCAGCCAGACGGCCAGGCAAAAAGGTTTTCCGCCGGAGCATAACATCGTTTGCGCTACCAATAGTGAGGCTCTCAAGCAGCTCGGCGACGTTGTGAAGCCCGATGATGTGGTACTGGTCAAGGGATCGCGGGTGATGAAGATGGAAGAGATTGTCGCAGGCCTCACCGGCGAAACAATAAGCACCATTAGATCGTGAAGGAAGACGGAACATGATGGAAGCGCTATATGCAGCATTTTTGGCCTTTGTAATCTGCCTGATTCTGGGGCCGGCGGCCATCGGCTATCTTCGAAAGTTAAAGTTCGGCCAGAGCGTCAGGACCGATGGTCCCAGGGAACATCTGAAAAAAAGCGGCACGCCCACCATGGGCGGGGTCTTGATCATCCTGGCGTTCACGGTCGCAACGTTTGTATTTTCGCCCGGGCTCAAGTACGCTCCCTGGGCGCTCCTGGCAACCCTGGGGTTCGGCCTGGTGGGTTTGTTGGATGATTACATCATTGTGGTGGCCAAACGCCCTCTCGGGTTGAAGGCCCGGCATAAGCTGGCGGGCCAGGTGGTTGTCGCGCTGGCCCTTGGATTTTTTGCGGCATCCCGTCCTGAACTTGGTACAGGGCTTCTCATTCCGTTTACCAATCAGGTGCTGGTATTGCCCTGGTGGTTGTATGTGGCCTTCGTGGCCTTTTTGGCTACCGGATTCTCCAACGCCGTAAACCTCACGGACGGCCTGGATGGGCTGGCCGCTGGAACCATGACCATTGCCGCCGTGGCATATATCATGATTGCCCTCTTGCTGGGGCATCTGGAGATGGCCGTTTTCGCGGCAGCGGTGGCCGGAGCCTGTCTGGGGTTTGTGTGGTTTAACGCCCACCCGGCGCAGATCTTTATGGGCGACACCGGATCCCTCGCACTGGGGGGCGCTTTAGCCTCTCTTTCGGTACTGACCAAGACGGAACTCTTCCTGGTGGTAATCGGGGGGGTTTTTGTCGCCGAGACCCTGTCGGTGATGATTCAGGTAGCCTCTTTTCGCCTGACTGGAAAGCGGGTCTTCAAGATGGCCCCTCTGCATCACCACTTTGAACTTTCCGGATGGCCCGAGACCAAGGTGGTCACCCGGTTTTGGCTTGTTGGCCTGGTGCTGGCCTTTTTTGGTTTGATCCTGGTTCCCGGCGTGCTATAAGAAGGAGGGGGGGCAATTGGCAAAGCAGGCCAGAACAGCGGATTTGGTCCTATTTATCACCACGGTGGCCCTGTTATGCATCGGGGTGGTGATGGTCTACAGCGCTAGTTCGGTAAAGGCCTATCAACAATACCACGACAGCATGTATTTTCTCAAGAAACAGTTGCTCTGGGCGGTAGTGGGGATGATCGGCATGCTCACCACCATGAAGATCGACTACCAGATCTACCGCAAGTTGGCCTGGCCGATTCTTCTGGGGACTATCGGGCTTTTGGTCCTGGTAATCCTGATTGGTACGGATATCCGCGGATCCAAGGCCTGGATCAATCTCGGATTTATGAGCCTTCAGCCCACCGAATTAGCTAAACTGGCATTGGTCCTCTTTATTCCGGCTTACTTCACCAATCACCGGGAACAGGTGGGTTCTTTTTGGCAGGGGCTCCTGCCGCCTCTGGCGATCCTGGGAATAGTCCTGGCCCTGATCATGTTGCAACCAGATTTTGGTTCTGTTTTAGCCATTGCGGCCACGGCTTTTATCATTTTTATCGCCGCCGGGAGCCGCGCCTGGCAATTGACGGTCCTGGCCCTGGCCAGCGTGCCGGTCTTTGTGGCGATGGCCATCGCGGAACCGTACCGGATGCGCCGGCTGCTGGCGTTTCTGGATCCCTGGAAGGATCCTCTGGATACCGGTTATCAGACCATTCAATCGCTGATGGCACTCGGCTCCGGGGGGCTTTTCGGCCTGGGCCTTGGCCAGAGCCGGCAAAAGTTCAATTACCTGCCGGAAAACCACACCGACTTCATCTTTGCCATACTCGGGGAAGAACTGGGATTGATTGGCACTTTAGGGGTGCTCCTGTTGATCTTCTTCTTTGCCTGGCGGGGGTTTAAGATCGCCATCACCGCGCCGGACTATTTCGGCAGCCTGGTGGCTGTCGGGGTGACTTCCATGATTGTCTTCCAGGCATTGATGAATATCGGGATCATCTCCGGCGTACTGCCCATCACCGGGGTAACGTTGCCTCTGGTAAGTTATGGCGGCTCGTCCCTGGCGATTACCCTGGCGGGAATCGGGATTCTGCTGAATATCTCCAAATTTTCGAGTCCCAAGTGACCGCGCATCCGGCGGGAGGCGGGGCGCCGCGAAGCACATGGACGGGCGAGAGCGGAGGAACCAGGCGGGAGATCCCTGCATACACTGGACTGCCGGAGCTGGCGTAAGACGGGGCTCAGCATGAATTTAGAGAGGAGAGATCGGATCCTGGAAGAGGTTGCCAAGGAGATCCGCGAGAAGCTGGGTTGTGAAGTGAAGAGCCGGGAGCCCATGTGGCGTCATACTTCATTTCGTATCGGCGGGCCTGCGGAGCTTTATATCGAACCTCATGACGAGGAAGAGTTGGCGGGGCTCCTGGTTTATCTGCGCGGGAAAGGGATCCCGTACCTGGTGGTGGGCAATGGAACCAACCTTCTGGTCTCCGATGCGGGGATTGAAGGGGCGGTAATCCATCTGGGCGATGGTTTCAGAAAGATCCGCATCGAGGGGACGGTCATAAAAGCGGGTGCGGCTGCGCCCCTGATCCGGGTTGCCATGGAGGCCGCCAGCGCCGGGTTGAGCGGCCTGGAATTTGCCGGCGGTATACCCGGCAGCCTGGGAGGCGCGCTGTACATGAATGCCGGCGCCCACGGCAGCGACATCTCAAGGGTGGTCGAACGAGTCAGGGTCATCCACCGGGAGAGCGGCGGGATAGAAGAATTGGATGCCAAGGTTCTGGAATTCGGGTACCGGACCAGCCTTCTGCGCCGGCGGGGGTATGTGGCGCTTGGAGCCGAATTGGCGCTTGCCCGGGGCGTCCCCGCGGAGATTCGCGCCCGGATGGATGAGTTTACGAAGCGGCGCCGCACCACCCAGCCTCAAGGGTTGCCCAATGCGGGCAGCATCTTTCGCAACCCGCCCGGGCAGGCTGCGGGCCGGCTAATCGAGGAGGCGGGCGCTAAAGGGATGACCGTGGGAGGAGCGGAGGTCTCCACGGTGCATGCCAATTTTATTGTCAACCGGGGCGAGGCTACGGCCAGCGATGTTCTGAAGCTCATCAGCCGGGTGCAGGCCCTGGTGGAGGAGCACCACGGCATCAGGCTCGAGCGGGAGATCGAATTTGTAGGACGCCCGTGTTAGCTTATTTATAGAACGCCCCTTGTTAACTTACGCAGCGCCGGACAACGGTAACATGGGGTGTTTCTATGGAGAAGTATATCATTCGCGGCGGCAGGCGCCTGGAAGGATCCGTACGGGTCAGCGGGGCGAAAAATGCCGTGCTGCCAGTGATGGCTGCTGCCCTGATGGCGCCGGGGGTCTCAGTACTTCACCGGGTTCCCCGGATTATTGACGTGGAAACCATGATGCAGCTCCTGTCCGCCCTGGGCGCCAAAGTGTCCTGGGCGGGCCCTGACACACTTGAGATTACTCCCGGTTGCGATCTTGGTTGGGAGGCCCCGGACGCGTTGATTCGCGAGATGCGGGCCTCCATTCAGGTTTTGGGCCCTCTTTTGGCCCGTCTGGGCCGGGTAAAGGTCTTTCAGCCGGGAGGGTGCGCCATCGGCCCAAGGCCTATCGATTTCCATATCCGCGGCATGGAAGCCCTGGGGGCCAGGCAGGTGGGCGAGGGCGGCTGCATCGTCATGGAAGCGGACAGGCTCCGCGGCGCGGAGATCATGCTGGATCTTCCCAGTGTGGGCGCCACGGAGAACATCATGTGCGCGGCGACCCTGGCCCAGGGAACCACGGTGATCCGCAACGCAGCCCGCGAACCCGAGATAGTGGAGTTACAGACCTTTCTCAACCAGATGGGCGCCCAGGTGCGGGGGGCCGGTACGGACGTAATCCGAGTCCATGGGGTGAATGAACTTCACGGAGCCGAGTATACGGTGATCCCTGACCGGATCGAAGCCGGGACCTTCATGGTCGCGGCGGCGATCACAGGCGGGGAGGTTCTGGTGGACGATCTGATAGTGGATCATCAGGAGGCGGTAATAGCCAAGCTCCTTGAGGCTGGAATCGAAGTTCAGAGGTACGAAAAGGCGATCCGCGTTGCCGGGCGGCGACCATGGCGGGCTTTTGCCCTGCGTTCCCAGCCTTACCCCGGATTTCCCACCGACATGCAACCGCAGATGATGGCCCTGGCCGCCCTGGCTCAAGGGGTAAGCATCATCACGGAGACCGTATATTCCAACCGGTTCAAGCATGCAGATGAACTAATGAGAATGGGGGCACAGATCCGGCTGGAAGGGCGTTGCGCCATCGTTACCGGTGTGAAGGCCCTGCATGGCGCCGTAGTCAATGCCACGGATCTCCGGGCGGGCGCGGGGATGGTCTTGGCCGGGTTGGCGGCCGAAGGGATCACCAGGATAGAAGAAATCCAGCGTATCGAGCGGGGCTACGAGGATCTGGCCGGCAAGCTGGCGGGGCTCGGTGCGGAGATCTCGCGGGACTCTACCCTTTCGGGTCTGCCCATGCTATAATTAGGCAAAGAGTAGTATCCGAAGGGAGCAAACCCGAGTGCGCCGGATCAACCCAATCTTTTTGATTCTTTTGGCGCTGGCGTTCTTTGGCTTTATCCAGTCGCCGCTTTTTGCCGTAACGGAGGTGGAAGTGCGCGGTGCGTCAACCCTCAAGGCCGGGGAGGTACTGGAGGCCAGCGGCCTGGCTCTTCCCGCCAACTTTTTTTCCGTTAACACCAGTGGCATCCTCAAGGCTTTGGAAAGGGTTCCGCGGATTGAAAAAGCCTCTGTGCAGCGATTTCCTCCGAACCACGTGATTATCACGGTAAAAGAGCGGGTTCCGGTAGGGGCGATTCCGCAGGGAAAAGAGTTTCTTACCTTTGACAGCTTCGGTATAATAGTAGCCCTTGAGGATGGGCTACAGAGAGCACGGGTGCCGATTGTCACCGGTGTTGCCCTGAATAACGCGCGGCCCGGGGAATCACTGGATCATCCGGGGGCGGAGTTGGCCAGGAGGGTGTTGCTGGCCACCGACAATTCCACCCGTTCGAATCTCTCGGAGATCCATGTGGGGGATTCTGGCGAGATCCGGGTCTACACCCGTGAGGGGATTATGGTGTTTTTGGGAGACGGCTCGGATCTGGCGAAGAAGATGTCCCGATTTGAAGGTGTGCTGCGTGATATGCGCAAAAAAGGGTGGCATCCGGAGATAATCGATCTACGCACCCCGGACACTCCTGTGGTCAAATTGCGGGGAAGGAGTTAAAATGCAAACAAAGAACTGGCAGATCTCTGTGGCGCTGGTCTGTGTGGCTCTGGGGTTTCTTCTGGTGGTCCAGGTCCGCACCCAGAACGCAAAAAATCAATTGCCATCCGCCAGGTCCGAACACCTGGTGGAACTTTACAAGGAGTCGGAGGACCAGCGCAAAAAATTGCAGGCCGAAGTGGCTTCGTTGCGCTCCGAATTGGACAAGGCGGCAGACACCGGGCTGAATGCCGCGGTCAATACCGAACTGGTGAAATACCGGATCCAGGCCGGGGTGATCGGGGTGCGCGGCCCGGGAATCGTTCTCACCCTGGACGACAGCACGGTAAAAGCCCAGCCGGGGCAGAAGACCGAACTTTTTTTGATCCACGACGAAGACCTGCTGACGATCATCAATGAATTAAACGCTGCCGGGGCCGAGGCGATCTCCATCAACGGGCAACGGCATGTGGCTTCCACGGAAGTGCGTTGCGCCGGGCCGACAACCTCGGTGAACAAGGTCAGGGTGGGAACTCCTTTTGTGATCAAGGCAATTGGAGATCCAGAAGCTTTACAAAATGTGCTTCTCCTGCGGGGTGGGATTTTAAGTGTGCTGAAGGCCTGGGGGATCCGGACCAAGCTCGAGCGTGTTTCCGACCTTTACATCCCCCCATACCGGGGGAGCTTGAACTTTACCTATGCCAGACCAGCGGAGGAAGGTGAATGAGATGTGGCTACCGGTTTTGGGCCTGGTGGCGGGGATCCTGATCGGTTTGGTTTCTCAATTTATTGTCCCGTTGGACTATGCCAATTACATGGCAATTGCCACCCTGGCGGCCCTGGATTCGGTCTTCGGAGGGGTGCGCTCCGCTTTGGAGGAGAAGTACGACAACACGGTCTTTATTAGCGGATTTTTTACCAATACCTTGCTGGCGGCGTTATTGACCTACCTTGGGAACAGGCTGGGCGTGGATCTGATGATGGGGGCCACGGTGGCTTTCAGCATCCGAATCTTCATGAACCTCGGCATCATCCGCCGCCATTTGATTGTCAAATGGCAAAGGCGCCGGCCTTCTTGAGAAAATTTCGGTGGAAAGAGGAGAAATTCCAGCGATGTGGAATAAAAAAAGGTAAGGATTGGCAAGGGGGCCGGATTGTGCAGGAAAGACGCTTTGTATCAGGGCTGGATATCGGAACAAACAAGGTTTGCGCCATTATTGCCGAAGAGCGGTCCCCCGGGGCGCTGGAGATCATCGGTGTGGGGACAAGCCCTTCCACCGGTCTGCGCAAAGGAATCATCGTGGATCTGGATAAGACCGTTCAGGCCATTCAAATAGCCGCACAACGGGCCGAACATATGGCGGGTGTGCGGATGGAGCGGGTTTTTGTCTGTGTGGCGGGGGGGCATATCGCTGCGTTGAACTCCAACGGTGTGGTGGCGGTTACCCGTCCCGATAAAGAGATTACCGATCTTGACGTGGAGAGGGCCGTTGAAGCTGCCAAAACGGTGGCTATCCCCTCGGAACGGGAAATTTTGCACGTATTGCCGAGAGATTTCATAGTGGATGGCTGTCCCGGGATAAAAGATCCTGTTGGCATGGCCGGCCTGCGCCTGGAGGTTTCGGTGCACATTGTGACGGGCTCGGTAACGGCGATGCAAAATGTGGTGAAGTGTGTGCAGCGGGCGGGACTGGATGTCATGGATGTGGTGATTCAATCCCTCGCAGCCGGGGAAGCTGTTCTGACCGAAGAGGAGAAAGATCTGGGGGCCATCCTGGTGGATATCGGCGGTGGGACCACGGATGTAGCGGTATTTCACGAGGGAAGCATCTGGCATACGGCGGTGATCCCGGTGGGAGGGAACCATATCACTAGCGATCTCGCCTTCGGGCTCCGAGTGCCCCTTGCCCGGGCCGAGGAGTTGAAGGTTCAGTCGGGGCATGCTCTGGCTGAAAAACTGGATACCCGCCTTTTGGTGGCCTCCGCGGCGGTGATAGATGGCGGTTCGAACGGCCCTGGCGGCTCCATGGCGGCCAGATCTGGAGATTCGAGCCGGCAGACCATGAGCAGCATTATCAGACCCCGGGTGGAGGAGATCTTTCAACTTGTGCGGCAGGAAGTGGATCGAGCCCAACATCCCTCACTGGTACCCAGTGGGGTGGTGATCACCGGAGGAACAGCACTTTTGGGCGGGGTGGCCGAGGTAGCCACGCAAATCCTGGATCTGCCGGTGCGGATTGGGGTGCCCGAGCGGGTCGGGGGCCTGGTGGATGTGGTTAGGAGCCCGGCCTACGCCGCGGCGGTGGGACTGGTACTGTACGGCAGCCAGTCGGGGGGCAGGTCCTCCGAGCCGCCAAGGGCGCGGTTCGATATTTTTAGAGATTTGGTGGCAAGGGTGAAGAACTGGTTCTTCGACCTGTTTCCTTCGTAGGCCGGACTGGCCTTATGCGTTTTTTATGAGATGGAGTGTCAAGGAGGGGCGTGGAAGATGTTTGAACTCGATCTGGAAGTCTCGCAGTTTGCCAGCATCAAGGTAGTCGGGGTCGGGGGCGGCGGAAGCAACGCGGTGAACCGCATGATCGATGCTTCCCTTCAAGGGGTCGAATTCATAGCCATGAACACCGATGCGCAGGCGCTGTTATTGTCAAATGCCAGCCGCAAGATTCGTATCGGTGAAAAGCTCACCAAAGGGCTTGGCGCGGGTTCCAACCCGGATATCGGGCAAAAGGCCGCCGAGGAGAGCCACGAAGAGATCGAGCAGGCCTTAAGTGGCGCGGACATGGTCTTTGTCACCTCCGGCATGGGGGGCGGTACCGGTACAGGCGCTGCACCGGTGGTGGCGGAGATCGCTCGGCAACTTGGGGCGCTTACCGTGGCGGTGGTCACCAAGCCTTTCACCTTCGAGGGAAAACGGCGGTTGGCCCAGGCTGAGCGGGGGATCGAAAACCTCAAGAACAAGGTTGATACCCTGATCAAGATCCCGAATGACCGGCTGCTTCAGGTGGTGGAGAAGCGTACTTCGGTGGTGGAGGCGTTCCGGATCGCGGATGATGTGTTGCGCCAGGGGGTTCAGGGGATCTCCGACCTGATTACGGTACCCGGTCTGATCAATCTGGACTTTGCGGATGTGCGAACGATTATGAGCAATGCCGGCTCCGCTCTAATGGGCATCGGGACGGCCACCGGCGAAGAACGGGCGGTGGAGGCGGCCAGAAAAGCGATCTCCAGCCCGCTTTTGGAAGCTTCCATTGATGGGGCAAAAGGTGTCCTTCTCAATATTACCGGGGGGAGCAACCTGGGGCTCTTTGAGGTGAATGAGGCGGCGGAGATCATCGCCAGTGCGGCAGACCCGGAGGCAAATATCATCTTCGGCGCGGTGATCGACGAGGCTCTCCATGACGAAATCAGGGTTACAGTAATTGCCACCGGTTTTGAACCGCGGGTAAAGCAGGCTAAGACCAAACTTGAGGAGATGGAGATCAAGCCTTTTGCCAGTGATGATCTCGACATCCCGGCGTTCTTACGGAGAAAATAGCGCGCTTCAAGGCGGGCGAGACGGGCAAGCTTTCGGCTTGTGATGTCTCGCTTTTTTGGTTGCAGAGTTCTTTGAGTTCCTCGGTTGTTTGGATTCTTAAGGAGGATTATGGATATCGCTGCGGTATTTTCCAGTGAATGATTTTACCCCCAACAAGAGCGGTTTTGGGGGTGGGATGGTGACCGGCGGTGCCATGGTTGTAGAGATTGACCTGGCGGCCTACTTTTTCATCTTCCTGGGTATTGCGTTGCAACACTACCTGGTGTTATGGGCGGCCGCCGCGATTGCCGGGATGCGCCGCGGGTGGACACACCTGGCTTTCGGCGGGGCGGTGGGCGCGTTACACGATATCGCCGCCGATCTGGCCGGTTTTGGCCTTTTACCTTACGCGGCAGCCTGGCGTTCCTGGTACAGCGTGCTTTTGGCCACAATTTTGACCTTTGCGGTGGCTTTTTTACCGGCGGATTGGCGCAAATTACGGTGGGCGCTGGTTTATTATTACCTCCTGGCGTTTTTGAGCGTGGGCGGAGCGATGGCGGTGCAGCGTTTCTTCCCGGGCCAGTGGGTGGGGCCGGTGGCTTCCATGGCCATTACCCTTGTTGCAGCGGAGATGGGGTGGGGGGTTGTCCACCGCTGGATGTGGGAACGGGTTCTATACATACCCGCGGAGATCAGGATCGGATCACAGCGAGCGCGGGTAATGGCGCTGTTGGACACCGGCAATACCTTGCGCGATCCTCTAAGCGGGGCGCCGGTGATGATCGTGGGATCTGAAATGTTGCCGGACCTTCTCCCGGAACTTTTTCGATCGGAGGGTTATGCCGGCGAAAAGGGCGGGGCTGCTCGTGAAGAACAGCGCGAGGAGGCGGCGCGGGCCATCTTGAATGTGGATCTGGACCGGATCGCGGAATACCTGCAAACATCCCCCCTGGCGGCGCGGGTGCGGTTAATCCCTTTTGTTTCCATCGGCCGGGAAAATGGCCTGTTGGTGGGGATCCGGACCGACGAGGTATGGATGCGGCAAGGGAATACCATGGTGTCCCTGAAGGGCGTGGTTGTGGGATTTCATGGACGGCCGCTGAGCGCTGACGGTAGTTACCAGGCACTGATCAATCCGGCTGTGGTGCAAGAGGTGTTAGAGAAAGAGAGACGCCGGGAGGGGGCGGTCCCCAAGAAGGAGTAGGCCGTATGTGAAAGGGGTGGAGAATGAATGTTGCCATGGCGTAGAAGATGGCGATTGATGATCCGTTTGACCGTCATCCGGTTGCTCCAAAAGCTGAGGCTCTTGGATGAGCTACCGGTTTACTATGTGGGAAGCAGCGAAGTGCTTCCACCGCCGCTCTCCAGCGAAGAGGAAGCGTTTCTCCTCAGCCGCCTGCAAAAGGGGGACAAAGCGGTCAAAAGCGTGCTTATTGAGCGCAATCTCCGCCTGGTGGTGTACATTGCCAGGAAGTTCGACAACACCGGCGTTCATATTGAGGATCTGGTCTCCATCGGCACCATTGGCCTGATCAAGGCGGTGAACACCTTCGATCCGGAAAAGCGGATCAAGCTGGCCACGTACGCTTCCCGTTGCATTGAAAACGAAATCCTGATGTACCTGCGCCGCAATAATAAGACCCGGGCCGAGGTCTCCATCGATGAACCTTTGAACGTAGACTGGGATGGCAATGAGCTTCTGCTGTCGGATGTGTTGGGGACCGATTCGGATGTGATCTACAGGGATATCGAAGAGGACATCGACCGTTCGCTCCTGGAGTCGGCCATGAAGAAACTGACCGGCCGGGAGAAACGGATCATGGAGTTGCGTTTTGGCCTGCTGGACGGCGCGGAGAAGACGCAAAAAGAGGTTGCGGATATGCTCGGCATCTCCCAGTCATATATCTCGCGCCTGGAGAAGCGGATCATCAAGAAGCTGCGCCGGGAGATCAAACGCCTGGAGTAGGCCGGGATACCCGGTTGAAAAAATTTTTCAGCCGGACTTAAAGTTTCCGCTTAAGTTTCCTGATCATGGTACGATACATATACTGCAAAGAGCATATCTCCTCGATAAAGGCAAACCACCCGAAAGAATGGGACGCAAAGCCACGGGTCTAAAGCCTGAGATGGCCAGGATCGCCGGGCTGCCGAAAGGCCGTTTGTTGGGCCTGTTTCTTCGGCGGCGAGGAGGCAGGCCTAATGTATTTAAGAGCTATCATTTATCTTTCTCCTTCCCCCTCAATCTGAGGATGTTCCGTTAAACCCGGACATCCTCCTTTTTTTATTTTCGGAAAAGGTAATGCCCGCTTGCCCGGGTGGCAAATGTATAACCGCCGCAGAGCCTGGCAATACTGAGAATGAACGTGAGTGGGAGGGGAACGATGATGAACAAGGTAGAGATCTGCGGAGTTAACACTTCCAAGTTGCCTGTGTTGACAAACGCCAGGATGCGGGAACTTCTGGTACAAATGCGCAAAGGAGATAGATCCGCTCGCGATCAACTTGTCCAGGGGAACTTGCGGCTGGTGCTCAGCGTCATTCAAAGGTTCAACAATCGCGGCGAATTTGTGGACGACCTGTTCCAGGTGGGTTGTATCGGTCTGATGAAGGCCATCGACAACTTTGATTTGAGCCAGAATGTCAAGTTTTCCACTTACGCCGTTCCGATGATTATCGGGGAGATCCGCCGGTATTTGCGGGATAACAACCCGATCCGGGTGAGCCGTTCCTTAAGGGATATCGCCTACAAAGCCTTGCAGGTTCGTGATAACCTGGTAAGCAAGAATTCCAAGGAACCCACGGTCGGAGAGATTGCCCGCGAACTCAATATCCCCCGCGAGGAGATTGTCTATGCACTGGATGCGATCCAGGAGCCAATCTCGCTCTTTGAACCCATTTATCATGACGGCGGCGACCCCATCTTTGTGATGGACCAGCTCAGCGACGAGAAGGCCCAGGACAGCGACTGGCTGGAGGGAATCTCCATCCGGGAGGCCATGCAAAAGCTCAACGACCGGGAGAAGCTCATCCTTACCCTGAGGTTCTTCGAGGGGCGGACACAAATGGAAGTAGCGGATGAGATCGGGATCTCACAAGCCCAGGTCTCACGGCTGGAAAAAGCGGCTTTAAAGCATATGCGCCGGTACATATCGGCCCAGAGTTCGTAAAAGCCTAGAGTTCATAAAAAGGAGGGAGCGGAGATGTTTCGTCCGCTCGTGTTGCGTTTGAAAGTAAGCGGCCTGATCATAATGGTGGCCGTGGTGATAGCGGTGATTGGAGCCAAGGTGGTCTCCGGGGAGCCGCGCAGCGACTATGCTTACACCCCCGGGAACCTGATCCGGCTCCACGTGATCGCCAACAGTGATCTGGTTTACGACCAGGAGCTTAAATTGCAGGTCAGGGACGCTATCATACGGGAGGCCGCCGAAACCTTCCGGTCGGCTAAAACCATCGGGGAGGCCAGGCAGGTGCTTACCGCCAACCTGGCCAGGATAGACGGGATTGCCCGGCGGACCGTCGCCGAAGCGGGGTATCATTATCCGGTGCGGACGGAGTTGGGGGTCTTCCCTTTTCCGGCCAAGGCCTACGGCGTGGCAGTCCTTCCCGCCGGGAATTATGAGGCGCTCCGGGTGGTGATCGGTGCGGGCCAGGGGAAGAACTGGTGGTGCGTCCTGTTTCCACCGCTGTGTTTCGTGAACCTGGATAGCGGCCTGGCCACCCGACGGGTGACGATTACCCAGCAGGCCCCGTTGCAGGAGACTGCAAAGAGTGAACAAGATAAGTTTATTCTGAAGTTCCGGTTCCTGGATCAGCCGGTCTCCGGCCTTCTGCAGCCCGGCGGAATCTTTCCCTACCCACCGGTGACCACCCCCATCCAGTTTGGCGGATACCTGGGGAATATACCGGGGTTATCGGATTGAGAGCGTCGGTCCAACGTTACAGTCTAAACGTTGCAACCGTATAAAATCCCGAAACCACTTTAAATTCCAAAAGAGTCCATTTCCTGGGGGACTTGTTCCCCGAAAGGAGGCCGGGCTCTTTTTAGCAAACCCCGGGGGTAGTGCATAGATTGAAGGATGTGAAATGGAATTGGTAGAAATGCAGGTTGCGGGGCTTGGTAAGATGCGGGTTGCGGGGTATTGCGGGCAGGGGGTGGCTTTGGTGCAGAGCAAGATCACGGAACTGCGGCAACGTGAGGTTATTAATATTGTGGATGGGAAAAAGCTGGGGACGATCTGCGACCTGGAGATCGACGTGGAGAAAGGAGAGATCACGGCCATTGTCGTACCGGGCCGCAGCAGATTTTTGCGCATCTTCAGCAGATACGAGGATGTGGTGATTCCCTGGCCGCAGATCCGCAAGATCGGCATTGATGTAATTCTGGTGGAACTGGGGGCGTTTATCAACCACCGGGTCGCCGGGCAGGATCTGCGGGCCTAGGCACCTGGGGTTTGACCCCCCGTTAAAGGGAATTTGAAAAGCGTAGCGAAAAAAGATGCCAGGAGAAGTTTGAGCCAGCATACAGGAGCTGGCTTTGGTTTTTTTTGGCATAAGCCGACATTTATCACCGAACACAGGCTCGACATACAATATATAGTCATATATAATTGGACCAGATACAAGATATGGTTAGGGAGGGTGTTATCGCCACTTGAAATGTCCTTTTTGTGGGCAACCTGATAGCAAGGTTCTCGATTCACGGGCGTCGGACGAGGGTTCCTCGATCCGTCGCCGGCGGGAGTGTACCGTATGCGGGCAACGCTTCACTACCTACGAACGGGTGGAGGAGATTCCTCTTCTGGTCATCAAGAAAGACGGGCGTCGGGAGACGTTTGACCGGCAAAAGATCCTCAACGGCCTGCTTCGGGCCTGCCAGAAACGGCCGGTCTCACTGGAGCAGCTGGAAGAGCTCGCGGCAGGGGTGGAGAAGGAGTTGCGCAGCCGGCTGGAGCGGGAGGTCACCTCGGGCGAGATTGGCGAGATGGTCATGGAACGGCTTCTGACGCTGGATGAAGTGGCCTACGTGCGTTTTGCTTCGG
>JBLNCV010000080.1:0-16716 GCA_050260975.1 Syntrophothermus sp. | reverse complement strand
GGATGTCTTTAAAGATCAACTGTTCCTGGAGGTTGATGGTGTTGGTGGAAACCACCACCTTTTCGCCGGTAGCCCTGGCCCAGTACACGGCCGGAATCAGATAAGCCAGCGATTTCCCGGTACCGGTCCCGGCCTCCACCAGGACATGTTCTTCCCGGCGAAAAGCAGCGCCGATGGTCTGGGCCATGGCCACCTGCTGCGGTCGGTAATCAAAACCCGGCAAGGCTTTGGACAGGCGCCCATCCTTGCCCAGAAGCGCCGTTAGCTCCTCAGCCCAGCCGGATTTGCTGGTCAAAGCCGATATAATTTGGGCGTCCGCCTCTGCCGCCAGCCCCACACGGCTCCCCCCTTCACCGCTCCCGCCCATGCGCCGAAGCCCAGATCTCCCTGATCCTGGCCAGGTTTGCCAGGTAATCTTCGCGGGTTTCTATGGGGATTTCCAGGATCCCGGAAAGCCCCTGCAATTCAGGCATGGTCGCCATGGCCGTAAAACCTTCGACCCCGAGATGGCCTTCCCCGATCCCCGCGTGCCGGTCCAGGTGCGACCCCAAAGTCCCCTTGGAATCGTTGCAGTGCAGCGCCCTCAACTTGTCCATCCCCAGTTCCCGATCAAATTCATCAAGGGTGGCCCGCCATCCAACGGGGGTTCTAAGGTCGTAACCGGCCGCAAAAGCATGGCAGGTGTCCAGGCAGACGCCGACTTCATGGCTCTCGCCAATCATGTCGGCAAGCTGCCGCAGTTCGCTGAAACTGCCCCCGATATCCGAGCCGCCTCCCGCCACATTCTCCAGGAGAACGCGCACCTTTGGCTCGAAAGCCTCCCGCATCCGTTTGAATGCGGCGGCAATTCTGCTCATGCCCTCTTTCAAACCACTGCCGAGGTGGCTTCCCGGGTGCAGGACAAAGTATTCCGCTCCCATCGCGTCACAGCGCTTCAAATCCTCAATGAACACCTCGCAAGATTTCTCGTAGATCTCCGGTTTGGGGCTGGCCAGGTTCACCAGATACGAGCAATGCACCACCAGCGGCCCGATACCGGTGGCCTCCAGCGCCTGGGTAACCGCCCGTCCCTCCGGCTCGGACAAGGCCCGCCGCTGCCACCCCCGGGGATTTCCGGCAAAGATCTGCATGGCCTCGCAGCCAAGCCCTTGCGCTTCCTCCACCGCCCGGGCCAGCCCGCCGCCGATTGACACGTGAACCCCAAAACGCACCTGTACCCCTCCCGGCTTGCACGACTTTTAATCACCTAATCGCCGGTCTTCGGCCCCTTCAGGCTCACCGTCTGCGGGCGGCATCCGGCCGGCCAAGCTCGTCAAAATAACGAAGCAATGCCACCCGTTCAAAGGTTTCCGTGAGTGAATACTTTTCGGTATAGACATGAAGCAGGACCAAAAGGACAGCCATAACCGCCCTGCCCTGGATAGGGAGCCCCAGCACCGCCGCCAGGCCCAAAAGCCCGCCGAGTACATTGGAGCCGACATCGCCCATCATGGCCATGCCTTCAAGGTCATAACGGAAATAGATGAGCACCGTGCCCAACCATGGCAAAAGCAACGCCAGCGGCACCCAGTTTACCACGAAGGCCAGGATCACTAGGCAACCCAGCAGGAACCATTTCACCGCCCGGCCGGGTCGTAGATCCAAAAGATTGATAAAGTTCGCAGAAAGTGCGATAAGCAGTGCATTCAGCAACAGTTCCCAGATGTTGCCCGCCAGCAGCACTGATACCAGGAGAGCAGCCACCCCTCCACCCAGAGCCTTAACCGCGCCGGTGGTCAGCTTCCCCTCCCGGAGCAGGGCGCGAAAATGCCCGCGAAACCCGCTGGAAGCCCGCGAGCCCAACAGATCGTCCATCAACCCCAAAAAGCCCATGGCGCCTACCAGGAAGAACGTGGCCCAGAAGGTGGAGACGGGCAAATCAAAGGCTTCCAGCCACTCCCGGATTGGCTCAGTCCAACCGGCCGCAAAGATGGTCACGTACACACCGCCTCCCACCAGGCCAAACGCCCAGCTGGCCAGGGGGACCACGGTAAAGACAATACCGGCCCCAAGAGGAACCGGTTTGCCAGCCCAATTTGAGCGCACCAGCCCGGATTCCCTTAGCATGCGCAAAAGAAGAGGCAACGTCGCCTTTGTAAGAAAGATCGAGATGAACAAAGCCACAATTCCAATGACCATTGGACACCTCTCCTAACAAACATTCAGCCTATTTACATCCTGCGTAGCAAGGCCAGCCCAACGTGCCAGAATTGCTTGCCCCGGTGCAGGAAACCGGCCAGATCGCGTCCGGTCTCCGCGTGGCTCATTTGAACCGGCACCTCCATGACGCGAAAACCTTTCCGGGCCGCGTCGATGGTCAATCCCACCTCAACGCCAAACCCGGAGGCGAAACCGCCCACCGCGTCGACAACCTCGCGCCGCATCGCCCGCTGGCCGGACAAGGGGCTTTGCGCTTCGAATCCGGCAAAACGGCGAATTCCCCACCGGGCCAGACCCTTGACCAGGCCAAAACCGGCCTTTTTTCCGGTCCTGGGAAAAGCCGCGATGGTCATGTCCGCTTCCCCCGCCAATACCGGCGCGACCAGCCTGGCGACCTCCGCGGCAGTCTCTCCGAGATCGGCGTCAATCAGGGCCAAAACATCTCCCCGGGACTCTTTGACGCCTGTGTTCAAGGCGCCTCCCTTGCCCAGGTTGCGCTCATGCCGCAGAACGCGGGCGCCTGCTTCCCGGGCCAGACGCGCGGTGTCATCCTGGGAAGCGTCATCGATTACCAACACTTCCCCGGCCACGCCACTGGATAAGACGGCCCGCACCGTCCTGGCAATCCGTGCCGCCTCATTGTAAGCCGGAATTAAAACCGTGACAGATTGGTTGTTGTCCAAAGGCCTCTACCCCTTAATAAGAAAATCCTTCCGCCGGCGAAGGCATAAGTTGACGGGCGGTGTCTTTTACGCCGAAGTTGCCCCTCTTGCCGGCCGAAAGAGTGTAGATCAGCGCCAGCTGGCCCGGAACCATGTCGATGTTGTCCACCGTGGAGAGTCCTTTTTGCTTGTACGGCCTGATGTATGAGTTCTTCGCCTTTTCAGTCTCCACCCCTACCACGGGAACCCCCATCTTCTGGAGGTTCTCGATGAGAGGGAGATCGAGAGAACGCCAGCTCTGTTTTTTTTCGTCCAGCCCGCCGCCCACCAAGACCACCGCGTCTACCGGCGCCTGGAACTGGCCAGAGGTTTGAATAATTTCATGCTGCCTCAAGTAGGCCATCACCGGGCTGGCCACCCCCCGGCCAATGCTGGCCGCCAGACCCTTGGCCAGTTCGTTGGAAAAGTTGTTGACCGCTCCGGTAAAACCCAGACTCTGGGCCAGGACCTGCCGGCGATCTTCATCCAGGCTCTCCAGGTCCTGGACGAAATAGGTAGTGGAAACCACATTCGCCCCCGCATCCCGCAACACACCGGCCAGTTCCTTCAAAAGCCGGTGGTCGGCGGCGTCTCCGGTACGCACCAGGGCAATCTGTTTCCCGTAGAGCCGGTCCTTGACGAGCACCGGCAGAACAGTACGCGCAAACCTGTCGTCAACCTTGAGCTGCTCTTCCAATATGGAAACCTGTGCCTGCAAATCCCGCTTCTCCGTCCGGATCCTTTCAAAATCCGCCTCCAACCGGTCAATCAATTGTTTTTGCTGGGCCACCAGGAGCCCTTCACCAAGCATGGTGCTTCCAATCAATATTCCAAGTCCCAAAGCCAAAAAGACCGCCACCAGCGATGCGATGTGGTAGCGCATGTCGATAATCATCCGAAAGACTTCCTTCCACTATAATTCCGCCGTGACCCAAAGAACTTTGTAGCTCGAAAAAGAACTAGAGCCCAAAAAACAACTTGAGCCGGATCAGCAAAAGCCGGCTGAGTTGCCGCATTGGTTCCGACAGAGCGATAAAAAGCACGATGGGGATAAGCCCCGCCAGCATGATCTGAATCACATATTTTACCTTGGGTTGCCCTTTGTAGAGCTTGTTGACCCCTTTGGCATCCACAAGGATGCCCCCTACCTTGAGCCGGACCAGAAACGTACTGGCCATACCGCGGCGGCCCTTTTCCAGAAAATCGATCATGTTTGAATGAGAGCCTACAGCCACTAGAAGTTCAGCGCCTTTTTCGTACGCCAATAAAAACGCGATATCCTCGCTGGTTCCCGGCGCCGGGAAGATACCGGCGCGCAGGCCGAGCCGCTCCACCCGTTGTAAACCCGGAGCGCGGCCGTCGGGGTAGGCATGAACAATAATCTCCGCCCCGCAGCGCAAGGCCTCGTCGCTGATACTGTCCATGTCGCCGATAATAATGTCCGGGCACAACCCGAATTCCCTCAAGGCGTCCGCGCCCCCGTCCACTCCGATCAGGACGGGCCGCACTTCTTCGATGTAGGATTGGATGGCGCTGAGATCCTCCTTGTAATCCGCCCCGCGCACCACCACCAGAACATGCTTGCCTTTCAGATCATGCTTGACCGGGGGGATGGCCAGATTGCCAAGGAGCAGTTCTTTCTCTCTTTTGGCATATTCCAGGGTGTTCTCCACAAACATGTCAAGCTCACGGCTGAGATTCGCCCTGGCGAGGACCAGCTTGCGCCGCACCAGATCGATGGTCAAAAGCTCGCCGCTCGCCAAAACTTCCCCGTCTTTGTGGACCTCGTTGCCAATGAGCTCGATGAAATCCCCCTCCGCAATCTTCTCCATGATTGCGGCCCCCACCCCGTCAAGGATCGGTATGCCGGCTTCGCCCAGCAAGAGAGGTCCTTGATTGGGATATTTTCCGCTGATGGAAGAAGAAGCATTGACCACCGCTTTCACTCTGGCTTCAATCAACGCCTCCGCCGAGACGGAGTCCAGATCCTGGTGGTCAATTACCGCGATTTCGTGGGGTCGGAGCCGTTTTACCAGGTTCTTGGTCCGCTTGTCAACCCGCGCGACACCATTGATGTTCATCCGGAGTCCCCCAATCAACCGGCTAAAAGCGAGACCCGGATCATGTCCGACACCTGAGCGATGAACGAAACATTGGTGGGCTTGGCCCGAATATCGTTAACCGTGCTGCCGAAGATCTCGTACAACCGGTCCAAATTACCGTTGATCCAGGCATATTCTATGGCATGGCGCACCGAACGCTCCACCTTGGGAACCGTAATCCCGTAACGCTTGGCGATGGAGGGGTAGAGATTCGCCATTACACCATGCAGCAAACTGTCATCCTCCACCACCATCATAATGGCCTCCCGCAAGTACAGAAAACCCTTGTAATGTTGGGGAACACCCATTTGTCGGAGGAGATCGGTAACAATGCCTTCCAGGTTCTGCGCCCGAAACTTCGCCTCGGCTATCGAGCGATATCTTCCGGGTTCATAAGCCACCTGCCAGACCCGGGTAAGAAGCATCTCCACCTCAAAGGGCTTGATTATATAGTAATTGGCCCCCAGGTTCAGCACCTGTCTGGTCAGGGACTCCTCCCCTAAAGCGGTAAGGACGATAACCTTCGGCTGGTTGGGGAGACGCAGGTCGCGAAGCTTTTCCAGAACCCCTATCCCATCCATTAACGGCATGATCAGATCAAGGATCACCACGTCGGGCGTAGTTTCAACAATGCCACGCAGAGCCTCTTCACCATTCCCGGCTATTCCCACAAGCTCCATATCCTTGCGCCTGGAAATCTCGGCCTTGATTATTTGGCAGAGGTCGGAGGAATCATCCGCCAAAAAGACACGAATCGGATCCATGGCCACCAATCACCTTCTGACGCACGGCAAGAGTTTACCTATTTCCATATAGTTCTACAAAACCCTGTCCGTTCCTTTCCAAGCGGTCAAAATTTCCGGAAAACCTGCTGGGCGCCATTTAAGCGCCGAGGAGCGGACGGTCGCCTTGTCAAAGAGGCCTGCTTCTTTTAGCATCCACTCCGCCAAGATCCCGTAGCCCCGGGTGGCATCGTTTACAAAGACGTGGGTTACCGCGCCCACTAGCTTCCCATCTTGCAAGATGGGGCTTCCGCTCATACCCTGGATGATCCCGCCGGTGAGTTCCAAAAGTCTTGGATCTGTAACCCGGATTACCAGCCCCTTCGCGTCTGGCCGGTGTTGGTTGTTGATCCGGAGGATCTCCAGATCAAATCTCTCCACCCGCTGTCCATTAATCACCGTGAGCATCTCGGCCTTCCCCAGCTTGATCTCGTGGGCCATGGCCACCGGTATTTCATCAGCAACACCGCTATTGGTGGGAATGGTCGCCAGACGGCCGTAGATTCCAAAGGGCGAGTTTTTTTCAATGTTGCCAACAATATCATCTTCGCTGTGAAAGGTACCGACCTTCTCCCCCGGTTGCCCTCGCTGTGCGGGCTGAACCCCGGCAATCGAAGCTACGACGATTCTTCCGTTGGATACATCGCTCTGGCGCCTGGTAACGGTATCGGTGATCATGTGGCCTAAAGCGCCATAAACCATGGTGTTTTTATCGTAGAAACTCAAGGTACCCACGCCGGTCGCTGGATCTTCAATGTAAATTCCCAGTACATAACGCTGGCGATGGCGCTTGTAACCCGCACTGGAACCCACCTCGGCCATCGCGGGCTTGAGCCTTAAATCGAGAAACCGCTTTCCCCTCTGAACCCGCAAGGTCAATGTTTCTCCCCGGACGCCATAACTATTTACCAGACTTTCAATCTGTTGGGCATTTCGAATGTCTTCGCCGTTGATCTCCAGGAGGAGGTCGCCGATTTGCAACCCGGCCTCCCTTGCCGGGTAAAAGTTCCGGCCATCCCGGCCACGAACCGGCGCATAACCCGTCACGATCATCCCTCTGGGCGCCAAAAGCACCCCGATGGCTTGCCCGCCCGGCACAACCCGTACCGGCGGGATCACGTCCACCACTCTGGTTCTGAGGGGGATAAATCCGAAGAGTTTGAGTTTGAGGCCGGCCTGCCCCAGGTCGAGGGGCAGCACTTCAACGGAATCGCTCCGCCGCAGGCGAAGATCCGTCCCCCCCAAAAAACGATCATCGATCTTTAAGATCTTCCGTGGCTTTTCATCGGCGATCGCCAATGATATCGGTAAATTGACCGTAAAGCGGTGCGTCTCGCCCTGGCGCAGCAATAGATAATCCGGAAGGCCGATCCCATCCTCAAGCTGGCCCCATAAAAACCCGCCGATCCCCAAAAAAAATAAAAGCAACCATGCCCATCTATTATAATGCCCACCGGCCCCAAGCGACAAATGGATCACTCTCCCGTTGACTTTCAAACCTAGGATTCCCGATGAGCTGGAGCCTTATGCGATTAGCCGTTACCCGTGGACAAGTCTCTCTCTTGCTCCAGAAGCGCCTCGCCGGGCCAAAATTTGCTCGATCTACGGGTAGCTATATTACTATTTTCTGGCGAACTGCATTTGCCTGTTGGATCATTTCACGGGCATGCTGGAGGGTTGTGCCGGTGACCTGGGCGCCGCCCAAAAGCCGGGCCAACTCCTCGACCCGCTCCTCTTCGGCCAGGGGACGGACATGGGTCAGGGTCCTCTCCTGCTCCTGGGACTTTTCGATAAAAAAGTGCGTTGTAGCCATGCTGGCGATCTGGGGGAGGTGCGTCACACTGATCACCTGTCGCTGCTTAGCCAGCCGGCACAGCTTCTCCGCCACCGCCTGGGCGGTGCGCCCGCTAATCCCCGTATCGATCTCGTCAAAGATCAGTGTGGGAATCTGATCGGCCTGGGCCATCAAGCCTTTCAGGGCCAGCATCACCCTGGACATCTCGCCGCCCGAGGCAATTTTAGCCAGAGGCCTCGGCGCTTCCCCAGGGTTGGCGGAAAAGAGAAACTCCACCTGGTCAATCCCGTTAGCGCCCACCCGCAAACGCTGGCCTTCCACCTCCAAACCCTCAGGGTCCGGCTCGCGCTCCAACGAGATCACAAATCGGGTCTTGGCCATGTTCAAATCCGCCAGCTCCGCCTCCACCTTTTTCTCCAGCTCCCCGGCCAGTCTCCGCCGCTCTCCGGACAGCTTCAAGGCGGCCTGCGCCAGATCCCCGGCGACCGCCTGAAGTTCCACCTGCAACTCTTGCCGGCGCTGGTCACTGTTGGTGAGAGACTCCAGTTCCAAAGCCACCTTCCGGCCGAAGGCGAGGATCTCCGCCACGGTGCCGCCGTATTTGCGTTTCAACCTGTTGATCAGGTCCAGCCTCTCTTCCACCTCCGCCAGCCGCTCCGGGTCGGTTTCGATCCTTTCCCGGTAGCCGCCCAGGATCCTTGCGACTTCTTCGATCTGGAAAAGAGCGGTCTGGAGCATCTCCTGGCTCGGAGCCAGCGACGGATCCACCCTGGTCATCTCAGCAAGCGATTCCTGAGCCACTGCCACCTGATCCAACGCCGCCGCGGTTTCGCCGCCGTCGTAAAGAGCCTGGTATGCTCTCTGGACCTGGGCAAGGAGCTTTTCGCCGTTTTGCAGGATCAGCCTCTGGCGGACCAATTCCTCCTCTTCGCCTTCGGAAAGCCTGGCAGAAGAGATCTCCTGGTGCTGAAAGCGGAGCAGATCCTCCCGCCTGGCTCGTTCGGCCTCATTTTGCTCGAGATCGCGTATCTCGCGGTTCAGATCCCGAAAACGGCGGTGGAGGTCCGCCACCCGGGCCTTTAAATCCGCCAGAGACTGGCCGCCGAAAGCATCCAGATAAAACAGATGGCGGGAGGTCATCAAAAGCGACTGATGCTCATGTTGGCCGTGCAGATCCACCAGATCTCTGCCCAGATCCGAAAAGACCTGCAAAGTAACCGCACGTCCATTGACCCGGCAGCGGCTTTTCCCGGTCCGGCTGATCTCCCTGGACAGAATCAGCGTATCCTCTACGGTTGTTCCAGCGGCGCCGGCGGGTTCGCCCGGCTCGTCGATCAGCCCGAGTTCCAGCAGCATTTGCCAGACCGGCGCGCCGGGCGAAAGATCAAAAGCACCGTCAATTCTGGCCGTCTCCGCGCCGCTGCGAATATAATCGACCGACGCCCTTCCCCCCAAAAGCATGCTCACCGCGTCGATGATGATGGATTTTCCGGCGCCGGTCTCCCCCGTCAGGACGTTAAAGCCTTCCGAAAAAGCCAGATCCAGCCTGTCAACGAGTGCAAAGTTCTCGATATGCAGTTCGCGCAGCATACCCATCACCCCCGCAGTTCTCTGAATCTCTCCAGTACGCTTTCGGTTCCTTCACCTTTCACGACTACCAGAATTGTATCGTCACCGGCCAGGGTCCCCATGATCTCCGGCCAGGGTAGATCATCGACGGCGTCCGCCACATTGTTGGCCGCTCCGGGGTGGGTCTTGATGACAATCAGGTTCTGGGTAAAATCCATGCCCACCACCGAATCCTGAAAGAGCCGCCGGGCTCTCTTGAGCACGTCGCCCGGCACCTGCTGGGTCGCGGGCAGGGCGTACTTGTAACCCCCGCCGCCGCTGGGAACCTTGATGAGGCCGAGTTCCTTGATGTCGCGGGATACCGTGGCCTGAGTGACATCCATTCCCTTTTTGCGGAGAGCCTCGACCAGATCCTCCTGCGTCTCGATGGCCTGCTCCGCAATCAGTGCCATAATAGCCGCCTGGCGGGCGGATTTCATGAATCTGCCCCCTTTCGCAGGGTGTAACCGTCGTCAAGGCGGGTGCGAAGAATCTCGTAGAAACTACGGCCCTTCAGTTTGATCAGCCTGGTGGCATGCTCCGCCCGCCGGATCACCACTTCGTCCTCCTGCCCCAGTTCGCAGCCGAACTGGCCGTCCACCGTCAAAAGAACCTCCGAAGGTCCGGTCACCAGTACTTTGACCTCTTCTTCCGGTCCGATTACCAGGGAGCGGGCCTGCAAGCTGTGAGGGCAGATCGGGGTAAGCACAATGGCCGAAAGCCGCGGGTGCAGGATCGGTCCTCCCGCGGAGAGCGAGTAGGCGGTGGAACCGGTGGGAGTAGCGACAATCAGCCCGTCCGCCCGGTAGGTGCCGACACTCTGGCCCCCCACAAAAGCCTTCAGCCTGACCATGCGCGTAAAGTGACGATGGGTGATCACCACATCGTTGAGCGCCAGAAACCCGCCCTCTTCCCGACCCTGTCGCCGGGCCGCCGCAGCCAGCATCATTCTCTCCTCCAGGGTGAACTCGTCCCGGATCAGGCGACCGACGGCAAACTCCAGATCGGCCACCTCAATCTCGGTCATAAAACCCAGATACCCCATGTTCACGCCGAGAATCGGCACATCCACGGTAGCCAGAAAGCGGGCGGTGGCCAAAAGCGCCCCATCGCCACCCAGCACGATTACTCCTTCAGCCTGACGCCGGAAAGGCTCATCCTCCAGGCCAAGATCGCCACGTCCCAAAACCTGGGCCAACTCCCCGGGCAGAAGAGGTTGGGCGCCGCCCGTCTCGATAAGTTCAATCAGGCGCCGCGCCGCCTCCAGGCGTTCGCTTTTATTCTGGTGTAGCATGATCCCGATGCGTTGCAACCCTTTCACTTCCATCCTTGAAAACTCATCAGGGTGCGCCGCCATGGGGAGGCGCAAATGCTTGCTCAACGCCCCAACTGAGTATGGGCGGCCTCCACCACCGCTGCTATCTCTGCGGAAACTTCCCGACCGTCCGGAAAACCAACCTGTCCGGGCAAACTCCCGCGTTTTCCAAGGTAAAGCAAAAACTCGATGTTTCCCTCCGGGCCAAGCACCGGCGAATGGGTCAACCCCAACAGACGCAGGGAGAGTGTATGGGCAAAGTCGCAAATGTGAGCCAGCACCTCACGGTGAACCTCCGGATCACGGACAACGCCCTTCTTTCCCACCTGGGAGCGCCCCGCCTCAAACTGTGGTTTGACCAGGACCACCATCCTCCCCTCCGGGGTCAACAGGCTGTCCAAAGCCGGCAAAAACTTGGTTACGGATATAAAAGAGGTGTCCACGGTCGCGATATCGATTGGTTCGGGAATCAATTCCCTGGTCACATAACGGATATTGGTCCGCTCCAGGGAAACCACCCGCGGGTCCTGGCGCAATTTCCAGGCCAGTTGCCCGTAGCCCACATCCACCGCGTAGACCTTGCGCGCGCCACGCTGCAACAGGCAATCCGTGAACCCGCCGGTGGAGGCGCCAACATCCAGGGCCACCAGGCCCGCCACATCAATTTGGAAGCTGTCCAGAGCTTTTTCAAGCTTCAAGCCGCCACGACTCACGTAACCAATGGCGTCTCCTTTGACCTCGATGCGCGCTTCCGCGGCAATCCTGACGCCGACCTTGTCCACACGCCTGTCGTCCACGAATACCAGCCCGGCCATGATCGCCGCGCGGGCCCGTTCCCGGGTGGGAAAAAATCCCCGTTCCACGAGGGCGACATCGATTCTTTCGGATTCGCCGGCCATAGCCCTCCTCATTTCAACCAGGACTGGATGGTATCCGCAATGTGCTCGCCGTCCAGGCCCAGATCTTTCAAAAGCAGCCTGGTGTCGCCATGTTCGATGAAACGGTCGGGGATTCCCAGGCTCAGGGTACGGACCTTGTACATCCCTTTGCGGGTAAAGAGTTCAGTGATCGCGCTGCCGAAGCCGCCCATCAGGACGTTCTCCTCCACCGTAACCACTTTTGGCGTCCTGGCCGCCAACCGACAGATCAATTCGGCGTCCAGTGGTTTCAGGAACCGGGCGTTGACCACAGTGGCCTGTATCCCCATGGCGGCCAGTATCTCGGCGGCAGTCAGGCTGGGGGCGACCATGGTGCCGATGGCCAACACAAGAACGTCGTTCCCTTCGCGAAGGACCTCGCCGCACCCCAGCGGCAACTGGCGCCATTCATCGCTCAACGGCACGCCCAGCCCTCCCCCCCTTGGATAACGCACCGCGACCGGCCCGTTATGTTGCAACGCCGTCTTGAGCATATGCTGCAACTCGTTTTCATCCTTGGGCGCCATCACGATCATATTCGGCATGTGCCGGAGGAAAGAGAGGTCAAAGACCCCGTGATGGGTCGGCCCGTCTTGCCCCACCAGGCCGGCGCGGTCGATGGCAAAGACCACCGGCAGGTTGGGAAGGCAGACATCGTGCAAGACCTGGTCGTAAGCTCGTTGGAGGAAGGTGGAATAAATGGCCACCACGGGCCGCATTCCCTGAGCCGCCATCCCCGCGGAGAACGTGACGGCATGCTCTTCCGCTATGCCCACGTCAAAAAAACGGTGCGGGAATCTCTCCGCGAACTGCCGTAGGCCGGTTCCATCAGGCATGGCCGCCGTTACCGCCACCAGCTTTTCATTTGTTTCCCCGAGCACAGCCAGGGTCCTTCCGAAAACTTCCGTATAGGTGGGATGGGAGGACTCCCGGAAAATTTCCCCGGTTTTTTCGTCAAACCGGCCGACGCCGTGAAACCGCTCCGGGTTCTTTTCCGCAGGAGGATACCCCCTACCCTTTTTGGTGAGCACGTGGATCAGCACCGGACCTTCACAAGCCTTGGCCTCCTGTAAGGTACTCACCAGCATCTCCAGGTTGTGGCCGTCAATGGGCCCAAAGTAGCTGAAACCCAGATCTTCAAAGATTCTTCCCGGAACCAGCAAATATTTTACACTATTCTTGAGCCGTTCCGCGGCTTTGACCATCGTGCGCCCGATGCGGGGGATCCGGCTCAGGATATATTCCACATCCTCTTTGGCCCGGTGGTAGGTCGGATCGATCCGCAGCTTGGTCAGATAATTGGACAACGCCCCTACATTATGGGAGATGGACATTTCGTTGTCGTTAAGGACGACGATGAGATCTTTCCCCAGTTGCCCGGCGTGGTTCAGGGCTTCAAAGGCCATTCCGCCCGTCATGGCGCCGTCGCCGATGACCGCCACCACCTTGAAATTCTCTTTCCGGAGATCACGGGCGATGACCATCCCCAGGGCGGCCGAGATCGACGTGCTGCTATGGCCGGTTTCAAAGACGTCATGCGGGCTTTCCCGCCGTTTGGGAAAACCGCTCAAACCGCCGTATTGGCGGATGGTGGGAAACTGTTCCCGCCTCCCGGTAATCAGCTTGTGCACGTAGGCCTGGTGCCCCACGTCCCAGATGATCTTGTCCCGCGGGCTGTCAAAAGCCAGATGAAGCGCGAGGGTGAGTTCCACAACCCCCAGGCTGGGCGCCAGATGGCCGCCGTTTTGGGCCAGGGTTTGAATGATTGCCTGCCGGATCTCCCTGGCCAACTGCTCGAGTTGGGAATGGTCGAGCTTTTTCAGATCCGCAGGTTCGTTTATCGTCTCCAAAAGGCTGGACAATCCAGACTCCTCTTTTCCTTCCAGCAAAGTTCTTAAGCAAATCATGCGCAAGCAGCGCCCGAAGTCTACAGAAGAAGCACCGCCATCACAATGCCCAACAGTGCACCGGCAATCACTTCCACGGGAGTATGTCCGAGGAGTTCCTTCAACCGATCCTCCCGCACGTGCCCTTCTTGATAGAATTCGTCCACGATCTTGTTGAGAACCTGCGCCTGTTTCCCCGCGGCGCGGCGAACTCCGGACGCATCATACATCACAATGAAGGCAAAGACAATGGCCAGCGCGGTGGTGGTGGTCTCCCATCCCTCGGTGAGCCCGATGGCCGTGGCGAGCGAGGTGACAAAGGCTGAATGGGAACTCGGCATGCCCCCGGCCCCCACAAAACGCCGGAAATTAAGGCGCCGCTCCTTGATCACCGAGTGAATGCCTTTCAGTCCCTGCGCCAGAAGCCAGGCCAGCAAAGAAACCCGGAGAACCTGGTTATGAACTAGTTCAGATAGGATGGTCCCCAAAACTTTTCCTCCCAAATATAGCAGACCTTGTGCAGCGGCATTTTCACACGACACCCGACCTTTTCTAACGTTCTCGCGTAATCACATAATCCGCCAGCGCCGAGAGGACGGCGCCTTTCCTTCCAAAGTGCTTGATGCTCTCTTTGGCCATCTCCACGTTCTTTGCCGCCAGAGCTCTGGCCTCGTCCAACCCCACCAGCACCGGATAAGTAGGCTTGGCGTTGCGGAGATCCTGCCCCACCTGTTTACCGAGCTTCCGGGCATCCCCCGTGATATCCAGAATGTCATCCGCAATCTGGAAGGCC
Source organism: Syntrophothermus sp. (assembly GCA_050260975.1). Classification (GTDB taxonomy): domain Bacteria; phylum Bacillota; class UBA5301; order JAMCQP01; family JAMCQP01; genus JAMCQP01. The sequence goes on along the minus strand of JBLNCV010000080.1, from coordinate 2,618 downwards.
AGGCCGAAAAACTCGGCGAAACGGCTCAGCGCAGCCAGTTCTTCTTCCTGCACCCCGGCAAGGAGCGCTCCGGCCCTGACCGACACCCGGATCATCGCTCCCGTCTTCAGCCGGTGGGTCTGTTCCAGGGCGGGCAAGTCCACTTGTCCCTTTTCGCCAAGGATGTCCAGCACCTGGCCGCCCACCATCCCCTGGCTCCCCGCCGCCTGGGCCACCTCCCGGGTAACCTGAAGGAGGCGCTGGGGAGTCGCCGGGGCAACCGGCGGGATCCCCGCCAGCACCTCAAAGGCGCGCGTCAACAGGGCATCGCCCGCCAGAAGCGCCATGGCCTCACCGTACACCTTGTGGTTGGCGGGTCTCCCCCGGCGGAGATCGTCGTCGTCCATGCACGGCAGATCATCGTGAATCAACGAATAAGCGTGGATCATCTCCAGAGCGCAGCCCACCGGCAAGACTAATTCGCCGGCCTCTTCCCCGCCCACAATTTCCGCCGCTTCCAGCGCCAGAATGGCCCGCAACCGCTTCCCGCCGCCCAGGGTGCTGTAGCGCATCGCCTCGTGAAGAAGGCTGGGCAACGCGCCGGAATCCGGTAGGTGCTTCTCCAGCGCGGCTTCAACCAGAGCGGCCTTCCGTGCCAGGTATCCTTCCAGTTTAAATGGTTCAACCTCAAATGATTCAACCGGCATCGACTTGCTCCCCCTCGCCGGTTGCGCCCGTCACCCCGGGCAGATTTTCAAACGGAACTGTGGTCAGGCCGCCGTCTTTGTTCTGCAATAACAACTCAATCTTAGCCTCCGCCTCGTCCAGGCGGCGGGCACAGACCCGGGAAAGCGCAATCCCCTCTTCAAACAGCCGCAAAGAATCGTCCAGGCTCAAATCGCCCGCCTCCAGCCGCCGCACGATAACTTCCAGGCGCGCGAAAGCCTCTTCAAACTTCACTTCCGCAAACTTGGCGTCCGAATCCGCTTCCGGCTTTGCTCCGCGCTTTCCTTTCGATCTGGTCTCGGGTTTTGCTTCGAGCTTTGTCTCCGGCGTTGCCTCGGGCTTGGTCTCCCGCCCGGTCGCCGGTCCTATCTCCAACTTGGCCCCCGAAGGGTCCTCGTCACCGCCGCCCCCTACCGCCAACCGGCCCTGCTCAACCGCCATTACGCTCACTCCCATATCTCAACGATTTGGTCCCATGCACCCGGCAAAAGACGGCTCCATCCTGAACCAACACTTCCACTTGATCATCGGGTTTTACCTCGCCCACGGAACGGATTACCCGGCCGTCCTCGGGCTTCCGGCAGATGCTATAGCCGCGCGCCAGAGTCCCAAGCGGGCTCAGGCCTTCGAGGCGCCCCACCAGCTCCGCCAGTTGCAGTCGTTTCCCGCGGGTCATGGGCGCGTGCAACGAGACAAGCTGGGCGCCAAGATGCGCCAGCTCTCGCCGCCTGCCCTTTTCATCCTGTTTTAGCGCCATGGCCATCCGGCTTACCTGCCCGTCCAACTGCTGGCGCCACTGGGCGATAGGATCCGCCGGGCGGGTAAAGGAACGGCTTTGCTGCAAAGCAGCCAGCCGGCTTCTCCGCAAGTCGACCCACCTGCGGAGAGCTTGCATAAGGCGGGTGCGGAACGACCCAAGCAACCCCGCCATTTGAACTTTGTCCGGCACCGCCATCTCCGCAGCCGCGGACGGAGTGGGAGCCCGCCGGTCTGCCACAAAATCCGCGATGGTGAAGTCGGTTTCGTGGCCCACGGCGGAGATCACCGGGATCATAGAGTTGTAGATCGCCCTGGCCACCGTCTCGTCGTTAAAAGTCCACAATTCCTCAATGGAACCGCCGCCCCGGCCGACGATCAACACGTCTACGTCCGGCAGCCGGTTCATGAGCTCAATCGCCGCCGCCACGCTGGCCGGGCCGGCTTCACCCTGAACGATTGCCGGCGCGATGATCAGGTGGATATTGGGAAAACGGCGCCTGGTCACAGTAATGATATCGCGAATAGCCGCCCCGGTGGGAGAGGTAATCACCCCCACCTTGCGCGGGCACACCGGGATGGGACGTTTGTGCTCCGGAGCGAAGAGCCCCTCCGCCTCCAGCTTCTTTTTGAGCTGTTCGAAGGCCAGGTGCAGCGACCCGGCTCCTGCCGGAAACAACTCCTCCACATACAACTGGTAGTCGCCGCTGCCTTCATAAACCCCCACGGAACCCGCAGCGATCACGCTCATCCCGTCCACAACCTGAAACCTGAGTGCGATGTTGCGCGCCCGGAACATCACGCAGCGCAGCCGCGCCCCCTCATCCTTGAGGGTAAAGTACATGTGCCCGGAGGAATGATGCTTGAAGTTGGAGACTTCGCCCCGCACAAGCACATTTTGGAGGGCCGGACGGCTTTCCACGGCCTCTTTCACCAGCCTGGTCAGCTCTTTAACGCTCAACACCTGAACGCTTTCAAAAAAATTGTCGGCGAAAGTATCCACGCTGCCCCGCCCTTCCGGCCAGACTGTTCAAACTTCATATTCGCTACAGGCGGAATTTCTCCTCTTGTATTATACCACAACCGGCCAAAAAAGGGCCACCGGTTCTCGCCGGTGGCAGCAGTCTGACGGTTATTCCTTGAAATCCTGATCCCCT
>JBLNCV010000079.1:0-3061 GCA_050260975.1 Syntrophothermus sp. | reverse complement strand
ACCCCGCCCGCTAAAGGCAGCCCCGAAAGGCTGTGGATGTGTTTCCTAATACATCCGGACAAACAAAAAAACAGAGCTTCCCGGCATCTTAGCCGCCAAAAGGCACATTTTCGGCGGGCGGCAAATCACCGGAAAACCCTGTATTCAAGCCGTTTTTCAGGCTTTTATTTATTTTTTACATTTGACATCAATACTACGCACTCCACGTGACTCGTCTGCGGGAACATATCCACCGGCTGCACCTCTTTCGTTTCATACCCCATCCCGGCAAGAAGCGCCAGATCTCGGGCCAAGGTGCTGGGGTTGCAGGAAACATACACGATCCGCCTGGGTCCCATGTCAGCAAATGTCCGCAACACGCTCTCCTCGCAGCCCTTGCGCGGCGGGTCGACCACGATGACTTCCGCTCGGATGCCCTTCCGGCATAGATCCGGCAAAACCTCTTCCACCTTGCCGGTTATGAATTCCACGTTGCTGATCCCATTCAGGGCGGCATTCTTGCGGGCGTCCTCCACCGCCGGCGCCACTTCCTCGATCCCGTAAACAAACCTGGCGCGCCGGGCCAGAAAGAGCGAAATGGCGCCGATGCCGCAGTAGGCGTCGATGACCGTTTCGTCTCCGCCCAGCGCGGCGTATTCAATGGCTTTACCGTACAGGACCCCGGTCTGCACCGGGTTGACCTGGAAGAAGGACCTGGCCGAGATGGCAAACTTCAGGCCTGCGTCATTCCCGCTGCCTCCGCCCTCGCTGAGCCGCAGCACGTCGATGATCTCGTCCCGCCCGGCGACCGTCCGGGTGTAGTCGCCCAGAATCACGTTGGTGCGCTGCGTGTTCACGTTCTGCACCACGCCGGCCACTTGCGGGACCTCGCGCATCAGTTCCGCCGCGATCCTATCCAGATGCGGCACATCGCGGCCGTTGGTGACCAGGACCGCCATGGCCTCGCCGGTGGCCGCCGCCGTCCGGATGAACAGGTGGCGGATCAGCCCCTGCCCGGTCTTCTCATCATAGATGCTCACCCTGTATTTCTCCAGCAGCCCGCGCAGCACCCCGGCAATCTGGTCATTGAGCGGGTGCTGGATGCGGCAATCGGCGATGGGCACAATATCGTGGCTGCGCGTGGTGTAGAAACCGGTGACCACCCGGCCGCCGCGAAAGCCGACCGGGTACTGCGCCTTGTTCCGGTAGTGAAAGGGATCGGCCACGCCCAGCGTGTGATGGACTACTACACGATCCAGATCGAGCTTGCCGATCCGGTTCAGCGCATCCACCACCAGTTGCCGCTTGTAAGACAGTTGCGCCTCGTATTTCAGGTGCTGCAACTGGCACCCACCGCATTTCCGAAAGACCGGGCAAACCGGTTCCTGCCGCTCCGGCGAAGGCTGGAAGATGGCGTCCAGCAGGGCCGTGGCGTAATTCTTCTTCACCTCGGTGATCCGGGCCTTCACCCGTTCCCCTGGCAACGCCCCAGGGACAAAGACGGCAAACCCTTCCCGCCTGCCCACTCCTTCGCCGCTATGGGTCAGCCCGGTGATCTCCAGTTCAATTGTCCCACCCTCCCTCACTGGAAGCGGTTGAGACGTATTGGAACCCTTTCCCATTGCCAATTACCACCAATCTTCCCCGGTGATCTTCTCCAAAGAAGACGGTTTTCCTACTGGATGCTATTCTGGATTAGTCTTCCCCGCTCCCGCCCTGCAACACCTCATGTATTTAACAACCGGCCTGCCCGGATCAAGCCCTCCGCCTGCCTTTGCCCAACCCTACCCTTCTAAACCGGCCCTTGCCAAATATACATGTATTATAGCCGGAGGTGAAGAACATGCGAAAGAGCAAGGAGTTGCTCGGCCTGCCGGTGCTGGACCTCCAGGCCGGAAGAGCGCTGGGCAAGTTGCGCGGGTTCCTCATCGATCCCGTTAAAAAGGCGGTGGTGGCCTATACTGTCAGCGAGAGCCGCTGGGCGCGGGACGACCGGGTGATAGGAATCCGGGATGTGTATAGCGTGGGAAAAGACGCCGTGACTGTCAGGGAGGCCAGAAAACTGGTCAAGGCCTTGCAGACCTTTGAATTCCGCCGTCTGGCGGAAAACCGGGTGGAGTTGTACAACACCAGGGTTCTCACCGAGAGCGGCCAGTATCTCGGGGCGGTGGACGAATTCACCTTTGACCCCGCCGACGGCCGGATCCTCGGGTACTACGTCACCAGTGGCCGGATCAAGGACGCCTTCCGCGGCCGGCCCATTATCTCCGCCAATGAGGTGCTGACCATCGGCACAGATGCCATTATCGTGAGGGAGCAGGTTTCCACGCAACTGCCCACGCTTTCTTCCTCCAACCAGCGCACCACAGCGGAACCTAACGTTAAAACAGCTTCGAGAGATCCAGATACCGCGAAAGCCGGAGAAACAGTTCAAGAAAATGAGGAAGCTCCCGGAGCTTCGGAAAACCCGCAAACCTCCGAAACCCTCCCGCCGGCAAGCGCCTCTGCCTCGACCTTCGCCATACCCTCCGCCGGCGCCGGGGACGAAGGGCCCTTCTTCAAGGCGGCGCGCTACGAGCCCGGAGTAATTACCATTCGCGGGCCTGGCGGCGCACAAAGATTTGCGCCTTCCCTTATCCAGAAGATCGATGTCGTCTCTCTCCAGCAGATTGATTCTCAGAACGAGGGCAAGGCTTTTCGGTGGGATCAGACCGTCAACCGGTCCAGGGAGCTTGTGGGAGAACTCGAGCAGAACCTTAATCACCACCGTATTCAGGGGCTGACTCTGATCTCGAACGGAGCCGCCGGTGAGAAGGCCCCGCTCAAAGGAAAAATTGGTGCGCAGGGCCCGCCTCGAAACAACTGGCAAAAGATCCTGGAGGGGGAACGATCGGTTCTATGCAGCCGGGACCGCCTGGCCCTCCTGGGAAAGAAAGTTGGGGCCGATGTGTTGACCGCCGAGGGGGAATCCTTATTGGCCGCGGGGGAGGCCATCAATGAGCGAGTGGTGGAACGGGCGGAAGAGACCGGGTCGCTCTACCAGTTGGTATTGGGCGCCGCACTCTACGAACTGTCAGACAAG
>JBLNCV010000078.1:0-5777 GCA_050260975.1 Syntrophothermus sp. | reverse complement strand
ACCAGAGAACGTTCCAGCGCCACACCCACCGCCACCGGATCGTGGAGGTGAAATTCGGCCTTTTTGAACCGCGAGAACCAGAACTCGGCCAAAGCGCAGACAAACCCCGCCACCGGTCCTTCCACCCCGCGCCACGCCTTGAGATCCTCCGCCGTGAAAGCCACCTGGGTGGTGACATCCAGCCCGACCATCGTCAGCCGGGCGCCGGAGGAAAAGACTGCCGCCGCGGCCTCCGGATCCGCAAAGATGTTAAACTCCGCCACCGGGGTGGCGTTACCCGGCACCGTCGCCGCGCCGCCCATGAGCACAATCTCCCGCAGCTCCCGGGCCAGCTCTGGGGATGCCGATAAAGCCCGCGCCACATTGGTAAGCGGCCCGGTGGCCACCAGGGTAACCTCCCCTGGCCAGCGCGCCGCTTTCTTCAGGATTAAGGCCACTGCGGCGTCTGCCCCGGCAGCGCCATCATCCGAATGAGAGCCACTTTTATCAGGATGAGCGGCCATCTTCACCTTTGGCGGCGGCAGCCCTGTATTGCCGAGCCCATCCTCGCCATGCACGAACCTGGCGGTGTGCAGCGGGCGGCGCAATGGCGCTCCGGCGCCGGCGGCCACAGCTAAAGAGCCGGGTTGATCAACGTCACCCGGCTGAAAGATCCGATATGCACGGCCAGCCAGCACAAGGATCCTGCAGATATTCTCCGCCGCCGCTTCAACCTCCACATTGCCGGCCACGGCGGTGATCCCCTCGATGGCCACCTCTTTGTCGCGTTCCGCCCCCAAAGCCAGAAGCAGGGCCAGGGCATCATCGATCCCCGGATCCATGTCCAAAAGAAGCCTCTTCAACTTAATCCTCCCTGAATGGGATCTCGAAGCAGTTATCATCTTTAAAGTGTCATCTTTCAGTGCTTAAGCCTCGGGTCAAGGGCGTCCCGCAAACCGTCACCCACCCAGTTCACCGCCAGAACCGTGATGAAGATCATCACCCCCGGCCAGATGGCCAGCCACGGCGCCGACCAGATATACTGCTGGGCATTGGTAAGCATATTACCCCAGCTTGCTGTGGGTGGCTGGATGCCAACTCCTAAAAAGCTCAGCGATGACTCGTAAATGATCGCATACCCAATCTCCAAAGTCGCCCAAACAATGACTGGAGACATGGCATTGGGCAAAAGGTGCTTGAAGATCACGCGGTGATCCTTTACCCCTAAGGCCCGGGCCGCTTCAGCAAACTCTTTCTCCTTTAAGGCCAGAAACTCGGCGCGCACCAGACGCGCCGCGCCCATCCAGCCAGTCAATCCAATAATCGCAATTACACCGAAAACACTCATATGGAAGTACGCCGCCAGGATGATCAGCAAGAACAGCGTGGGAAAAGAAAGCATGATGTCCACAAAGCGCATGATGACATTGTCGACCCACCCACCGTAAAAACCCGCCAGTGCGCCAAGCGTGAGCCCGATTACCAATGCCAGCGCCGTGGATAAAATCCCGACCGACAGGGAAACCCTGGAACCGTACATCAAGCGTGTCAATGCATCTCTTCCCAGTTCGTCCGTCCCAATCACGTGTCCATTGCCGGGTGGCGACTCCACATTGTAAAGGTCAATGGCATCAAACTTGTAAGGCGCAATCCAGGGGGTAAGCAAGGCAATTATCGCGATAAACATTAATATTCCCAATCCCACCACCGCCAGGCGGTTTCTCGGAAAGCGGCGCGCTGCCTGGCGCCAGGGTGAGTCAATGCGTTCTTTCTTGGGCGGTGCAGCCATTTGCTGCCCCAGACCGGTTTGTGCTGAATTGGCCAATTATACCCATCCTTTCCAAACACTCGCGCTTTAATCGTACTTAATCCGCGGATCCAGCAATCCGTAGGTTATATCCGCGAGCATATTTCCAAAGACGACCAGGGTGGCCGTAAGCATCAAAACCCCCATCAAAATTGGATAATCGCGCATAAATATCGCGTCAACATACAATCGTCCCATCCCCGGCCAGGCAAAGATCTTTTCGGTGATCGCCGCTCCGCCGAAAAGTATCGGCAAATCCAGACCCATCATGGTGACCACCGGAATGAGAGCATTCTTTAAGGCATGCCTGCTAATCACTATTTTTTCCGCAAGCCCTTTTGAACGGGCCGTCCGGATGTAATCCTGGTTGATGGCATCCAGCATGCTGGAACGCATGTACCGACTCCAACCGGCCATGTGGATTAAACCCAACACAATGGTGGGCATGATTAGGTACCGGAGCCTGTCAATAACGGAAAAACCTGCGCCGATGGTAGCCATGCCCGCTGATGGCAGCCAGCCCAATTTGACCGAAAAAGCAAGTTGCATCATCAACCCAAACCAGAAAGAGGGAAGCGCCACTCCTAAAAAGGCGCCAATCGTAGCCACATAATCAAAGGGCGAATACCGGTGAGTGGCCGAATAGATACCTACGGGGATTGCAACAACTATTGCAAGAAGAAGAGCAGAAAACATCAGTTCCAAAGTAGCGGGCAGCCTTCCCAGGATTACCTCGAAGACCGGCAGCCCTGTCCGGTAAGAAAAGCCCCAGTCCCCCTGAAGCATTGACCAGAACCACTTAAAATACTGGATGTAGATCGGCTGGTCCAACCCCCACATCTTTTCAATACGGGCGATGTCCGCAGGGGAAACCTTGGGGTTCATCAAATACCCCGCCAACGGCCCCCCGGGAGCCAGCCGCATGATAAAGAAAGAAATAATTGAAATCCCAATAAGCAGAGGAATCGCCTGGATTAACCTGCGCAAAATGTAACGGCCCACCGCAGTACCTCCTAACTGTCTGGAAACCATTCAAAGAGCAAAATCACCCGATAATAGCGGGTTTTATAAGTGCAAAATCCTTTTCTGTCCGCTTCTTTGGGACAAGTGCAGACCCGTGCCCGGCATGGCACAGGTCCGCACAAATCCGATTTGGGTTACTTACCACCACCGGAAATCAGCATTGAGAGGTCTTACTTCTTCAACTTCCACTCACTGATGTTCCAGGTCATGGTGTTGGTGAACGGAGCAGGTCTCCAGTTTTCGAGGTTCTTTGGAGCGACGTCGACATTCACATAGTAGTAGACGTAGAGCATCGGCTGATCCTCTGCAAGGATCCTCTGGACCTTTTTATAGATCTCTTTCCTCTTCTTGATGTCGTTTGTCTTCTGGCCTTCCTCGAGCAGTCTATCCATTTCGGGGTTCTTGTAGTTCATGTAGTTCTGGCCGACCTGGTGATCCGGCGTCGGGATCTGGGAAGAATGGTAGAGCGTGAACTCATCCGGATCCGAACCCGTTACCCACCCAAACATGATGAGATCGAACTTCATTTGCTCGAGAACATCGCCGAAGAGCGTGGTCGCCTCGTAGTTCTTGATCTTCAAATCCACGCCGATCTTCTTCCACTCTTGCTGAGCAACCTGCTCAATCTGCAAGCGGGTCTGATTCTCGGAGTTGGTGGAGATCTCAAAGCTCAGAGGCTTGCCGTCCTTCACCCGGATCCCGTCGGGGCCCATCTTCCAGCCAGCCTCATCCAGGAGTTCGTTGGCTTTCTTGAGATCATACGGATACGGCTTAACGGTTGGATCATAAGCCCACAGTACAGGCGAGGTGCTGGCCGCCGCCGGCTGGCCGATCCCGTTTAGAATCGATTTGACGATCAGATCACGTGGCAAAGCGTAGCTGAGCGCCTGGCGAACCCGCTTGTCCTGGAAGATCGGGTTCTTCAGATTAAAGGTCATGTGCAGGTAGGTAGCCGCCGGGTTGAGCTGTACATTGAGGCGCGGGTCATCCTTCACCTGCGCATAGTGTTTGGGTTGAAGGTTGTTGACAACATCAACCTCCCCGGTTTTAACCTGGGTAAGCAAAGTGTTGGTGTCGGGAACCACCTTGAAGATCACCTTTCCCAGATAGGGGCCTTTTCCGAAATAATCCTTATTTGCCTCAAGAACGATGTAGCTTGCTTCTTTCCACTCTTTGAGCTTGAATGGACCGCTGCCAATCGGATGGCGGGAGAAGTCCCCTCCTTTAGTGATATCTTCCGGCTTAACCTTTCCAAGGATGTGCTTGGGCACAATGTCGCCCGCCGTCTGGGCCCAGGTGACCAGGAAAGGAGCATAAGGCTCGCTCAACGTCATTCTGACGGTATAGGGGTCAAGAATCTCGAACTTCTTAACCTTATCGAACCCATCGCGGGAAACCACCTGAACCTTGTCGTTCATGAGCGTTTCCCACGTAAATTTGACGTCTTCCGCGGTCAAAGGCTGGCCGTCATGAAATTTGACCCCTTTGCGGAGGTGGAAGGTGTAAACAAGCCCGTCTTTGGAAATGCCGCCGTTTTGGACCGTGGGCACCTGGGTGGCCAGATCGGGAACCAGATTCCCTTTGTCATCCACACGAATCAACTGGCTGAAAATTCCGTTCAGGATCATCGTTCCGGCGTTGTCTTCGGACAAAAGCGGGTTAAGGGTTTCCACATCCCCGAGCTGCCCCACGACTATCTGGCCCTTCGGGCTCTTGTTGGCTCCAAATGCCAGGCTGCTCATGGCCATAACCAGCACCAGGGCCAAAACTACAGTCCATGTTAATGACCTTCTCATCTTACTATCTCCTCCTCAATCTTTGATGTACCGCTTGGGTGCGCTGCGCGGCTTCCTACGCAGCAGCATGGTCTTCCACAGGAAGCCCCCGTTCACCTCCTTGGTGACTCACGTTTGTAATTATTTCAGTGGCGAATTGCACAACCTGTTAATTAGACCGTCCCACTTTGCATTTGAACCGCTCATGTGGCCTCTTCCTCTCGCCTGCCACTTGAAAGGCTATCAAACTACAAAGCAATCGCCTTAATTATTCTTTCTGATTGGAGATTTTCCTGCAGAAAAATGCGCTCAGGCAAGAATGCAAACAAACCGGCCATAAATAGATAAAATTTATATTAAGTTCGATCCTTTACGGTAAAATCCTGCTCAGGCAAGATAAATAAACATGGTGATTTCTACCACATGTAAAAGGCCTCCCCTTCCCTGGGAGGCTCTGCTCTTCGAAGTCCTCTTCAAAGCTAGTGAAGAATGGAACCTCAGGGCCGTACCCTTTTTTAGACAAGTAGAATATTATACCGTAACCAACTTAAGAAAGGAGGTTCATTCATGATGGATGCGCGGCCCTTTGCACAATCCCAAACAGAACCTGTTATGCCAAACGAAGTACCGCCGCCAGCAATGCATGTCCATGAATTCGAAGGAAGCACCATGTTGGCTGAAGAATGTGATGAACGGCACAATCATCGATTTGCTGGTGTCACCAGCGAGCTGATACCGTTGCCATCAGACCATGTTCATGGGTTCTTTACAAACACAGACTTCTTCGATCATCACCATGAAGTTGTCGGCTTAACCGGGCCGGCCATTGATGTGGGAAATAACAAGCATGTACACTTTGTCAACTTCTTTACTACGCTCGATGATGGTCATGTCCACCAATACATTTTTGCTACACTGATTCTGAGCCCTCTTGTCTAGCAGTGCCAGCCCCTCTACTCTGAAACCGCCTGGGCTTTCCCCAAGCGGTTTCGTTCATTTGGAAAAAAACGCACACCGAGACGGGAACTTTGACAAAATAATAACCGATGGTAACAATCCAGAGAAGAAGCACTGCCTCTCTCTGTTCGTCCATCGGCTCACTTTAGATCCCGCCAAAAAGGAGATCTGTATATCGTTCTACAGCCGTCCCCTTGAAAGGGAAACTGTAGGGTATAGTCCTGGTGCCCGGGACG
>JBLNCV010000077.1:0-4019 GCA_050260975.1 Syntrophothermus sp. | reverse complement strand
TGATCAATTGCTCTTCTCCGGGTCTTTTGGACCTCTTTTCACGCTGATCGCGCAGTCCGGGCAGATCTGAGCACAGATATTGCACACGATACATTTCTCCATGTCCGATTCCACCCGGGGGGATCCATAGGCTCCCAACTCCGTGGACCAGCGAATGGCGTCGGTGGGGCACTTTTCGATACAAAGGCCGCAACCCTTGCAAAGCTCGGGAAAGATCGTCCAACTGCCTTTGGGCGCCTCCGTCACCAGTCCTTTGAACACTTTATTGTCCCTGGCTGTGACGTCGGTGGTGGTAAGCTCTTTCGTCATATGCTCTTCCGACCTCCTCCCGCCACCGCCTGGTTGGCTTCAACAAGGGCCAGGCCTCGCTCCAGCGCTGCAAAATTATTATCCCGAAGTTCCGGGCGTTGCTTAAACTTCTCCACAAACATATGCTCCATGGCTTCTTTGGCTGCCTCTGGCGTAACAACCTTGGTGATGGCCAGAATCGCCCCGAGGATCAGGATGTTGAAGACACGAGGTTGCAGTTCCTCCTTGGCGATCCGGGCGGCCGGGATGCCGATTACACGCACCTGGCGGCCCGACTCGATCTCCGCCGTCTCGATCCCTTCACCCGGCCTGTTGCCCACCATATCGGCGAAACCCTCCGGCGCCAGCGTCTCCCAACTCTGAATCCCGACGGCCATGTCATCAATCTTCGGAGCTTCGATCGAGGAACTGTCATAGATCACCGTAGTCCCTGGTATCACATACCCGCTGGTCCGTTCCACCGAGCGTGGGCTTAAAACCACCAGGACATCGGCGCGTTTGAACTTCGGCGCCCCGATCGGCCTGTCGGAGATCTGCACGAACGCGATGGAAACCCCCCCGCGCTGTTCAACCCCGAAGTTTGGCATATAAGTGGTTTCCAGGCCCGATTTATTGGCCGCCTCGGCGAGGATCTCCCCGATGGACTGCACCCCTTGTCCCCCCTCACCGGCCACCGCAATCTTGGTATGCATCATCTTCCTCCCGGAAAAACTTACTCTTCACCTGGACAGCATTACTCTTCTTCTGGTTCTGGCTTTGCAAATTCCCCGACCTTATAGAACTTGGTCATGTCGTCCTCGACGAAATCCCAGGTTTGCTGGGGATTGGTCCGCCAGTTGGTCGGACAGGACGAGAGCACTTCCAAAAAGGAGAACCCGCGGTCGGCCAACTGGTTTTCCAACGCCTTTTTTGTAAACTTGACCAGCTGCCTGTAGTTGGCCACCGTCCCCCGCGCCGCGTAGACCCCTTTCCGGCCGATGGCGGCGATCAACTCCGGTCCCAGGGTGGGCTCGCCGGTGATGGCGGGATCCCTGCCGTAGGGGGTGGTTTCCGTCTTTTGAGTGGGTAGCGTCGTTGGCGCCATCTGGCCGCCGGTCATGGCATACACCGTGTTATTGCAAAGGATCACCGTGACGCGGTCATTCCGCATGGCCGCGTTGAGCAGGTGTTGCGACCCGATGGCATAACCGCCGCCGTCGCCCATGTAGGCGACCCCCACCAGATCCGGACGCGCGCGCTTCAACCCGACGATCACCGGGGTGGTTCGCCCGTGATGCGTCTGAATGCTATCCAGGTTGAAAAAGTCCCACGCCAGAAGGGAGCAGCCAATGTCGCAACCAAAGACCGTCCGGCCCTGGATGTCCAGCTCTTCAACAGCCTGGGCCAGGGCCTTCAAGATGATCGGGTGGCCGCAGCCGGGGCAGAAACGGTGAGGCTTGGTCTCCCGGCGCCAGACCCTGGGCATGGCTTCATTGGGAGAAACAATGGTCCGTGTAGTAATGTTGCTGCTCGTCTCCATGCGGCTCGGCTCCTCATTTTTGCCGGATTAATGCAAATTAATGCACCTTGCTGCTCTTCCTGAGGTACTCCCGCACCTGTTCGACCACTTCATCGGTGCAGATCCCCACACCTGGCCGCAAAAACGCCTCGATCTTCACCGGCAGCCCCGCGATAGCCTCCTTGACCAGGCTCAGGAACTGCCCCAAGGCCGATTCAAAGATCATTACGGCGGGAACCTTTTCAACAACTTTGCGTAACTCTTCGACCGGAAACGGCCTGAGGGTGATGGGGCGGAAGTAACCGACGTTGACGCCCTTGTCCCGCAGGAGTTTAACCCCCTCCTTGAGCGCCCGCGACACAATGCCGTGGCCCAACAGGATCATTTCAGCCCCGTCAAGGTACTCAGCTTCGAACTCCACAAGCTGGGGCGCCAGGGCCTCAAACTCCTTTTCACGAGTGGTTACAATTTCGTAGATCTCTTCTTCAATGTTGAAGGTATTACGGTAATGGGCCGGCGCGCGATCGACGCCCGGAACGCCCGGCCTCCCCACAAAAGGCTCCGTTGGGACCATCTTCACGCCGCGCTCTTCCGGGTTATAGAGGGTCACCGCCTCCCGCATCTTGCCCTGATAACCGTCCCCCAGCAAAATCGTCGGGAAACGGTAGCTCCACGCGGTATTGAAGGCCTTGATCAAGTAATCAAAGAGTTCCTGATGGGAGCCGGTGGAATAAACGACACGGTGGCCCTCGCCGTTTCCGCCATAACAGGCCATCCGCGTCTCTTGCTGGCCGTAAATCACCGTAGCCGTCGAAGGGGCGCCCCGCTGCTCGATGATCCATACCGCCGGGATCCGCATCATCTCCGCCATGCAAATCGGCTCCTGCATCAGGACATCACCCGGGCCGGAGGTGGCCGAAAAGGCGCGCTTACCCGCCATTACCCCACCAATGGTCGTAAAACCAGCCGACAACTCATCCTCGGTCTGCATGAACCCCCGCTGAAAACGAGGCGCCATGCGGGTCCAATAATGCATTATCTCGTTTTGAGGAGTTATCGGGTACCCGTACATGATGTCCGCATCCGCGGCAAGAGCCGCCCAGGCCAGTACCTCATTCCCCGTCATGAACATCCGCTGTTCTTCCTCAACGATCCTGGCCAAAATTCCACCTGCCCTTACTGGAAAGCTGTCGCAGGAAGGCTATTGCTGGAAAGCTATCTTACCGGAAAGTTTCCGGGAACTACCCCATAGAGTGGCCAAATTTCGTGCCACTTATAATCATTTCGTTCCATACGTTCCATCTCTGCGGCCAGGTGTTTAACAGCAGTGGTGGCAATATATGGGATGCCGGTGGCGGCCGAAGCCGCCTCTATTTTGACTGCCCCGGATCTTATCAGGTCAAGGTCGGTATCCGGCCCCAGGTGGGTGTTGTTAACCAGCCCGTGGATCAGGGGAATCCTTTTTATGGCCTCAATAATATCGGGTACGTTGGAAGTCAGCGGCTGGCAACAGTTGACGACGAAATAAAAAAAGGGCTCAAGAGAGGCCAGCCCGGGAATCAGATTTAGCAGGCGGTGCGAATCGGTGCCATAGCCCACATCGAGGATGACATCTCCATCTTTAGATAACCGGCTGACGCCAAGCAGGCCCGGAAATAGGATATTCCCGGCCTCCCCCATGCCGGGAGGATAGCGTTCCGGCCACCCAATCACTTTTACTCCGTGGGAGGCAAGTTTGCCAGCCGCCTGGGAAACCCGGAATACCGGATCCGTCAGGTCGAGATCCGCGATAGTCACCGGCCGGCCCCGCCCCGCCAAAAGAATCGCCCGCCCGGCGCTTACCTCGCTCTTTCCGGCGCCGTACTCGCCCAGAAACACCTCGATCATCCATCTATACTCCTTTGCTATGCAGGATTTATTCCCCGCAAGTGGAATTTTATGTGGGAATAAAGAAGACTGGAAGGTGGTTTTTTATGCGCACTATTATTTATCGGCGTATCGCCGCTTTTTTCGCATTGTGGAGCAGGGCTGTCCGGCCGTTCTCCTTTACCGCCTCCCTGACACCGGTGGCGCTAGGCACAGCTTTGGCGGTCGGCCAGCACACCTTTCACCCTCTTCTCTTTTTGCTGACCGCCCTGGGGGCTGTCTCGCTCCATGCAGGGACCAACCTGATCAACGATTGCGTCGATTTTCTAAAAGGGGTGGATACCAG
>JBLNCV010000076.1:0-16413 GCA_050260975.1 Syntrophothermus sp. | reverse complement strand
TGCCCACCATCCGGTAGGCAATGTTAAAGGCGTACTTCTCGTGTTTTTCCACCAGTTGCTCAAAGAGGTGGAGGTCGCTTTCCTGAAAGCGAAGACCTGCCTGTACCTGGGTTTGAATCATGATCCATCACCCAACTTATCGCCGACGGATCCACGCCGGCTCGATCGCCGCTCCGCTCCTCGCGGGCTTCGCGGCGCCCTGACATCCTGTCGAATGCCCTCACGTCATATAAAAACGGGGCTGCCAGGTCAAAAGTTCCCTGTGCTAAGTATAACTCATCCGCTGGTCAAAGAAAAGTGGATGGATCCCCCACAAATGGAAGGATTAAACCTTCCCGCGCCGAATAATTATAGGTTTAGTCGATGCAGTTTTAAACGTGCAACTAAAGAGGTGCTCTTCCTTGAACGTCTTACGGCCTATCCCGATCCGGGGTTTTTGGGACTACGGGATTATTCGCCCGCTTGGGGCTGCAACAAGAATATTCGGGGCTGCCGCCTTGATCCTTGCAGCCTTTTTTGTACAAATAAGCTCCCCTGCCGCCAATGCGCAGGGGACGGGCGAGAGCAGCCAGAACCCCGCTTCCCGCAAGGCGGTCTTGATTGTTGCCAATGCCGTAAGCCTGGCCGATCTGGCCCAGGCGGAGATGCCGGCCATCCGGCAACTCTTGCGATCCAACGGCGCAATAGCCCTGATGAATGCCCGGACCGCCGGAGGATATACTGTCGAAAATTCCTACGTGACCATCGGAGCTGGCTCCAGGGCTCTGGGCTCGGAGAAGACCGGCCTGGCCTCCCGGAGCCGGGATTTTTACCTGCACGAGACCGCCGGCGCCATTTATGAACGCGATAACGGCTACGCTGTCGACCCGGACGCCATTATTTTCCTGGATCTCCCCCGGCTCGTCGCCTTGAACCGGGGAGTAAATCACGCGGTCCTTCTGGGCGGGCTGGGGGGCGCATTGAAAGAAGCAGGCAAAACCGTGGCCGTGTTGGGCAACTCCGACCTCGGCGGCCAGGCTATGCGCCCAATCGTGGCGATGGCCATGGATGAACTGGGGCAGGTCCCTCTCGGAGACGTGAGCAAAGGGCTTCTGCTAAACGACCCACTGGCGCCTTACGGGCGAAGAACCGACTACCCCAAACTCCTGGAGCGTTTCCGGGAAGTCTACCCCCAGGCGGACCTGATCGTGATCGAAACGGGAGACACCCTCCGGGTTAATGAATATTCCGATTCCCTTACCGAGCAGATGCTGGTCAGGCACCGGATGGCCGCCCTGCACCGGGTGGACAACTTTATCCGGGATTTGCTCGCCGAAGTGGATCTGGAGCGTACCCGGATTATCCTGACTTCGCCTCAGCCGTCCCGGGACGCGGCCAGACAGGGCAACAATCTTTCCTTTGTGATTATGGCCGGCGCCGGGGTACAGCCTGGCTACCTGACCACGCCCACCACCCACCGGACCGGAATCGCCGCCAACATCGACATCGCCCCCACCATCCTGGACTGGCTGGGGGTGCCTGTGCCGTACGCCATGCTCGGCCGTCCGTTATACAGCCAACCGGCGGCGGAGATACGAACCGGGAGAGGCGGCGCACAGGATGTCCTGGAAACCCTGGCCAGGATGAACCGGCAAATCGTGGCTACCTACGATCAACGGCCGCCGGTGATCAAAAGTTATGTGGGCGTCCAGATCGCCCTCATCCTGTCGGCAATTCTGGTCATCCTCCTGGAAGGCAGCCAAAAACGCTTCAAGCTGGGAAAACTCCGCCAGCCCTTACAGATAGGGATGTTGGCTTTAACGGCCGTTCCTCTGACGCTTTTGCTCCTGCCGCTGGCCGGCCCTCTGCCCGCCATCGCCAGCGCGTTACTGATTATCGCCGTTACGGTCGTCCTGGCAGGGTTGACGTGGCTTTTACACCGCAACCTGGCTGATCCCTTCCTCCTCATCTATCTGGTCACCGCGGCAGCGCTTTTCATCGACACCGCCGCCGGAGCCCCCCTGATGCAGCGTTCCATTCTGGGTTACGATCCCATTGGAGGAGCGCGTTATTATGGGATTGGCAATGAGTACATGGGAGTATTGGTTGGGGCTGCCCTTGTGGGGTTGATGCTGGTTCTGGACCGCATCCCGGCGTTCCAGAAAAAGTGGGCCACGGAAGGCGTTCTGGTACTCTTATTTATAGCCATCGCTTTCCTGATCGGGTCGCCGCGCCTTGGAATAAATGTCGGCGGGCTTTTGACCGCTTTGGCGGCATTTGTGACCGCCTGGCTGGGACTGCGCAACATCCGGCCGCGTCCGGTGGCTCTTCTGACATTCGTAGTCGCCGTCATTGCCGTGTTGACCGGTCTGGCCTGGTGGGATTATCTTAAAAACCCCCAAGGCGCATCCCATCTTGGGAGGTTGGTGAATATGGTCCAGGGAGGTGGAGTCGGCGAACTGGTGGCGATCTTCGCCCGCAAGTTGGAGATGAACTGGAAGCTGGTTCATTACACGCCCTGGGCGGATGTCTTGCTGACCTTCATCCTGGTGCTGGGCGTGCTTTTCTACCGGCCGGTCGGGCTTTTAAAGACCGTAATGCAAAAAAATCCCTACCTGGCCCGCGGGCTGTGGGCGTCCTTTATCGGGTCGGTAGCCGCCTTTGCTTTTAACGACTCGGGAGTAGTGGCGGCGGCCACCCTGATGCTTTACCCGACGGCCATCCTGATCACCCTGTTGCTGGAAGAGCGCAGGTTTGGGTAAATAGATGACATATGGCCGGGAAGGCCGACTTCGACCGAAGATCGAGCGTGGCTTTGGCCGGCGAAGCTTTTGGAGCAACAGGGGGGCTTTCAGGAGAGACTGGTTGCTTCGACAATCTCGCTGGCGGCCTTGCGCAGCCGGTTCATGACGGCAAAGCCAAGCCCCGTGGCCGGGATGCCCTCGGCAATAATCACATCCACGCCGCTTGTGTCAAACTCTCTCAGAAGCTTGAAGAGTGTGGCCGCAATTGTTCCCGAATCCTGGCGCGTCCCGGCGGATCTGATAACCGGCTCTGGCGCGATGCCCGCTCTTTCCCCGGCGAATCTTCGCCGGTAAAAAGCCTCGCTTTCATAAGTGGCCATGATCCCCACCCGCTGGCCAGCCCCCACCAGCTTTTGGGCTACTCCCGCGACCGCCCGGGCGATCGCCTCCACATCCGGGCCCTCCACCAGAATCACCCGCGCCCGGGGGGCGTAGTGGGTGTACTTCATCCCCGGCGAGCGAGGCCTGAAGTGGCCTTCATCTTTATGATCGTTATGGGCGCGGCTCAAAAGCCCCTGGCTCAAAAGCCCCTGGCTCAAAAGCCCCTGATCCAGATCCACTCCCCCAAGAAGCGCTTTTAGCTCCTCATAAGTCACCCCGCCCGGACGAAGCAGAGTAGGCACCTGCGTGGTCAGATCCAGAACCGTCGACTCCACCCCCACCCCAGTCGGCCCGCCGTCGATGATCATGTCCACCTTGCCGTCAAGATCGGCGGCCACATGATCCGCTGTGGTCGGGCTGGGACGTCCCGACGTGTTGGCGCTGGGAGCCGCCACCGGCACCCCCGCGGCGGCAATCAGGGCAAGCGCCACCGGATGATCCGGCATCCGAACCGCCACCGTCTCCAGGCCACCCGTGACCACATCCGGCACTACCGGCTTTCTAGGCAAGATCAGAGTAAGCGGTCCCGGCCAAAAGCGGTCGATGAGCAGGTTCAGGCGCTCTTCCACCGGAGGAGGCACCTCTCCCACCAGCTCCCCCAGTGTCTTACGGCTGGCGAGGTGCGCAATCAGAGGGTTATCCGCGGGACGCCCCTTGGCGGCAAAGATCCCTCTGACCGCCGCCGGATCCAGTGCATTGGCGCCCAGGCCATAAACCGTCTCTGTGGGAAAGGCCACCGTCCCTCCCTCCCGGAGGACCGCGGCGGCCTCGTCGATTAGCTTCTTTTCCGGTTGCAAGGGATTGATCCGGACGATCCGGGTCTTCTTGGACCCCTGTCGGTTCGCCATCTTAAATACCCGATTTCTCTCCTAAATTTGGTTTCTTCGTTGTTGCCTGCCTGATCTTCCAGACCGGCCATTACGCCATCTTATGGGCAAATACTACGCGATCATGCCCGGCATAATCCTTGATCACTGTTGGGTCGCCAAAGTTCCCTTCCCTGGCGATAAACTCCGTCACCGTCGCGGCCTGATCGTGGCCGATCTCCATAATCAACAGCCCGCCGCCCCGCAGCAACTCCCCTGCTTGCCCCACCAGGGGCTCATAAAACTTCAACCCATCTTCACCGCCAAAGAGCGCTACCTCGGGCTCATATCTTACCACCTCAGGCGGCAGTTCCCCGGCGGTCCTGCGCGGCACATAGGGGGGATTGGATGCCAAAAGGTCGAGACGTCCGGCCAGGCCTTCCTCGTAGAGCGGCCCGGCCAGATCCCCCTCGAAAAATTTAATGCGGGAGCCGACACCGTGCTTCTCGGCGTTCGCCGCCGCCACCGCCAGGGCCGCCGCGGAAATATCCGTGGCATAGGCCGCACTTTTGGGCAGGTTTTTGGCCAGTGCCACAGCAATCGCGCCGCTGCCGGTCCCGATGTCCGCCAAATGGACGACGCTCCTGGATTGCTCCATCTCCGCCCGGCACCAGGCCAGCGCCCGTTCCACAAGAAGTTCGGTCTCGGGCCTGGGAATCAGCACCCCGGAATCCACAGCCAGATCCAGCCCCATGAACTCCTTGCGCCCGGTCAGATACGCCACCGGCGCCCTTCTTGCCCGCCGGGCCACCAGTTCCCTGTAGCCGGCCAACTCGTCCGGCATCAGCGGGCGGTCGTGTTCCACGTAGAGCCGGATCCTTTCCACTCCCAGCAAATGCGCCAAAAGTACCTCCGCATCCAGCCTGGGGTTGGGGATCCCTTTTTGCGCAAAATATTCCGTGGTTCGCTGCAAAACCTGAATAACGTTCAGGGGAGGCGTCATTGCGCATCCACCTGTCGCAGCTTTTCCGCCTGTTCGGCGGTGATCAGGGCCGTCACTATCTCGTCGATATCCCCATCCATCACGCTGTCCAGCCGGTACAGGGTCAACCCTATTCGGTGATCCGTCACCCGCCCCTGGGGGAAGTTGTAGGTACGGATCCGCTCGCTGCGATCTCCTGTCCCCACCTGGGTCTTGCGGGCCTGGGCCACCTCCGCCTGCTGCTCCTGCTGGATTTTGTCCAACAACCGGGCTCTGAGGATGCGGAGGGCTTTCTCCTTGTTCTTCAACTGCGACTTCTCATCCTGGCAGGCCACCACCAGGCCGGTGGGCAGGTGGGTGACCCGCACGGCCGAATCGGTGGTATTTACGCTCTGGCCGCCATGTCCCCCGGAGCGATAGACGTCGATGCGCAAGTCATTGGGGTTGATCTCCACGTCGACCTCTTCCGCCTCGGGCAGGACCGCCACCGTGGCCGCTGAAGTATGGATCCGGCCGCTGGCCTCGGTGGCCGGCACCCGCTGCACCCTGTGCACGCCGCTTTCATATTTCATCCGGCTGTAAGCCCCGTCACCCTCGATAATGAAGATGATCTCCTTGAAGCCGCCGATCTCCGTGGGGTTGCTGCTCATCAACTCCGTGCGCCAGCCCTGGCGTTCCGCGTACCGGGTGTACATCCGGAAAAGGTCGGCCGCGAAAAGGGCCGCTTCGTCTCCCCCTGTTCCGGCCCGGATCTCCACGATGACATTCTTTTCGTCGTTGGGATCTTTGGGCAGAAGCAGGATCTTTAACTCTTCCGCCAGGCGCTCCTCTTTTTCCTGAAGTTCAGCCAACTCGGCCTGAACCATCTCCCGGAAGTCGTCTTCGAGTCCCTCCTTGAGCATCTCTCTGGCATCTTCAATGCCTTTGAGCGTCTGACGGTATTCTTCGTACTTGCTTACAATCTGGCTGAGACCGGCATGTGCTTTGGCGAACTTTTGAAACCGGGGCTGGTCGGCGATTACTTCCGGATCGCTCAAGAGCCTCCCGAGTTCATCATATTTTTCCGCAAGCGCGGCTAACTTCTCCAGCATTACAGACTGCTCCCTTTTGTTTGGGTGGTGACCAGAGGCAAGACCTCCGCGGTAGTAACGGGCAAGACCTCACGCAAGGCCCTGATCGCCACCTCGATCTGGCTGTCATCCGGTTCCCTGGTGGTCAGGCGCTGCAACCAGAGGCCGGGAGAGGCGATCCACTTGATCATGAAAAAAGCGTCCTTCTTGCTGGCCTGCTTGATGATCTCGTACGAAACCCCGGCTACCAGCGGTAAGATGCCGATATGAATAGCCACCCGCTCCAGAAACGGCGGCCGCCCGAAGAACGAAAAAAGAAAGACACTCACAAAGAGGACGATCAGGATAAAGTTCGTCCCGCACCTGGCATGGATCGGGCTGTACCGGCGAACCGCATCCACCTTCAACTCCTGGCCGTCTTCAAAAGCGTTGATGGTCTTGTGCTCCGCGCCGTGGTACTCAAAAACCCTCCGAATCTCGGAAAGCCGTGAGATGGCCACAATATAGACCAGGAAGATGGAGATCTTGATCAACCCTTCCACCAGATTCAACAAGAAATTGCTCTGGATCCGGGCCTGGACAAAGCGAATGGCATAAGCCGGGACCGCGATAAAAAGCAGGACGGTGAGCCCCAGCGCCATGGCCATCATCAAGATCATGTCCCTGGTTCCCAATTCGATGTCCTCTTCCTCCGCAAACTGGCTGGCGGAAAAGTTTAGGGCCTGGATCCCGATTACCATCGCTTCCACCAGTGCCAAAGCTCCCCGAAAGAAGGGCTTTTTCAGAATGGGGAAGCGTTTCGACCAGGGCTTCACCACCCTCTTTTGCACCACAATCTCATCGTTTGACTTACGTACGGCGGTGGCGATAACCTCTTCACCTTTCATCATCACGCCCTCAATCACCGCCTGCCCACCGTAAGAAGGCCGGTTATTCAACAACTTCAATTCCAATTTCAACTCCCCTGAGCCAGGGCTCTGACTAAGCCGGCGCCGGCCCTGAACATCTCTCCATCAATAGCGTCGGCGAAACCCATGTCGGGCTTGTCTGCGCGGGGAACCTCGTGGCATTTGCGGCACCTGGCCTCATAGTGTTCCTGAGCGCCCACCAGGATTACCGGATCGTCGTAAGCCGCCGGCCGGCCGTTGACCAGCCTCTGCGTCCGGCTGGCTGGATTCCCGCACTTTACGCAGATCGCCTGCAATTTGGTCACATATTCGGCCAGCGCCAGGAGTTCAGGCACCGAGCCGAAAGGTTCGCCCCGAAAGTCCTGATCAAGCCCGGCGACAATCACGCGTTTCCCCATGTTGGCCAGCCAACTGCAAACCTTCACGATCTCCCGGTCGAAGAACTGCACCTCGTCGATAGCCACCACTTCCGTCTCGGGCCTTGCCGCCGCCAGAACGGCCGCCGCCGAATCAACCCCGACAGCTCTTACCTTCTCCCCGTTGTGAGAAACCACCTCTTCTTCCGAATAACGATTGTCCAGCATCG
Organism: Syntrophothermus sp.; assembly: GCA_050260975.1. GTDB lineage: Bacteria > Bacillota > UBA5301 > JAMCQP01 > JAMCQP01 > JAMCQP01. Next base: position 8,897 of record JBLNCV010000076.1, on the reverse strand, counting down.
GCTTGAAGACCTGGACGGTCTGCCGGGCAATCTTGGCCCGTTTCACGCGCCTGATGAGCTCCTCGCTCTTGCCGCTGAACATCGATCCGGTAATAACTTCGATCCATCCTGAATCGCGAATGCTGTACATCCTCCCACGCCCCTGTCCCTGGCTTGCCTGCCACCACTGGCCGTCTTTGGGTTAACGGTTGCAGCGTCTGCAAATATAGTGTTCTTCAAAGACCGCAGGTTTCCTGCTCCACCACATAATCGCGCAGCCTGGCCAGAGCGATCTGATCAACCTCGGCCACCACCTTGATAAAATCTCCGGTATATTCCTGTTGCAGCACCTTGCCACCGTCATGGACCATCGCTAAAAGCCCTGCCTCGTGGTATGGCAGATGCAGGGTAACCGGCCGGCGCAGAGCATGAAATTGTACTTCTATCTTTTTAAAAAGTTCGTCGAACCCGCGTCCATAGAGAGCGGAAACCGCCACACAACCGCCGGTGGCACGCCCCGACACAGCTTTTCGCCTGGCCGCCACCTCCAGCATGTTGCGCAGCAGGTCAATCTTATTGAGAACCAGAATAGACCTCTTTTCGCCGGCCCCGAGTTCATCGAGGACCTCCTGCACCGCCTCAACCTGCGCCAGCATCTCCGGATGGCTGGCATCCACCACATGCAACAGCAGGTCGGCTTCCGCCACCTCTTCCAGTGTGGCCCGGAAAGCCGCCACTAATTCGTGCGGCAGCTTGCGGATAAATCCCACCGTGTCCGAGAGAAGCATATGCCGCCCGGACGGCGAGGAGATCCGCCGGATCGTCGGGTCCAGGGTCGCAAACAGCCTGTCTTCCGCGAGCACGCCGGCATTGGTAAGAGCATTAAAGAGGGTGGATTTCCCCGCATTGGTGTATCCCACCAGGGATACCAGCGGAAGCCCGGCCTGCCGCCGGGGGGCCCTCTGCAATTCTCGCTGGGCTTTGACTTCCTCAATCGCCCGCCGAAGAGCGCCAATCCTCTTGCGAATCCGCCGCCGATCCACCTCCAGCTTGGTTTCGCCCGGCCCCCGTGTGCCGATGCCGCCGCCCAGCCGGGACAACGCTTGCCCCTGCCCGGTGAGGCGCGGCAAAAGATACTCCAACTGGGCAAGTTCCACCTGAAGTTTCCCTTCCCTGGTCCGCGCTCGCCGGGCAAAAATGTCAAGGATCAACTGGGTCCGGTCTATCACCCGCACCCCGACTTGCTCTTCCAGATTGCGCTTCTGGACGCCTGTAAGTTCGTCATCGCAGACGACAAGGTCGGCATCGGTCTGATGTTGCAACAGGTGGATCTCCCCGGCCTTGCCCTCGCCCACATAGAAAGCAGGATCCGGATCCTCCCGCCTTTGAACTATCTCCGCCACCACCTGAGCTCCCGCGGTCCGGACCAGTTCGGCCAGCTCGGCAATGGATTGAACCGCATCATGCTCCGGGCGGCCGGCCCGCTGGATGCCAACCAAAATGGCCTTTTCCGTTTCCCGAGCATGGGTGAATGCCATCAACCACGTCACCCTACCTGTTTACCCGGCGAATCATCGCGCCGGTTTCTTTCGTGGATAATCCGCAAGCCTTCCAGGGTTAAAAAGGGGTTGACTTCATCTATTTCATCCGTTTCCTGGCAGATTACCCCGGCCAGGCCTCCAGTCGCCACCACGTAGGCGTCGCTGCCCAACTCTTTCTTCAGGCGCGGGACGATCTCGTTGACCTGCCCCACGGCGCCATAGATCACCCCGGCCTGCATGCTGGAAATGGTATTTTTGCCCATGACCCCCATGGGTTTGGCCAACTCAATCCTGGGAAGCTGGGCCGTCTGCTGTACCAGGGCGTTGGCGCAAATCGCCAGCCCCGGGGCGATCACCCCGCCGAGATATTCGCCCCGCTCCGATACCACTTCAAATTTGGTAGCCGTGCCGAAATCCACCGCGATCACCGGCCCGCCGTACTTTTCCAGGGCCGCCACCGCGTTTACAATCCGGTCCGTCCCAACCTTTTTTGGATTTTCCACCTTGATCGGAAGCCCGGTCCTGATCCCATGGCCCACCACCAGGGGTTGTTGCCCGAAATATTGCCTGCACATTTGTTCCCAGGCGCCAATCACCGGCGGTACCACGCTGGAAATAACAACCGCCTCAACCAGGCGGGGATCAATGCGCCGGTGCGCAAACAGGTTGAGCAGCAATAACCCATAGCCATCCGAGGTCCTTAACCTGTCGGTGGCAATCCGCCAATCGGCGACCAATTGCTGCCCTTCATAAAGGGCAAGTTTGGTGTTCGTATTGCCAATGTCCACTGCCAGGAGCATGCGTATCCCCTACACGTTCAAATTTTTCAAAGCAATCTGCCTGGAGCTATGGCCGCGTGGAAAGAGCAGCTTCGATCTTTTCGTTGTTTGCCTTGATCAGTTCCACCAGCGCCCGGCGGTTGTATCGTTCGACCTCCAGGACCACTTCCGCAATCACATGCCCCAACAGATGGGAGAGGTCTTGCGGGTTTTGACCGATATTGGCGTGTTCCGCCGCGTGAGCCACCTTCTCGCGGATATGGTCCGCCAGCCCCTGCCGGTGTTTTTCATCCCAACTGCGCAAAAACTCCTCCGGATCGATTCCAAACATCCTGTACACCTCTTTATTGGTTTCTTCCTTCACTGGTTTCTTTCGTAGAGAATACGCAAACCCTCAAGGGTCAGAAGAGGGTTAACCTCGTCGATCTCATCCGTTTCCTGGGAAATTACCCCGGCAAAGTCCCCGGTAGCCACCACATAAGCATCGCTGCCCAATTCTTTTTTCAGGCGCCGGACGATCTCGTTGACCTGCCCCACCGCCCCATACATCACCCCGGCCTGCATGCTGGAAACGGTATTTTTCCCGATAACCCGCTTGGGCCTGACCAGCTCAATCCGGGGAAGCTGGGCCGTACGCTGCACCAGGGCTTCCACGGAGATCCACAGCCCCGGGGCAATCACCCCCCCGATATACTCGCCCTGTTTCGAGATTATATCAAAGGAGGTGGCGGTACTGAAATCGATCACGATCAGCGGCCCGCCATACTTCTCTAAAGCCGCCACTGCGTTTACAATCCGGTCCGCCCCAACCTCCTTGGGGTTTTCCATCTTGATCGAAAGTCCTGTTTTAATTCCGGGGCCCACCAGCATCGGTTCCAGCCCGAAATATTGGCTGCACATCCGTTCCCAGGCGCCAATCACCGGCGGCACCACACTGGAAATGATGATCGCCTTGACCAGGCGGGGGGCAATCTGCCGGTGCGCGAAGAGATTTAGCAACAATAAACCATATTCATCAGAAGTCTTCAGCCTGTCGGTGGTAATCCGCCAATCGGCCACCAGTTGCTTGTCTTTATACAGCCCAAGCACAGTATGGGTATTACTAATATCAACTGCCAGGACCATACCTATCCCCTGCCGTATTCAAATTTTTGGCAGTGCTACGACCGGCGCTTGCCGGGCCGGTAGCACTGCCAATTCAAATACCTTTTAATATGTTTATACGTTTTGCGATACGCTTGCCGGTTTGAGCCGGCTCTTGAGGGCTCTTACCAGGATGACCACGATGATCACCGCCACCACGATCTCGGGTATGCCGTGGGCCACAGCAACGGTAATGACAAACTTTAACGGCCAGTAGCCGCGCACCACGCTCATCCCCAGAACCCCGACGGTATTGGTGGCCGTGCCGACCACCGCCGCCAGCGCGCTGCTCTTCGTCGCTTTATAGGTGTAATAGGCCAGTACACCTATAAAGAGGCGCGGCAATATCGCCACCAGCGGATCGGCAAAGGCCGGGTTGGCGGGCGTCAGGAAGCTGTAGAGGCCGAAGATCAGCCCCACCGCCGCCCCCACCAGGGGGCCTTCCAGGATGCCGCCCAAGATTGCCGGGACGTGCATGATTGTCGCATGGACGCCGGTCGGCATCGGGATCATTCCTATTCCCGTAGCCGCCAGGATGATTGCCACCGCCCCGAGCATTCCCGCCACCACGATCTGGCGTGTAGAAAACCGCATCCTTCTCACCTCCGTTCCAGTCCGACTTTCGGTACCGGACAGATCTGTCCAAGGACACCGCCTTGCTTGGGTTTGCGCACATTCCCCCTCCTGGGCCGCGCGCCACTTCGCCCCTCCCTGGGCTTACATATTCAGTTGCGCCGTTAAGAATTCTCCGTAAGAATCAGAAATCCTTTCAAGCTTACCGCCTGTTACTTTAATTTTATCAAAAAAACTAGTACCGAACAAGTTTTGGTTACCTTTAAATAAAAGATCGCCCCGGCGGGTGTAGATGCTGGCTCATCGCAACCCCGCGGGGGCAATCTTCGCCTTCCTCATTTTCTCAGGTTAACTTCCTCAGGCCAGCGAACTGGTCGACAGGTTGGCCATCCGCCCAACATTCTGTTCCAAAACCGAAATACCTGGATTGTTGGACAGGGCGAGCAGCCGGGCAAACTTTTCGTTCTTGCTCATCTCTTCCGTGTACCATTCGTAGGTGATCGACGACTCATCCAGATCAGGCCTGGCCTCTTGGCATCTATACTTCACGTTGTAAGAGTAACCAAATACCCTGGCCAGTTCATCGACCAGAGATTCATCCGGCGGTTCAAGCGTGGCCACATAAGCTTTACCGGTCATGCGCAGCCGTAGCCTGACGCGCTTGGACGTCCAATAGACCCACCCGGACCATTCATATATAACGTGGTCCGCGGAACCCACCGACGGCATGGACAAAACCGCGCTGATCTCCTGAACCAGGCTCTTGAAGGAGACCTCGTCGCCCAACTTTGCCTGTCCTCCCAGTGCCGAGATGACTCGGTGGATCATCTCCAGTTCATCCTCATTCATCTGGTTGAGCATCTCGACAATGGACATGACCTGTTTTGTCCGGCCCGCCTGGCACGGCGTCGTCCCGTTCAACGCCGCAACACCCGCGGCGTCGTCGACCGGCAAAGTATTAATCGCCATGCCTGCCCTGGCCTGGGGCATCCGGCTGGAGAAAGACCGATCCCCGACCAGGTCGGTGACCGAAGATAAACCATAGACCTCCGTCAGTCTGATCAGGCACTTGAATGACGGATTATCTTGCTGCCCGCGTTCCAGGGAGCTGAGATAGGCGCAGGAGATCCCGGTGCGTTCCGAGACCTCGGAAAGCGTGAGACCCTTTGCCTTTCTCAATGTGCGAAGTCGTTGGCCAAGCGTCATCGCTGATTTCACCCCTTTTTCCCACTCCCCGGCCAAGCCGGTAAGCATAAACGGGACCCTAGACGAACAGTTTCGGGACGAACACCCAGAACAACCACCCGAAGATCAGGATATAGGCAATCAGTTCGGCGATCATCAGCGGCCTGCTGTGGATGAATCGCCCGTGCCCGTGCTCTGGCTTCTCGATCTTGATCCCCTTGGCGGCGTACTCTTTCACCAACTGCTCATATTCCAGAGGATGCTCTTCCGCCATGTGCGCCAGGGAGATCTTCCCGTTGATCCAGACGCTGCTGGTGGGAAAGACGCCCGGGTTCATGTGTTCCCAGAAGACATGGCCCAGGACGATGGCAAAGAGGCAGAGAAGCGCTTCATTGCTGTGTACAATGCGCATCGCGTCGATTACCCACAGCGGCACAAACCTGGCGGCGATATCGGGAAACCATAGAGTCAGTCCGGAGATGCCAATTACCGGAATGCCCCAGAAAACCGCCAGGTACTCAATCTTTTCAAGATAGCTGTAGCGGCCGTAGCGCGGTCGTTCCTTGGAAAGCCCAAGAAGGTATCGGGCATGTTGCAGGGCGTCCGTGAGGTCCTTCAGCGTTGGAACCATAGCCCAACTCACCCCGTAGTACCTCCACCCAAAGATCAGGTACACCAGGTGGTAAACCGCCGTGATAATCATCACCACCGCCATGAACAAATGAACATTGAAGAGGTTGCGAAAACTGCCGAAGATCGCGACCACAAACGTGGCGTAGGCCGAATGACCGAATTTGATGGCAAATCCGGTAATCATCAGCATCGTCACACTGATCATCAAGAGAAGGTGCTGGTATCTCTGGTGTTTATTGAACCGCTCCACAAACATCGGAACGGAGTTGGTCTTGCCTTCCGCCTTTTGTTCAGTCATTTTTGCACACTCCTTTCCTTGCGAGTGGTCACGGCCGCCGCGCGTGTCTCGCGCAGCCTTCGAACCAGTTCCAGAATCATGATGAAGCCGTCTTTGAAAAGGTCAAGGACGATCAGCACCATGAAGATCTTCCAAACGATATACAGCGGCAACGCGTTTTTCCGATCCTGCGGGACCGCATGCTTCTTGCCCTTGGCGAAGTTCAATTCTGCATTGGCGTGGCACTTGGCGCAAGTCTTGGGCTGGTTCTCCAGCGCCACCGTGGAGAGCGGGTTCTCAGGCTCAAGGATGCTGTGAGCTGTGTGACAATCGGCACAACTTGGGGCATTTTCGTACCCGAGTTCGACCGCTGTACCGTGAAAACTGTACTCGTAAGCAGCAATTACCTTGCCGGAATGGCACTTGCCACAAGTCGCCGACATGTTCTGCTGTGCAATGTTCGAGGCTGCGTCGGTCTTGCGGCGGATGTCATGCTTTCCATGGCAGTCGGCGCAGTAAGGCGCCGTTTTGCCCTTGGCGGCCAGCCTGCCGTGAACACTGTCCTGGTATTTATCGGCTATATTGCTGTGGCACATCTGGCAAGAGCCGGCCACTTCCTTGCTTAAATCTTTTCCGTAAACAACTTTCTCATGTGGAAACCCACTGATTGTCTGGTGACAGGTGACGCAATCATTCCCGCCATGAACGGACTCCAGATAGCTCTTTTCGTCAACATACAGGTTAACCGTCTTATCGTTCCAGGTGATGCTAAACCCTTTCTGGCCATGGCACTGCATGCACTGGGCGCTCGCCTCAGAAAGCGCCACAGTCTTGGCTGTTCCGGCCTGTTCGCCGGTGGCCGGCCTGTTAAGCGCCATCAAGCCCACAGCCAGAAAGGCAACGCCGATAATCACAATCACCTTTGCCTTTCCTGCCACCTTTACCTTTGGCATGGTTCCTCACTCCCTCCAACTCTAGCCCCGGCATTCTGCTACCAGACGAGAGGCCAGCTTCCCTATCGCGCCGCCATCCATGGGTTTGGCGGCGTCTCAATGAAAGCTGGCCTCCTGACTTAAAGTCTCTTGGCTCCGACCGCAGCATATGCCGTTTCGGGCTCCGCCTTGAACTCCATATCTTTCAAGCCTTTGGTGTGGATGATGACATATTGTTTACAGTGCCGGCATTTGATCACGATCTTCTCCTCTTCGATCTGGCAAACAATCTTTTTGCATTGGCACCGAACGTCGTCCATCCATCATCCCCCTTTCGCCTCTCGGGGACTCATTAAAACAGCAGGTAATAGGTGAACAACCCGAGGAAGTAGATGCCAGCCCCAAACAACATGGCAAACGACGCGACATAAAGAGTCTGCAAAACCCTGACCACCGTGTAACCGAGCACTTCGCGCATCAACATTGTCCTCTCCTCCTTTTGATTTATTTTTTTGGAAAAACAATGAGGCCAGCTAATCAATCTTAGCTGGCCTCATGACTTAAAGTCTCCGGACTTTTCGCTAAAGTTCCTTACTGTTTTATTCTTTTTTAGCACCCCAGAGTTGTGATCCCTTTGCTTTTCAATGCCGGTGAACTTCCAACGAGTCGATTGCCGTACCGGTTTTTTTGAGGGTCATTCCCGCAACGGATGTGGGCTCAGACACGTGCTCGATCCGTTCAATACCCCTGGTGTGGATGATAATGTACCTTTTGCAATGGCGGCACTTGATGATTACCCGATCCTCCTCCGTCTGGCTGACAATCTTGCCGCAAGCACACCTGGTATTTTCCATTCGGCTCACTGTCCTTTCCCCGTCGCCGTTAGTCTCCATCACCGCTTCCTCCCCTCGCCGGTCACCGAAATGCCGACTTTGTGCAAACCGTCACAATCTCTTTCCATAATTAGGCCAGCGGATAATGCTGGCCTCGCGACTTAAAGTCTCTGGGCGCTTTATATTATAATGGTTTTCCTTTCTGTTTTAGTATATCTCTTTCACTTCAGTTATCGGCAGTGCTTCCTGGGACTTAAATCTTTCTGGCGCCGCCGAATTCCCCACCCCACCTGCCCCATAAGGTTGTGCTCATGTTCACAATCTTGCTTGCCAAGTTCTTCTATCTCTTGGTAATATGATATTCTCTAGCCTGCCAAAAATTCCTTCTCCTGGGGAGAAAAATTTTTGTCATTGCCAGAATAAAGTTTGATCAAAAAGAAAGGAGGCCGGTCTGCACCAACCTCCCCCATGCCATAACCTCTTACTTCTTGTGGCAGCTATCGCACTTCGCAATAGCAAACGCCACCGCCCCGTTCTTCGGCCCCTTGGTGGTGCCGTTGTGGCAGGTACCGCAAGACTTCTTTGCGTACATGTCGGCCATCTTCACATTGCCTTTCTTGTACTCAAAGAGCTTGGTGTGGCAGTCTGCGCAAGCATACCCGGCGGTTGCGTGAGCGCCGTGGCTGAACACCACTTGCGCCTTGGTTTTGCCAGGGTAGGTGATGTCCCCACCTCCTACCTTATCCGCCGCCAGCGCGGGCAGCAAACCGGCCACCAGCAGCGACAGGGCAACCAACACTACGATTGTCGTCTTCTTCATCTCCCTGCACCTCCTTCGTATTATTCTTTTTGTTCTTTCCGCGGCTGGCCGCTAGCCGGGCCGCCCGGAGTCTACGATTGCCATTGCCTCAGGTTTCAGGACTGGCCCCGGAAATTGTGGCAATCGCCGCAGAAGATACCGGGGTTATGTTCTTTTTTATCCACGTGGCAAGTTTCGCACGTGGCCCGGTTCGAAACTGTCC
>JBLNCV010000075.1:0-4682 GCA_050260975.1 Syntrophothermus sp. | reverse complement strand
GCGTCCGGCAAGCAAGGCAAAAACGACCCCCAATGCCGCACTGGCCGCCAGATAGATCGCCAGGCCCAGGATAATCCCTCGCGTGGTGGCAGCCGTTTGCGGAGAAACTACCAGCCGGGCGATCACCCGGGGAAGGTAGAGCACTTCCAGCTTCACGAGCACCGCAAACCAGTTCCACAAAAAACCGGCGAATCCGGCGAGCGCCCCGCCGACGGCTGCCACCCAATACCTGTTCCACCCCATGCTCAATTCAATCCCCCTTTGGATAAGAGTATCTCCGGAGGGACGCTTGGTTATGCCTTCAGCTTGCTCGTTGAATTCGTCCGCACCAACGTCGCTAAGCTTGCTCGCCCAGCGCCCGAACATTGGGAAACCGTTCCTGAATGACCCTGGCAAACTTTTTATCGGCTGTCCAGAGCGCGCAATCCTCCATTTGCGCCAGGGCCAGGTAGGACGTATCGTAAACCGTTGGTTGCCCCAGTTGATTGGCAAGATCCCATGCAATACCCAGAATCTTTGGATCGTTCTTAACCTGGATTGGCAGTTCAAACAGGTAGGTGACGCTCTGTTGAGCCTCCGAAAAGGTCAGTGTCCGGCGCCAGAGGTGTTTCCGGATCGTGGCCAGCACTTCAAACATCAGAAGCGCCGGGGCAAGCAACACAACCCTATCTTTCCGCCAATCCCGCAACAATCCCAGCGCGTGTTCCGACAACTCCTCCGGAATCAGCCATTTGACAACCAGGCTGGCATCAACGCACACCTTCCGTTCCTTCATGATCTTTCCTCCCTGATTTCATGGAGGAGTTCCACAGAATTTGCAGGAATATTTCCTCCCAAACGTTTGCGGATGAGATCAAGATGGCGTTCCAGATCATCCACCAGTTCTGGTTTCTGGCGAGGGTCGTTAGAAGCACGCCAATTATAGGAAGGGGCCTCCTCCCGTATCACCCAGTTGAGATCCTCGCGCCGGATCTTGCGGCTATTGCCGATCTTGACGCTGGGCAATCGCCCCTCCCGCAACCAGCGCCAAATGGTGGATTCCGAGACTCCGAGGTACTCAGCGGTCTCTTTCACGGTCATGAAATGCTGCAGCCCATCCTTTCCTCCAGGAAACATGGTACCCCTCCTGCTCCAATCTATTTTTTCTATTATATCCTATCACTGACTACCATTTGCTGTCAATCGTAGAATAGAGTTGTTCTTTATCGGCGAACCGATTTAAGAATTTCACCTTTTTCTTGTTTAGCTGATAATGGTTTGTGACGAAGATGAAGTTGGTGGCAATTTCCACCCAAAAATTAAGACATGGAGGATGATTTGATTGAGTAAGGGAATTTCGCGTCTGTTGGTGGTTTTGTTGTGTCTTGGGCTGCTGGCGGTTGCTATTCCAGCAAGCGCCGAGGAGACAAGGTCGATTACCGTTAACCCCTTTGGCTTCTTGCTCGGTTCCTACAACGCCGAGTACGAACAACTCATCAGTGACAAACTGAGTTTTACCGTTGGTGGCAACTTCCAGAGTTTGAAACTGGCTGGCTGGGAATTCAGTGGGTTTGGTGGGAATGCTGGCGTTAAATACTATCTCAATACCCCGCTCAGGGGTGCTTGGGTAGGCGGTGGGGCCGAAGTCTCCTCCGCCAAAATGACTTACACAACCACTGACATTTTTACGGGAGAAACCTTAAAAACCGAGGCCAGCGGAACACTCTTCGGAATTCTTGGTCTGGTGGGTTACAAATGGATCGTCGGCGGCGGGTTTACCACTGATGTGGCCCTGGGCGTAAGGCAGACTTTCGGAGAGATGAAGGTTACCGCGGGTTCACAAGAGCTTCCGACTGGCGTTACTGGATTTGGACCTACTCTAAAGCTGCAATTGGGATACTCGTTCTAATCAAGGGTATTCAGGCCGGCATCGTGCCGGCCTTTTATTTTTACGGTTTCTGCCTTCTTTTGAAGCGACACAGGTTAATGCCCGCCTTCTCCCGCTCTCTATCCTTTTAGAACAGGCTGCCCAACGTCAGGAACCATTGCGGTTTTTCCCCACGCAGGGGATAAGCATATCCCAGCCTGATCTCAGGCGACGCCATCCCGTAGAGAAGGCTGGTTTTGAGCTTTGCCTCGATGCCGACCGAGGAGAGAACCTCTCCATTCCACGGGCTTCCCAGGTCCCAGACGGTCCCCGCGTCGGCAAACCCTCCGAAGCCCAGGTCATTCAGAAAGACAGGGAAATCCCGCCACCCGCGCTGGATTTTGAACCGCACGGGCCATACCTCCGCACTGGCAAATCCGTAAGCGCTGCCGGACATGGCAGCGTTGGAGATACCCCTGATGGTCTGTGAAGAGTTGACGCTTCCCAATTCGAACCGGCCGGCGGCTTCGGAAGCACCTCCCGCCATCTTCAAAGAGAAGCGTTCAACCCCTCGATAAAAGAACCGTTGATCGATCGAGACCTCCCCGGCCTTGTAGCTTTGGCTCCAACTTTGGCCACCATCATTCTCCAATGCCAGGGAGATCGATTCCGCGGAGTTTCGAAGCCTTTCATTATATCCCGATACCTTCTGGTGGTCCAACTGGCCAAAGAGGCGCCTGCTTTGCATCTTCAACGGAGACCCCGCTGATGCCGCCTCGCCAAGTTCGATGCCCAGGGAGAGATTGCTGGCACTCCTGTTGCGGGGGAAAGGATAAGAGACGCCGAAACTCTGTAGAGCGGTGCGGGCAAAAGAGGCCGACGTTCCATCTTCGCCGGGCAAGGTAATGTCACTGAGATTGAGGAAAAAAGATGGATTTCCCCCCCATCCGGGGGTGACGCTTCCCGTGAAAATATATCCAGGCATCTTGCTAGCAGTGGAATAGTGCGCCTCAGCGGCATAGAAGATCGCTCCCAGGGCATCCATCCCGGCTGTCAGGGCGCCAAACTGCACCCCTCCACCCTCCGGAAGCAGAACAGGGAACCACCATTTGGGCGCAGCCGTCCCGAGAGGATCATAGGGATGAACCGGGTAAGCGGTCTCAAATTTGGGGGCTGCCGGCGATACTTCGCCTCGTAATTCCGTTTCGGCCCATTGCGATGGGTTAAACGCGATCTCGTGCAGGTCGTACCCCGCCGCCCCATAATTGGAGAAAACAATCCTGGATTGATCCGGCGTCGCCACAGGATCAAAGGCTCCGTACAACACATTGGTGATCCGGTAAAGCTTGTTGTTTTTCAGGTCGTAGGCAAACAGGTTGTTTACTCCGGTTCTGTCCGAATCAAAGAGGATGTACCGGCCATCTTTGCTCCAGGAAGGGTTTCGGTCCGTAGCTCTATCCTGGGTGAGAAATTGCAAGTTCGACCCATCCACGCCGACAACGGCGATATCCTGAAAACCCCCCCACCTCCAGACCTGGAGCGCGATCTTCTGGCCATCCGGGGACCAGGCAGACGAGGCATACTGGGTCGCATCGGTCCCCGTCAGAATGGTGCGCATCTGCCGGGTGGAAACCTCCATGATCTTCAGGCTGGTCTCCAAGCCATCCCTGCTGACAAAAGCAATCTCTTTCCCATCAGGAGACCAGGACGGCCCACCCGCCCGCAACCCCTTGCTCAGGCGGATTCGCTTCCCAGAGTGGACATCAACGATGTACAGATCGCCAAATTGCTTCAGTGGGCCGACATAGTCCTGCTCGGCGTACACAATCTTTTGGGCGTCGGGGCTCCACGAAATTCTGTTGCCAAATGCGGCATCCACCGGCGCTACCTGCTGATCCCCGGAGCCATCCGCGGAAAGCACCCGAAGTTGCGGCAGCATCTTCTTTGCCTTTAGAGTAGCATAAGCCACCCATTTGCCGTCTGGCGAGACCTCGGGCGCCACGGCAACCTTACCGCGGGTCAAAGCACGCGATTCTGTGAGACCATGGCTCCTTAATTCAGCGGCCTGTTGCGAGTACTTCTTTTCCAGGTAGCTTTTCCAATCGGCATACAACCGGGATGGAGTAGTATGGAGCATACCGGCCAGGTAAGTTAGGTAACCCAGATGGGAGAAACTACCATACCCCTCGTTGACCTTCTTTAAGACGTCCTCCCCGTAGACGTTGGCCACAAAGTCTAAAAGAGACCAGCCATACAGATAAGTCACACCGCCTGGTTGCCAATCATCGAGGTTATAGTAGGCCATAAACTGGTCCAGCTTGAGGAGCTTTCCCTCCAGGGTTGACGCCCTGAGAAACATGTCGAAAAAGGGATCCTCCCCCCTTCCTCCACCGGCCACACGGGTCTCCTGGTAAGTGGCGTATCCTTCAATGACCGCGGGGGGTGCGGTCGCCAGGGGCGTGGAGAGGACCGGGACATGCCCGAAGATCTTCCTGTTCCAACTGGCCAATCCCGAGTTGATATCCAGATGAAACAGATGCGCCAGTTCGTGGTAGATCACCATCTTGAACCAGCTTTCATACCTGGTGCTGAGACCGCTCGAATAGCTTGCCTGTGTGGTAGGGTACGCCACATAGATTACGGCCAGGTTGAAAAAATAGGGAACCGCCATTCCGTTGGCGCTGTCTGTGATGTCGGCCAGTACCAGTTGGATCTTCCCCTCCGGCACATGGCCAATGCTTTTGGAAAGGTCTGCGTAAGCTTGTTCCGCCACCACTGCGGCCTGGCTCGCCGCAGCCTCCTGCCCTTTTTCGAAGTGAACGGCAAAGTGGGGCGT
>JBLNCV010000074.1:0-5757 GCA_050260975.1 Syntrophothermus sp. | reverse complement strand
CCTCTTGAGTTTATCCGAACGTTACCAATTGCTTCGTCAAGCTCAATGAACCGCCGGATGCGGGACCGCACGTCCGGTGGTGTGAGAGGGCGGCGGGGCGACCCCGCCCCCTACTCGATTTGGAAGAAGGAGGTGTGAAGATGGCGCGACCTGAAAAAGAGGCGGCGGTTGCCGAGTTAAAAGAGAAACTCTCAGCTGCAAGTGGGGTGGTCTTGACCGATTATCGCGGGCTGAAGGTTAAAGAGATCACCAAGTTGAGAAGCGAATTGCGTAAGGCCGGTGTGGAGTACAAGGTTGTAAAGAATACCTTGCTTAACCTGGCGGCCGGGCAGGTTGAGGCCGGAGGCCTGGATGCTTACCTGGCCGGGCCAACGGCAATCGCTTTTGGTTACAAAGACCCTGTAACGCCTGCAAAAGTCATTGCCGACTTTGCCAAGGATCACAAAAACTTGCAGATCAAGGGCGGGCTCCTTTCAGGAAAGGTAATCGACCTGGATGCGGTCAAAGCCCTGGCGGAATTGCCTTCCAGAGAGGTGCTTCTCGCCAGGATGTTGGCTGGTTTCCAGGCGCCGATCTCCGGTTTGGTAAATGTCTTGTCCGGAACGACCCGCAACCTGGTCTATGTTCTGGAAGCGATTCGAAAACAAAAAGAGGCGAAAGCCTGAGTGGGCTGTTGGTTGGAAACAGCCGGAAAGATTTTGAAAGATTGTAAGGAGGAAGAAAGATGACCAAAGAGCAATTGATTGAAGAGATTGAAAAGATGACGGTTCTGGAACTGTCTGATCTGGTGAAGGCACTGGAGGAGAAGTTTGGGGTGAGCGCCGCGGTGCCGATGGCGGTGGCTGCCGCACCGGCGGCCGGCGCAGCTGCTCCGGTCGAGGCTGAGCAGACAGAGTTCAGCGTAATCCTGACCAACGCAGGACAGGCGAAGATCAATGTGATCAAGGTAGTTCGGGAGCTCACCGGCCTGGGGCTTAAAGAAGCCAAAGATCTCGTGGATGGCGCTCCGAAACCCGTTAAAGAAGGCGTTTCCAAGGATCAGGCCACTGAAATCAAGAAGAAGCTTGAGGATGCAGGCGCCACTGTCGAAGTAAAGTAACGTTCGGGCGGAGGCTGCCGGGATACGTTCTCGGCAGCCTCAATTTATTTTCCCGGAGACTGAAAATTCTTCTTGACGCATTTAGCGTTTTGTGATACCATAATAAAATGCGAAAGAAGATGGGTCAACTTTTGCCTTTTTTAGCTGATGTATATTTTTGGGAGCGGCGGTCTAGATTAAAAGAGATGCCGTTTTTTCACGAAGGGCGTTTTACTTGCCAGGGCGTTGCAGGTGAAAGCGAGGCGTTTTTTGGTGTAGCCTTGCTTTTTCCCAATCGCCTTGCTTTTTCCCCAGGTACTGCGGCAAGCTTGACGCGGAAGGGTGGAGTATGTAGATGGCTTATCCAGTGAAGGCCGGCAAGCGGGAGAGGTTGAGTTTTTCGAAGATCCATGAGGTTATGGAGATGCCGAATCTCATCGAGATTCAGCAGAAGTCCTACGATTGGTTTCTCAAAGAAGGCCTCTTGGAAATGTTCCGGGACATTTCGCCGATCCAGGACTTTACGGGCAACCTGGTACTCGAGTTCCTGGATTACAATCTGGGAGAACCCAAGTATTCGGTGGACGAGTGCAAAGAGCGGGATGTAACCTATTCAGCCCCCTTGCGGGTCCGCGTCCGTCTGATCAACAAGGAGACGGGCGAGGTTAAGGAGCAGGAGGTCTTTATGGGGGATTTCCCCCTGATGACCAGCAAGGGCACTTTCATTA
The DNA here is from genome assembly GCA_050260975.1 of Syntrophothermus sp. Classification (GTDB taxonomy): domain Bacteria; phylum Bacillota; class UBA5301; order JAMCQP01; family JAMCQP01; genus JAMCQP01. The sequence goes on along the minus strand of JBLNCV010000074.1, from coordinate 3,951 downwards.
TTAACGGGGCGGAGCGGGTAATCGTCAGCCAGCTGGTGCGTTCCCCCGGCGTCTATTTCGGCCAGGAGATTGATGCCAGCGGCAAGGTCCTGTACTCGGCCAGCGTAATCCCCAATCGTGGGGCCTGGCTTGAGTTTGAGTGCGACACCAATGATTGTATTTATGTGCGTGTGGACCGCACTCGGAAGATTCCTGCCACTGTTTTGGTGCGCGCGTTGGGATACGGCGCTTCCGCAACAATTGCCGAACTTTACAACCAACACGAGGCTATTCTCAACACCCTGGAACGGGATAACAGCGAGAATGAGGAAGAGGCTTTAATCGAGATCTATAAGCGTCTTCGCCCGGGTGAGCCTCCGACGCCCGAGAGCGCACGCTCCCTTTTTGAGACACTCTTTTTTGATCCAAAACGGTACGATCTGGCGGGAGTGGGACGTTACAAGATCAATAAGAAGCTGCGAATCAGCAACAGGATTATCGGCAAGGTTTTGGCCCAGCCAGTGGCCGACCCCAAAACCGGCGAGGTGATTGCCGATGCCGGCGCGAAGATTAACCGCCAGCTCGCCGAAAAGATTGAAGCAGCCGGGGTTAACGAGGTTTTCTTGGCTGACAAGGATGACCGGATGGTCAAAGTGATCAGTAACGGAGCGCCCAGCATCGATATCAAGACCATTACCAAGGAAGATGTAATTGCGGCGGTCGGATATCTGGTCAACCTCATGTCCGGTGTGGGCGTGGTCGACGATATCGACCACCTCGGAAACCGCCGGCTGAAATCCGTGGGGGAACTCTTACAAAATCAGTTCAGGATCGGTCTGGCCAGAATGGAGCGCGTGGTGCGGGAACGCATGACCATCCAGGACATCGATGTGATTACACCTCAGGCGCTGATCAATATCCGCCCGGTGGTGGCGTCCATCAAGGAGTTCTTTGGCTCCAGCCAGCTTTCCCAGTTTATGGATCAGACGAACCCCCTGGCTGAACTGACTCACAAGCGCCGTCTGAGCGCTCTCGGCCCTGGCGGGCTCAGCCGGGATCGGGCCGGGTTTGAAGTCCGGGACGTGCACCCGTCACACTACGGGCGGATGTGTCCCATCGAGACGCCGGAAGGTCCCAACATCGGCTTGATTGGTTCTTTGTGCACTTTTGCCCGGATCAACGAGTATGGGTTTATTGAAACCCCTTACCGGAAGGTTCAGGATGGTCAGGTTACCGATGAAATCGTGTATTTCACCGCCGACGAAGAGGACCGGTATGTGGTCGGCCAGGCCAACGAGCCGTTTGATGAGAGCGGGAAGTTCATTCACGCACGGGTATCCGCCCGCTATAAGGACGAGATTCTTCTGGTGCCTTCGGATCAGGTGGACTTTGTGGACGTCTCCCCGAAGCAGGTCTTCAGTATCGCCACGGCGTTGATCCCCTTCCTGGAGAATGACGATGCCAGCCGGGCTTTGATGGGTTCAAACATGCAGCGCCAAGCGGTTCCCCTGTTGCGGACGGAGGCGCCGTTGATCGGGACCGGCATGGAGTACAAGGCCGCCGTGGACTCCGGGGTTGTGGTCGTGGCGGAGAATGACGGCACAGTTCAGTCGGTGACTGGTAACGAGATAGTGATCAAGACCGCTAAAGGGGTGCTGGAGCGGCATAAACTTCTCAAGTTCACCCGCTCCAACCAGGGAACTTGTATAAACCAGAAACCTATTGTTCGCAAGGGGCAAAAGGTCGCCAAGGGGGAAGTTATAGCCGACGGCCCGTCGACCGACCAGGGCGAACTTGCGCTCGGACGTAATGTCCTGGTAGCGTTTATGCCCTGGGAAGGCTACAACTACGAGGATGCGATCCTGATCAGCGAGAAACTGGTCAAAGACGATGTCTTTACCTCCGTACACATCGAGGAGTACGAATGCGATGCCCGGGATACCAAATTGGGCAGCGAGGAGATTACCCGGGATATCCCCAATGTTGGCGAAGATGTGCTGCGGGATCTTGATGAGCGCGGAATCATCCGCATCGGCGCGGAGGTTCAACCGGGGGATATTCTGGTGGGCAAGGTTACTCCCAAGGGCGAGACCGAGCTTACCGCCGAGGAACGGCTGCTCAGGGCGATCTTCGGCGAAAAGGCCCGAGAGGTGCGGGATACCTCGTTGCGGGTGCCGCACGGTGAAGGCGGCAAGATTGTTGATGTCAAGGTCTTCTCCCGGGACAACGGGGATGAACTGGCTCCCGGCGTAAACCGCCTGGTGCGGGTCTATATCGCCCAGAAGCGCAAAGTCTCTGAAGGCGATAAGATGGCCGGGCGGCACGGCAATAAAGGGGTTATCGCCCGGATCCTGCCCGAAGAGGACATGCCGTTCTTGCCAGACGGGACTTCCATCGAGATAGTACTGAATCCTCTGGGGGTGCCGTCCCGAATGAACATCGGGCAGGTACTGGAGACACACCTGGGGTGGGCGGCCAAGGCAATGGGGATCCATGTGGCGACGCCGGTCTTTGACGGGGCGACCGAGGAAGAGATCATCGCCACACTGTCCCAGGCCGGGCTGCCTGAAAATGGCAAAACGATCTTGTATGACGGGCGTACCGGGGAACCATTTGACGAACCTATTACGGTAGGGTATATCTATATGATGAAGCTGGCGCACCTGGTGGATGACAAGATCCACGCTCGCTCCACCGGGCCGTATTCGCTGGTTACGCAGCAACCCCTGGGCGGGAAGGCTCAGTTCGGCGGCCAGCGGTTCGGTGAGATGGAGGTATGGGCGCTGGAAGCCTACGGCGCCGCTTATACACTTCAGGAACTTCTCACGGTTAAATCCGACGATGTGGTCGGGCGGGTCAAGACCTATGAGGCGATTGTCAAGGGCGAAAATGTCCCCGAGCCAGGCGTGCCGGAGTCTTTCAAGGTGCTGATCAAGGAACTCCAGAGCCTTGGGCTTGATTTTAAGGTCCTGTCCGAAGAGGCCGAGGAGATCGAGATCAAGGAGGAGGAGGAGGATATCAGCGAGATGGCGCGCGAACTTGGCCTCGACATCCAGGGGCGCGAGGAACCGGATGGCAAGGGTGAACCCGGCGAATTCCCCGATGAGGATCTCGGGGAGGGAGAGGAGGATGACCTTGGCGATCTGGACGACGACCTGCCGGAAGAGGAGAAAGAGGTGGCGCAGGACAGCCAGGATGACGATCTTGAAGAGTACGACGAATCTGGCGAGGACCTCTCCGATTTTGAGGACGATTTGATCGACGATGAGGAGAACCAGTTGTAAAGGAAATTTACAAAGGGGGAACCACCTTTGTTGGATGTAAACAACTTTGACCGGATCAAGATTGGTCTGGCTTCGCCTGAACAAATTCGGGCCTGGTCCAGCGGTGAAGTAAAGAAGCCGGAGACGATCAACTACCGTACTCTCAAACCTGAGCGAGAGGGCTTATTCTGCGAGAAGATCTTCGGTCCCACCCGCGACTGGGAGTGCCATTGCGGCAAGTACAAGCGGGTACGTTATAAAGGGATTGTCTGCGATCGTTGCGGCGTGGAAGTGACCAGGGCAAAGGTACGGCGCGAGCGCCTCGGCCATATCGAACTGGCCGCTCCCGTATCGCATATCTGGTATTTCAAGGGAATTCCGAGCCGGATGGGTTTGTTGCTTGACATGTCCCCGAGGACTCTGGAAAAGGTTCTTTACTTTGCTTCTTATATCGTAATAGACCCTGGCGACACGCCCCTGGCCAAGCGCCAGTTGCTCAACGAAGCGGAATATCGTGAGTACCGGGAAAAGTACGGCACATCCTTTAAGGCCGGCATGGGGGCCGAGGCGATCAAGAAGCTCCTGGACGAGATGGATCTGGAGAAGCTCGCCAAGGAGTTGCGCAAAGAGATCAAGGAAACCACCGGGCAGCGCCGGGTGCGTGCCGTCCGGCGGCTGGAGGTGGTGGAGGCTTTTCGTAAGTCAGGGA
>JBLNCV010000073.1:0-2844 GCA_050260975.1 Syntrophothermus sp. | reverse complement strand
TTGAACTTGCATTTCTGCGGCATGAACGGGCACGTGACGGTCGGAGCCTGGATGCCGAACTCGAAGAACATATTGCACATCGGGCAGTAGTAACGGCCCAACGGGTCCTGCGTCATGTCCATGAAATGCAGATCAAAGTTCTGCTTGAGCCCGAACTCTTCTTTGAGCCGGTTCACGCCCGCCAGCAGGGTCATCTTCACCCTTTTCTTTTCGGGCATCTCCTTGCCCCAGAGCTGCGTGGCATCCATCAGGTAGAAGGTAATACCGCTTTCGGTATTGCGAGTAGCGGCGTCGGCGCCGGCAAAGTAAATCACAAAGCTCTTGATGGCCTCCAGCGGGTTGTCCTTGTACTGCACGCGCCAGTCGGCCAGTTCAGCCAGATATTCCTCGGCGAGACGGCGGCCCAACGCGGCCTCGTCTGTAACTTTCGGCATGACCCTGGCCAGAGCGCGCTGCAAAAGCTTCGGGTAATAGAGGCCAATGCGTTCGAAAGCCACGGTGGAGCCGGGAGCTACCGATTCCACGGCCAACGGCGTGTTTACACACATCTTGGGCATATAGGGACAGACGGGCTCGTCCAGTTCGAAGAACTTCTTGCACATCAGGCAAGAGTACTTGCCGGACGCGGATTTAATGCCCGGTTCGAGGTTCGTGGCCGGCATCCCGCTATGCCCCATTCCTTTAATGCCGTCCATGCCGTGCATGGTGCCCATCCCGCTGTGGCCGTTCGTTCCGCCCATGGGTTCCATGCCGGCCATCTCACCGTGACCCATGTGACCGGATTTATGCATGTCCATTATAAAATTCCCTCCCCTTTATTGAACCCCCACGGGGTAGGGGAATAAGGGTATTTTCTGAATCGCAATCTGCATAAGCAATATTGGAATTCTCCCCTATACCCTGGGGGGTTATATGGGTATTATATCATCCCCGCTAAGGCCCCGTCAACCCATCATGTCTGACTGTTTGGCAACATCTGGCGTTGCAGGTCGTACATCTTGCGGTAAAGACCGTCCCGCCGGAGGAGCTCTTCCTGCCGCCCCCGCTCAACCACTCGCCCGGCCTCCAAAACTAGAATCTCGTCCATGATCTCCAGGCCCGCCAGCCGGTGTGTGATAACCAGGGTACTCCGTCCCTCCATCAGGCGGTAGACGGCCTTCATAACCTCTCGTTCGTTCACGGCATCAAGACCAGCCGTGGGTTCATCCAGGATCAGAATGGGGGCGTTTTTCAGAAGCGCTCTGGCAATGGCCAGGCGCCGGCGCTGCCCGCCGGAGAGCTTAAGACCGCTCTCACCTACGCAGGTCTCGTAGCCTTGGGGGAGGGTTTGGATGAAATCGTGGATCTGGGCGTTCCGGGCGGCCTGGATGATCTCCATCTCGCTGGCTCCGGGCCTGGCCAGCAATAGATTCTCGCGGATGGTGGCATTGAAGAGATGAGTCTGCTGGGGAACCATGCTGATCAGCTGCCGCAGGTCCTCCTGACGGTAACTTTTCAATTCGTGCTCTCCCAGGCGGATCGAACCTTCCTCATAATCCCAGAATCGCAAAAGCAGGTTCACCAGAGTGCTCTTTCCTGCCCCGCTGGAGCCTACAACGGCCATCCGGCCTCCTTCGGGCAACATGAAACCGAGCCCGTCCAGGGCCCAGGGGCAATCCGGTCGATACCGGAAACGCAGGCCATTCACTTCAAGAGCGAAGCCTTTAGTCACGGGCGAAGGGCTGGCAGGGTCCTGGACCGCGGGCTGTTCGCTGGTGATCTTAAAAAGCCTTTGGGCTGCCGCGAGACTCTCCTCGAGATACTGAAAGGCTAAAGGCAATGGGGTTATTGCTTCAAAGCTGCTTACGGCCGTCAGGGCCAGCATACCCAGGTAGATCCCGTCCAACGTTCCCCGGGCCACAAGCGGTATAGCCAGCGCCAGTACCACCCACATGGCCAGATTCATCGCCAGCCCGGTCAAAGCGGTGGAAAGCCCGGTGATCCCGGACATCTTTCCCTGAACGCCCATGAGTTCCCGGCTCAGTGCTCCGATCAGCTCCTGTTGCCGGCCGGTTTGGCCAAAGGCCACAATTTCGGCCATGCCCTGGATGCTGTCTACCAGGTGGGCGTGGAGCGCCGACCGGACCTTCACCAGCCGCTGGCCTGTTCCTCGGCTTAAAGCTCTTACCGCCAGAGGAACTCCCACTCCAGCGGCAAGGAAAAGACCCAAGACAACGTAAGCCAGCCTGATATCAAATCCAGCAAAAAAGAAGAAAACGGCGACCAGTACCAGGAAGGCCACCAGCGGCGGGGCCAGAACCCGCACGTAAAAGTTTTCCAGGGTTCCCACATCGGCTACGATGCGGCTTAAAAGGTCTCCGCTGCGGTAATCCGCCAGCCGGGCCGGGGCCAGTGGTTCGGCAGCCTGGTAAAATCTGACGCGCAACCGGCTGAGCACCCGAAAGGTCGCATCATGGGAGACATAACGCTCCAGGTAACGAAAGACGGCGCGGGAGATTCCGAAAACGCGCACCCCCACAATGAGCGTCATCAAGTCCAAAACCGGGGGATGCAACGCCGCGCGGGCGATAAGAAGGGCCGAGGCAGCCATCAGTCCGATATTGCTGGCCACGGTCAAAAAGCCCAGAAGCGCCGCTCCAAGCATCTTATCCCAGTGAGGGGCGATTAGACTCCAAAGGCGCAAGGTAATTTTCATTTCCACACCTCGAAATGACGCAAAGAGTTTCTCATACCGTACCCCGAAACGCGGTGATCAAGCGGAAATAAGCTCCCTGCCGCGCTATCAGTTCTTCATGCCGCCCGGCTTCCGCCAGCCTGCCGCCTTCCAGGACGAGGATGCGGTCC
>JBLNCV010000072.1:0-4720 GCA_050260975.1 Syntrophothermus sp. | reverse complement strand
CCCCTTTGATGCGGGGTGTGATGCGAGGTGGAATCAGCCTCTCCTACGGACAGATTCCCGTACTATTTGACGATTTTTCTATATGGACATCACTCTTGGGGATCGTAGTCGGCGGAGGGCTGTTGACAGGCATTGCCGCAGTGGCCAGAGGCGGCATGGGCATGGGGGATATCAAGCTCCTGGCCATGCTGGGCGGTTTCGGGGGATGGCGTTTTGCCCTGGCCTCCCTTTTTGGCGGGGCGTTGCTTGGGTCGGTGGTGGGAATTCTTCTTGTGCTGCTGGGCGGGAGGGATCCAAAGAAACCGATCCCGTTCGGCCCGTTTCTTTCGCTGGCGGCGTTTATCGGCTTTTTCTACTAATCAGGCATGGAGGCGGCCATGAAGACGGAACGGTCCGCGGTTCACGGCTCTCTCAACAAACGTGAATTTCCGAAAGAACGTGCTGTTAAAAGAAGGATACTTCACGGCGATGAAGAACTATAATGAACTAACCATGGTCGAAAGGAGGCAAAAAAATGGCTGGATGCGGTTGTGGCGCTGAGAAGGCGAAAAAGACCCCTCCGAAAAAAGAGACCCCCAAGAAGAAGTAAGTGATTCATAGACAACAGAAGCGATACCGTTTTGAGGTGCCCCTCACCAAAAGTGGGGGGTCTCTTTATTTGGGAATTGCAGGAACCAAACAATCTTTGCGGAATAAATGAGTGAAGTTATTTTACGGGAGTTGAGAAGTATGGAGGACAAAGAAAGAGAGATTATGCTGGACCTGGTCCGGGTTACCGAGACGGCGGCCTTGCGCGCGGCCCGTTGGATGGGAATGGGGAACAAGGAGGCGGCCGATCAGGCGGCGGTGGACGGGATGCGGGGGATGCTTGATCTGGTGAACTTCGACGGGGTGGTGATCATCGGCGAAGGAGAAAAAGACGAGGCGCCGATGCTGTACATCGGTGAGCGGGTGGGAGCCGGCAACGGGGAGACCGTGGATGTGGCGGTGGATCCCCTCGAAGGAACCCGCCTGGTGGCTCAGGGGTTGCCCAACGCCATGTCGGTTTTTGTGGCGGCCAAAAAGGGAAGCCTGAAGGCAATCCCGACATTTTACATGGATAAGATCGCGGTAGGGCCTGCGGCGGCGGGTCATATCGATATCAACGCCCCGGTGCGAGAGAACTTGCGGGTGGTGGCGGCGGCGTTGGGGCGGCGGGTCCGGGATCTCACGGTGGTGATTCTCAACAGGCCCCGACACGAACAGTTGATTTCTGAAGTCAGGGCCTCCGGCGCCCGCATCAAGCTAATCAGCGACGGTGATGTTTCGGCCGGAATGGCAACCGCGTTGCCGGATACCGGCGTGGATATGCTGATGGGGATCGGGGGCGCGCCCGAAGGGGTGCTTACCGCCGCTGCGTTACGCTGCATGGGGGGCGAGATTCAGGCCAAACTCTGGTTTCAAAACGAGGCCGAAAAAAAGAAAGCACTGGATGCCGGCCTGGATCTGGATCAGGTTTATACGACAGAGGATCTGGCGGCCGGGGAGAGCATCATCTTTGTCGCCACGGGCATCACCGATGGGGACTTGCTGCGTGGTGTCCGGTATTACGGAGAGAAAGCGGTGACTCATTCGGTGGTCATGCGGGCGAAGACCCGGACCATTCGCTTTATAGAGGCACATCACGATCTACGCTACAAGACGTTGCGCTCCAAGCAGGAAAAGAAAGAACTCAGCGTCTGAGTTACGGGTAGGAGAGATCAGAGGAAAATGTACTTTAACGGGGATAATTTCGACGTCAAGCTCCCAAAGATGGTCAAGGTGGAACAGATTTTTGAGGCGCCGCAAATTAAAGATGTGGCCGGGGAGGTGGCGACGCAGGTTCGCCGGTCTGGCCTGAAAGCACGACTAAAACCTGGCAGCCGGGTGGCGATTGCTGTTGGTAGCCGGGGAATAGCCCATCTTGCCGAAATTGTCCGAACTCTGGTGCAAGAGGTCAAAGCCATGGGGGGAGAGCCTTTTGTGGTTCCTGCCATGGGCAGCCACGGCGGAGCCACCGCAGCCGGGCAGGCGGGGATCTTAGCGGGCTATGGCGTGACCGAAACCGGGATCGGCGCACCGGTGCGTTCGTCCATGGAAGTGGTGCGGCTGGGCGAGACCTCAGACGGGGTGCCGGTTTACCTGGATAAACTGGCTTCGCAAGCGGATGCCATCATCCCGGTGAACCGGGTCAAGGTGCACACCGATTTCCAAAGCGACCTGGAAAGCGGCCTGGTCAAGATGCTGGTGATTGGCCTCGGCAAACACGCTCAGGCACTGGCGATTCATCAGAAAGGAGTTTACGGCCTGCGGGTGGTGATTCCCGAGGCGGCCAGGATTGTTTTGGAACGGGCGCCGATCGCGTTGGGCCTGGCTACGGTGGAAAATGCCTATGACCAGCCGGCGATCCTTCAGGCCGTGGAACCACAGGACTTTTTCACCGCTGAACGAGCTTTACTTGCTGAAAGCAAGCGACTCATGCCGCGTTTGCCGGTCCCGGACATCGATACGTTAATCGTTGACCAATTGGGCAAGAATATCAGTGGTACCGGTATGGACACCAATATTATCGGCCGGATCCAGATCCGAGGGGAAGCTGAACCCGACCAGCCACGGATCACCATGATTGCTGTCCTGGACGTGTCGGAGGAGTCCCACGGAAACGTGACCGGCGTAGGGCTGGCGGACTTCACCACGCGCCGCCTGGTGGAGAAGATCGATTACCAGGCGTTTTATGCCAATATCATTACCTCGACCTTCCCGGAACGCGGGAAGATCCCGGTAATCTGCGAAAACGACGAACTGGCCATTAAATGTGCGCTGCGCTGCTGCTGGGGCGTCGAGCCTTCCCAGGCCAGAGTGGTGCGAATCAAGAATACCCTGGAACTACGGGAAGCCTATGTTTCCGAATCCATCTGGCGCGAGATTCAAGCGCGCAAGGATTTGAGGTTGCTGGAAAAGCCAGCGCCGTTTGCTTTTGATAGCCGGGGAAACCTGTTTTGAGAGGCCCCCGGTTTAATTTTACCGGGCGGTTTCCACGCCTTTGCCGATGTCATTTTGATATTGGCAAAGGTTTTTATTATTTAGGAGACCTTTTGCCTTTTTAAACAAAAATTGATCTGTTTGGAAGGAATTCCCGTTTGCGCAACGAAATAGAACACTGTCTTGTAATATAAGATATTGTCTCGTCTAATGAGACAAAGGGTGGTTGCTTTGATGCTTGCACAAGAAATGGTATCAGATGAAAACGGTCCCAAATACACCGTTCGTGCTCTGGAACGCGGTATGGCCATTCTGACATGCTTCAGCATGGATAAACCGGAACTGGGAATTACCGAATTGAGCAATATCCTGGGTCTCCACAAGGCAACGGTGCACCGGCTGCTGGTAACCTTAACCAACAATGGAATGGTGGAACACAATGACCGGAATGGAAAGTACCGGCTGGGGATCAAGCTTTTTGAACTGGGCAGCGTGGTGGCCTCCCAAATGGACTTGCGCAAACGGGGGCTTCCTATTTTGGAGGAACTGGGGGCGCAGTGCGGCGAAACCGTCCATCTGGTGGTTCTGGATCGCGACGAAGCCATTTATGTTGAGAAGGTGGAGAATCCCAGGGCGCTGATCCGCTACTCTCAGGTTGGCAAGAGGCTTCCTTTGCATTGCACCGCGGTGGGGAAGGTGCTTTTGGCGGGGTTGCCGGATCAGGAGATCGCGAGGATCGTGGAAACCAAGGGGTTGCCTGCTTACACCAGGCGTACGATCGTTTTACCAGAAAGGCTTTACGAAGAGATTGAGGAAGTGCGCGCCAAAGGTTACGCTTTGGATGCCGAAGAATTGGAAGAAGGGCTCAGGTGTATAGCCGCCCCAGTTAGAGAATTTGGAGGGCGGGTAGTTGCCGCCGTGAGCATTTCCGGCCCTTCTTTCCGTTTGTCTGCGGTAACCGCGCAGGACTCGTTAATTTCGATGGTAAAGGAGGCGTCAGAAAAGATTTCGCGTCAGCTGGGCTGGAATGCCCAAACATCTTCAAGAACAGCTTGAGCGGTGGAAAGGGGCAAAGTTGAATGGAAAAATCCAAAGTAACAATTGCCGAATTACGGCGGAAAATGGAAGAGGGTCAGCAGATCACCATGCTCACGGCCTACGATTATCCTCTGGCTATCCTGGAGGAACAGGCCGGGATCGATATCATTCTGGTGGGGGATTCGTTGGGGATGACGGTTCTGGGCCTGGACAGCACATTGCCGGTGACCATGGAAACCATGATCACCCACGCGCAGGCGGTGCGCCGGGGCGCGCCAAACGCCTATGTCATCGGCGATATGCCCTACATGACCTACCAGATCAGCAAGGAAGAGGCCATCCGCAACGCCGGCCGGTTTATGAGCGAAGCCGGGGTGGATGCCATCAAGCTGGAAGGTGGCAGAAACGTGGCAGATACTGTACGGGCCATCGTCCGGGCCACGATTCCCGTCATGGGCCACATCGGCCTCACGCCACAATCAATCGCGCAATTGGGTGGCTTTAAATCCCAGGGACGCGATGTGAAGGCTGCTCTGGCGCTGATCGAGGATGCCAGGGCCCTGGAAGACGCCGGGATTTCCAGCCTGTTGCTGGAAGCGATTCCGCCGGAAGTTGCCCAGATGATTGTGGAGAGGGTGAGCGTGCCGGTGATCAGTCTCGGTTCCGGGGCGGTCGGCCATGG
>JBLNCV010000071.1:0-3276 GCA_050260975.1 Syntrophothermus sp. | reverse complement strand
GGGACGATCAATACGTGCACCGGCGCCTGGGGGTTTATATCGCGAAAGGCTACCACTTGATCATCCTGGTGGACCACGTCCGCTTTAATCTCGCCCCTGGCAATCTTGCAAAAAAGGCAACATTCCATGCTTTCACCTGCCATTTGATTCATAGTTCGTGACATACTTGCAAATCCCTTCTAAAATCTGGCGATAATTTCAAGAAAAATTCACCGGCCCCCAAGGCAAGTCCAACCTTTACCGAGCCACCGCCAGTTCCCCCCGCATCCGGTCCGGGTAGGCCTCAAGCAACCTCACCGGCCGGATTTCGCCGGCGAGATCTTCGAGATCCTTTCCGGCGGAGGCTGGCGCTTCCACCTTGATGTAGTTGTCGGTCAACCCGGCGATGTATCCTGACTGTTCCGCCTGTTCAAAGAGGACCGGCCATACTTCGCCCACAAATTGCCGGTGAAATGCCAGGGCCAGCTCCTCGCCCAGCTGGATCATGGCCTGGCTGCGCGCTTCCTTCACCTTCCCGGCCACCTGGCCGGGGAACCTGGCGGCGGCCGTCCCCTTGCGCGGCGAATACTTGAAAACATGCAGCCGGCTGAACGCCATCTCTTTCACAAACGCCAGGCTGGAAGCAAACTGCGTGTCCGTCTCCCCCGGAAACCCCACAATCACATCAGTGGAGATCGCCACCTCCGGCGCCGCGCCACGCACCCGCCGGACCACTTCGGCAAACTGGGCGGTGGTGTACCCGCGGTTCATCCGTTCCAGGATGGCGTCATTCCCGCTTTGCAGGGGAATATGCAGGTGTCGGCAGACATGCGGATCTTCCGCCAGCAGCCGGATGAGCTCCGGCGTTACGTCCGTGGGTTCCACCGAGCTGAGCCGTACCCGCGCCAAGCCGTCCACCGCGGCCACCATCCTTGTGATCCCCGCCAGGTCGATTCCGCCTGCGCCGTCCAGGTCTCTCCCGTAAGAACCCAGGTGGATCCCGGTCAACACCACTTCCTTATAACCTGCTTCGACCAGACGCCTGACCTCCGCCAGCACATTCTCCGGTTTGCGGCTGCGCTCCCGGCCGCGGGCAAACGGTACCTTGCAATAAGTGCAAAACTGGTTGCACCCTTCCTGAATTTTTAGAGTAGCCCTGGTCCGTTCGGAGACGGTCTCCACCCCCAGCTCCTCAAAGGCCAGGTCCCTGCCCAATGGGCCAACGACGCTGCGCGCGCCCTCCTCCTTGTCGTCCAAAAGCTCGCCGACCAGATCCGGCATCTGCCCCCGCTGGTGGGTCCCCACCACCAGATCCACCTCGGGAATCGCCTGAACCTCCTCCGGCGACGTCTGGGCGTAACAGCCGGTGACCACCACCACCGCGGAAGGATTCCGCCTGGCCGCGCGCCGCGCAAGCTGGCGGGACTTGCGATCCCCCTCGTTCGTCACCGTGCAGGTGTTGACCACATAAACGTCGGCAAGCTCCTCAAAATCCACAATATTGTATCCTGCCTTTTTAAAGATCCCCGCCAGAGCATCGGTATCGTACTGGTTGACCTTGCATCCTAAAGTGGCAAAAGCGACGCGACGCGCCAAATTCCCATCGACCTGCCTTCATCCGCCAGGCCGGGCTGCCAACCGGCCTGCTTTTATCCGAGATGGTTTATGATGCGGCAATAGTTTACCAAAAACAGCCGCCAAATACAACCCATGGCACAACTAAGATAGTACAACTAAGAATACATGATACATGAATTTTTCGCGAGGATTTCCACTCCCGGCCTCGAATAGAATGTGAATTATACCGAAAAGATTAAGAAGAAAGGTCAAAAGGTGAACGAAAGTGCCACTGGTAGAGAAAGAGAAGCACATTGTAATCATCGGCGACATCCCGTGCCGGACCCCCGCCGAGATGTTGCAGAGCACGGTCTTCCGGCACGTGCTGGAGCGGTTTGTCGCCAAGCTTCAGCGCCATGACTCGCCGCTTTTGGCGGCTTTGCAGGCGTTTCAGGTCGCAGGTGAGGACGACGCCACGAAAATTGCCGGGGGCGATACCGCGGCCGGCGCCGCCGGGGAAACCGTCGCGCGGTTCAACCTTGCCGGGCTTACGGAACTCTTGCGGCTTTTAGTAAGCAACTCCCCGGCGGAGATCAAGGCCAGCGTGCCCGGTCACGCCCCCGCTCTGGCTGATCCGACGCTCCTCTACAAATTCGTCGAGGAACTGTACAACTTCTGGCGCAAGCAGGAGCGCTTCCTGATCTACGAACGCGGCCCCAGCCTGTTGGGCGAAGAACCGGCCAGGCACAAAAGTTTTGTAAAGGCCAACGAATCCCTGAAGAGCCTGGTGCTGGAGACCTACCGGAGCATCTGCGCCAACCTGATCGGCAGGCGGTTCAGGATCTACCGCCAGCTCCCTTGCGGCGCCGGGGCGGGGCTTTTGATGGAGAGAATCGATTGGGACGCCCCGGCTGGTTATACGCAACTTCTGGAGATCCCTTTTATCCAGCTGGCCGTAATCGATCCGCCGCTGGTCTATTACCCGAGGCGCAATTACCGGAAAGGGCTCTTTGAACCGATTCAAGACAACCCACTGCTGAAAGCCAGGCTCAATACTAGGGAATGGGCCTGCTACCCGGCCAAAGTCGGGGATCTCTTGCTGTTTATCTATTTCCATCATTCTTATCTGTCTTTGGGCACCAGCCTGTCCAACCTCTTTGAGCTGGCTGACGCGACGGAGATCCGCGCCCATCGTCCCGACGGGATCATGGTCTTTGGGGTGGAGCCGGAGTTCCTGGATCAAAACCAGACTGTCTACTTTGAAGACGAGGCCAACGGCGTGGTCGTGGGGGTAATCGGGCGAAGCGAAGATGTGGACTACTTCGGGTACTTCAAGAAGATGGCGCTTACCCTGCACAACGTGATCATGATCGAGCGGGGGTTCTTGCCAATTCACGGGGCGATGGCGCGGATTGTGCTCAAATCCGGGCGTAGCGCCAACGTGATCCTGATGGGGGACAGCGGGGCTGGAAAGTCCGAATCGCTTGAGGCCTTTCGCGTTCTGGCGGACGAATACATCCGCCAGCTCACCGTAATCTTCGACGACATGGGATCGCTGCGCAAGACCCGGGATGGGCGAATCGTGGCCATGGGAACCGAGATCGGCGCCTTTGTGCGGCTGGACGACCTGGAGCCGGGGTTTGCCTACACGGAGATCGACCGGAGTATCTTCATGAACCCGCACCGCACCAACGCCCGGCTGGTGATCCCGCTGACGCCGTACCAGGAGGTGGTGGCGGG
>JBLNCV010000070.1:0-5268 GCA_050260975.1 Syntrophothermus sp. | reverse complement strand
CGGCCGGCTGGGGCCGCAGCAGATCGCCAGCGTGCGCTCGCTGGTGGCCTCGGCGGTAGGGTATAACGAGGCCAGGGGCGACCAGATCTCCGTGGAGAGCTTGCAGATTGAACCGGAGCAGCCGGTGGCGCAGGAGAAGCCGAAACCGGTTATCCCGGCGGCGTGGATTATTGGTGGGTTGCTGGCCAGTGGGGTGATTGCCGTGGTAGTCTTTGCGATGAGAAGACGCAAAAAGGCGGCGGAAAAAGCGGCGGAGGAGGAACTGGCGGAGTTGGGCGCCAATCTGGATCTGATTACCGCCGGAACGGCGATACCGGCAGCGCCGGTGGGGGCGGCCGAGGAGGAGGCTGCCAAGGAAAAAGAAGAAGAAAAGCCTATCGACCTCCAGTTAACCCTTTCGCAGCAGAGCCTGGAGTTCAGGCAGCTTGAGAAGGAGATCGGGCGCCTGGCCAAGGAGAAACCGGTGCAGGTGGCCCAACTGTTGAAGAAATGGTTGTCTGAGGAGGAGAATTGAAGAGCCTATGCAAAAGCAATTGGGCCCGTTGAGCGGGAAACAGAAAGCCGCCATCTTGCTGATCACTCTTGGACCGGAGATCTCGGCTCAGATCGTGAAACATCTGCGCGAAGAAGAGATTGAAGATATTACGCTGGAAATGGCCAGCTTGCGGACGGTAGGTTCTGATATCAAAGAAAAAGTGATCCAGGAGTTCCGCGAGTTGTACATGGCCCAGGAGTATATTGCCTCCGGCGGCATCGAATATGCCAGGGAGGTTCTGGAGCGGGCTTTGGGGGCCCATCGGGCCACCGACATCATCAACAAACTGACGGTCTCCTTACAGGTCAGGCCCTTTGACTTCGCCCGTCACACCGAGCCGTCCCAGCTCTTGAACTTTATCCAGAATGAACATCCCCAGACCATCGCCCTGGTGATGGCCTATCTATCCCCGGACCAGGCGGGGACTATCCTGTCGGCCCTGCCCGCGCAACGGCAGGTGGAGGTGGCCAAGCGCCTCGCCACCATGGACAGGACTTCGCCAGAGATCCTTTCAGAAGTGGAGTCCATCCTGGAAAAGAAGGTCTCCGCCGTAGCCACGCAAGGATTTACCGCTGCGGGAGGCATCGACGCCACGGTGGAGATTCTAAACCGGACCGACCGGGGCACGGAAAAGACCATCATCGAGGCCCTTACGGAAGAGGATCCGGAACTGGCCGAAGAGATCAAACGCCGGATGTTTGTCTTTGAGGATATCGTAATGCTGGATGACCGGGCCATCCAGCAGATCATCCGCGAATCGGACAGCAAGGACTGGGCTCTGGCCCTCAAGACCGCCAGCGCCGAAGTTTCCGCCCGGATTTACAAAAATATGTCCAAACGTGCCTCCGAACTCCTCAAGGAAGACATATCCTACCTGGGGCCGGTGCGGTTGCGTGACGTGGAGGATGCCCAGCAGCGGATTGTCAATGTAATCCGCCGCCTGGAGGAAGCTGGTGAAATCGTTGTCGCCCGCGGTGGAGAGGGTGAGGTACTTGTCTAATGTGATCAAGATCTACGAGTGGCGAAGAGCCGAACCTTACCAGCTTCCGGTCTATCCTGCGGAAAGGCTTCAGGAGGAGATTCAGAAAGAGATTCAAGCGGAACTCGAAGCCAGAAGGTTGGAAGAGGAACAGGCCGCTCTGATGCCCCCGGAAACGGTAGAGGAACAAATAATCTCCCAGGAGATGCTGGCCGGTGAAACAGCCGGCCAGTCTCCTCTGGGGGCAGAATCCTCAATGACCGAAGGATCTCCGGCCGTTTCCGCGCCCATGGCTGCTTCTCCAGATGGGCCTTCAAATGAGCTTTCATCTATAATTTCATCTGTACTTTCACCTGAGACTTCACCTGAACTTCCATCTCTTGCGTCGTCTTCTGCGCTACCTGCTGCCGCGAGCCAGGCCATGCCACAGATCGAAAAACTGCTCGAATCTGCCGCCGAAAAGGCCAAAGCCCTTGAATCCGAGGCCCAAAAGGCGGCCGAATCTCTAAAAACTGATGCGCAGCGAGTTTTAGCGCAGGCCGAAGGAGCACGCAAAGAAGCCGAGGCGCAACTCGCCAGTGCCAGGCAGGAAGCGGCGCGCCTTGTGGAAGAGGCCCGGGAGCAGGCCGCCGATCTTCTGGAAAAAGCCCAGAAGGAAGCGGAACAAATCCTGGAGGAGGCGAAAGAGCGAGGGCTCCAGGAAGGACTGGCTCAGGGCAGGGAAGCGGGCCATCGTGAAGGATACGAGGCGGGAATCGGGGAGACCTCCCGGCTGGCGGAACAAGCAAAGACGGTCCTGGAGACCGCGCTGGCGGAACGGGAACAACTGATCAGGGGCGCCAGCGGGGACATATTAAAGCTGGTGGTAAAGATTGCCGAAAAGATCATCAGGGGGCAACTGCGGCTTGACCCTGCCATCATTCAGCGGACGATAGAGGATGCCGTCAAATTGGTCAACGACAAGACCAGGGTGGTAATCCGGGTCAATCCCTCCGAGTTGGAGACGGCGAAGTCCGGAGAAGCAAGGATCAGGCAGTTTTTGGAGGGTTCCACCAAGTTGGAAATAGTGGCGGACGAGACGATTGAAGCCGGCGGATGCATGATTGAAACCAATTCGGGAAGTGTTGACGCCCGCATCGCCACCCAGTTGGAAGAGACGGCGCACCTTCTGGAGGGGTTAGTCCATGGCGGTTGAACTTCGCCATCCGCAGGAATCCGGCCCTGAGGCTGGTGTCCTGGCGGAGCAGGGGCTGGCCAGAGCATACCAGGTATTAAATGAATATGAGCCCATGCGGGTTTTGGGGCGGGTAACCAGGGTGATCGGCTTGACCATCGAATCGGTGGGGCCCGCTGCCCGCCTGGGAGAGTTATGTTATGTCCATCCTCGGCAAGGGAACCCGCCGATTCGCGCCGAAGTGGTAGGGTTTAAGGAGAACCAGGTGCTCTTGATGCCCCTGGGTGAGATGGAGGGAATCGGCCCCGGATGTGAGGTAAGCGCCACGGGCAGCTCTTTTCAGGTGGAGGTGGGCGCGCAGCTTCTCGGACGGGTGCTGGATGGGCTCGGCCAGCCAATGGATGGCAAGGGACCGGTCCTGGCCAATAAGTATTATACGGTGGCCAATCTGCCGCCGAACCCTTTAAGCCGCCGCCGGATCACCAGGCCCCTGGAAGTGGGGGTACGGGCCATAGACGGATTGCTGACCTGCGGGTGCGGCCAGAGGATCGGTATCTTTTCCGGCAGCGGGGTTGGCAAGAGCACATTGTTAGGGATGATTGCCAGGAACACCTCGGCGGATGTCAATGTGATCGCCCTGGTCGGTGAACGGGGCCGCGAGGTGCGGGATTTCCTTGAAAAGGACCTGGGTGAAGAAGGTTTGATGCGGTCTGTGGTGGTGGTGGCCACCTCGGATCAGCCGCCGCTGGTGCGGATGAAGGGGGCGCTGGTGGCCACGGCCATTGCGGAATACTTCCGGGATCAGGGGCGCAACGTGATGCTCATGATGGATTCGGTGACAAGGTTCGCGGCGGCCCAGCGGGAGATCGGCCTGGCGATTGGCGAACCTCCGGCGACCCGGGGGTATACGCCGTCGGTCTTCGCCGTGTTGCCAAAGCTATTGGAACGCTCGGGCATGGGCGCCCGGGGAAGCATTACCGGGTTGTACACCGTGCTGGTGGACGGCGACGATATGAACGAGCCCATCGCTGATGCGGTGAGAAGTATCCTGGACGGCCATATCGTTCTTTCCCGGGATCTGGCGGCACAGAATCATTACCCGGCGATCGACGTTTTGGCCAGCGTGAGCCGGCTGATGATCGATATTGTCGACAAAGAACATCAGGATGCCGCAAACCGGCTCAGGGAGGTTCTGGCCACCTATCGCAACGCCAAGGACCTGATTGATATCGGCGCCTATCACGCCGGCAGTAATCCCAAGATTGACGACGCAATCGCCAGGATTGAGGCGATCAATGCCTATCTGTGCCAGGGAGTCGAGGAGAAGAGCAGCTTTGCCGGGACAGTGCAGCAGTTGGAGGCGTTGCTGGCCCAGTAGCCGGATGGGATCGCCGGGACCGATGGAGGTAGCCAGGGATGCGCAAATTTGTCTTTAACCTTGAAAGAGTTTTAGACTACAGGAAGCATCAAGAAGACGAACTGTCCATCCAGTTAGCCTTGCTTCGGGAGAGGCTGCGCCGGGAAGAGGAGTTGCTGGTGTTCTTGCAGGGCCAATACCACCAGACCCAGGCGCAGTTGCGGGAGGCGGGCCTCGGAGATCTGCCGATGGAGAAGATCCTCCTCCTGCGCGATTTCCTGGCGGGCCTGGAGATCCAGATTCTCCACCAGAGCGAAGTGGTGGCGCTGGCCGCTCAAGAGGTGGAACAGTGCCGTCAAAAACTTCTGGAAGCCAGGCAAAACTGCAAGATCCTCGAAAAGCTTCGTGAGCGCGATCTGGCGGCCTATCAAAGCGAAGTGCTCCGCCAGGAGCAAGCGATGTTGGATGAGATCGGCGCCCAGGGCTACATAAGGGCAACGTCCGCCAGATCATAGGAGGCTGCGGCAGGGCATGAAGTTCAAGTTCAAGTTCCCCGCGCAAAAGGGGGTTATCGGGAAGATTGTTGGCTTTTTCAAGGCAATCTGGCGGGTGCTTCGCAGAGGGCGGGTTTTAGCCTTGCTGCTTTTGACGGCGGGAATCGGCACAGCCGTCGTACTCGATTTCCTGGGGTTTGTTGATATAGGTCGGATGGCCATGGATGGGCTCTCAAGGGTTCCTTATGTCTCGTCGGTGGTGGAGACCTACCAGATGGGCTTGAAAGAGAAGAAGGTCTTTTTGGCAAGGGAGACAAAGCTCACGGAACAGTACCAGTCCACGGAGCTTTCCCGGCAAGCCTTGATGGCCGAGGAGAAGGGCCTGCAAGCCAAGAAGGATGAATTGGCCGCCAAAGAGGCCGAATTGAAGCAACGGGAGAAGGCTCTGCAACAGCAAGCCGAAGAGGTCAAACAACTGGTTGATGATGCGGCAAGGTTGCAACTAATGGCCAGGTATTATGGAAAGATGCAGCCGGAGGAGGCTGCCAAGATTATGGCGGAACTGACGGCAACCGAAATTGCCCAAATACTGGAGCGGTTGACCGACAGGCAGGCGGCGGCGATCCTGCCGTATCTGGAACCGCCCAAGGCCGCCGAAGTCTTGCGGGCCATTGGCAAGCAATATTGATTATAACCGAAAGCAGCGAAAGGAGGTGAAAGAATTGCAGA
>JBLNCV010000069.1:0-2885 GCA_050260975.1 Syntrophothermus sp. | reverse complement strand
CGGCGGCTTTCAGGCTCACCAGGCCGCCGCCAACCACCACCGCCCGGCGGGCCGTGGCGGCAATCGCGGCAATACCTCTGGCATCCGCCAGGGTGCGGAGCCCAAAGACACCGGGCCGGCGGATTCCCGGGATCTCCGGCATAACCGGCGCGGCTCCGCTGGCGACCAGAAGGCGGTCGAAAGGGATCGCCCGGCCATCGGAAAGGGTTACCACCTGTTGGTCCGGGTCTACCTGCGTGACCCGGCACCCGAACAGGCCGCGGATCTTCAACCGCTCATAAAAGTCCGGGGGGCGGATCCACAAACGCTCCTCAGGCAAATGGCCGGCAATGAGGTCCGGCGTCAGACAGCGGGAGTAAGCCGGCGCCTCCTCATCCGAGATCATGGTGATCGACGCCGCGGGATCCATGTTTCGGATGGCCTCTGCGGCAAAGATGGCGGCCACGCCGTTGCCAATCAGCACATGGCGAAGCGGAGTCGACCCGCCAGGATTTCGCCCGTTGTGAGCCTGCCGGTACAAAGCTGTTCCGGAGAGGTTATCCATTGCTGCCACCTCCTCCGGCGCTAGGCCGATACGGCTAAAGACAGGCCCAGAGCCTTCCGTTTTTCCGCCATGTGCTCCAGCATCACCGCGGCGGCCTTGACCGGGTCAGGCTCCACGAAGAACCGCCCGCCCAGAAGTTCGGCGGTCTTTTCCGTCAAGACGCCAGTGACCAGCGGGCTTCCCAGGATCTGCGGGGTAGGCCCGAGGTGGGTGAGAACTCCCAGTGAAATAGCCCATGTCCCTATAGAAACGGCCTTTTCCGACATGAACTCTGGCGCGGAGGCGGCAACCGGCAGATCCTTGATGCCCACCTTGAGGTAGCTGGCCAGGGCGGAAAGCAGGCCTTCGATCCGCGCATTGTCCACGCAGCTGCCCATGTGCAGTACCGGCGGCAGGGGAACCTTGAGCCCTATGGCGTTGCCCACGGCGGTGAGGACGGCTTTCAACCCTTTGCCGGCAAATTTTTCCGTGGCCTCCGGGGTCATAAGCCCTGCTTTGCCCAGCGCCTGGGCGGCACAACCTGTGGCTACCACGAGGACGTCGTGCGCGAGCAGTTCCTTTGCCAGGCCGGTATGGATGGCGTCCTGGGGCATCTTGGCGGTATTGCAGCCCACTATGGCGGCGGCGCCAAAGATGCTTCCGCCGGCGATGCTGTCCACCAGCGGTTTGAAAGGATCCTCAGGGTTCACTTTGGCCAGCGCGGCCACCACGGCTTCCACGCTAAAACCGGCCATCATCCTGGACTTGTGTTTTGGAATGGCCACCTTGGACGGATCGCGGCGCTTGTAGTTTTCAATGGCCAGTTCGATGATCTCCTGAGCCTTTTCGTCCGCTTTTTCCAGGGAAAAATCGATGTGGATTGCCCCCGGCAGCTTGGCGACGGGCATGGTGGTCACGATCTTGGTATGGAAGCACTCGGCGACGGTGGTCAGCGAGGGCATGATGCACTGAATGTCCACGACCATGAGGTCCACGGCGCCGGTGGCGACGGCCAGCTCCTGGGAGAGGAAGTTGGTGGCGATGGGGATGCCGTGGCGCATCAGGAGTTCATTGCCGCTGCAGCAGATGCCGACGAGCTGGATACCCTCGGCGCCAACGGTTTTGGCCTTGTCGTTGAGCCGCTCGGCCCACTCGGCGAGTTTTTCGGAGAGCAGGGGGACGTGGCCGTGGACCACCACGTTGACCTTGCCGGGCTCAAGGACGCCCAGATTCGCTTCGGAGGCGGCAGGTTGCGGGGCGCCGAAGAGGATATCCTGCAAATCGCTGGTCAGGTGCAGTCCGCCGTAAGCATCCACGAGGCCCAGGCGGATGGCCGTGAGCAGCAGGTTGACGGGGTCCGCGTCGGTCCCCACCGTGGTCTGGGATAACGCCACGCGTAACTCCCGGTCGGGGTTTCTGGGCAGGACACCGAGCTTCTTCCAGGTTTCGACCCGTTCCGCCGGCGCGGTGGCGGTAAGCCAGCGCATCGGTTCTTCGGTGGAGTTGCCAAAATCCGCAATGGCGGCCTGGGCGACATCCTGCGCGATCTCTTCAATGCTTCTTTTATCGGTTGGAACCCCCAATTTGGCGGCTACCGCCCGGAGCTTGACCTCGTCACGGATCCGGTATCCCTTCTGACCCGTTTTGTCTGTGGCGGCCATCTGGAGGGCATGAATGGCTTCAAAGCCGTGATCCACGTGCGCCGCCGCGCCGCCGGCGATGGTCCTCACCAGGTTGCGGGCCACGATGGTGTCTCCGTTGGCGCCGCAAACTCCTTTCTGGGGGCCTTCTCCGAAAGGATCGATCCGGCATGGACCCTGGGAGCAGATCCGGCAGCACAGGCCCAGTTCGCCAAAGCCGCACTGGGGCTCCTGGGCGGCCAGCCTGTCCCAGACCGTCTCAATTCCAAGTTCTTCAGCCTTCTCCAGCATCACATGGACCGCCGGGTCGGCGGATCTTTTGAATTGATCCTTTTGATCTTTCAAGGAAAATCCTCCCCTCAATCTCCGTTTTTAATTAAACCCTTCGGACCTTAACCCGTGGAATCGTGAGATCAGTATTTGCCCGCCAGATAACCGGCGAGATTTGGAATCCGGACGGTGACATGTTCCCGTTTGGTTTGCGCAAAGGCATTGGGTTCGGCAAAGGTAAGAGCATGGGTGGGGCAGGCCGAGACACATGCGGGTTGGGAAAGATCCGGGCAACGATCGCACTTTAGAGCCAGCTTGGGTTGCTGCTGGGTGGTAATGGCGCCGAAGGGGCAGACCATGAGGCACATCCAGCACCCCACGCAACGATCCGGGTCGTTTACCACCCGCCCGTCGGGCTCAAAATGCATCGCGCCGGTCATACAGGCGTCCAC
>JBLNCV010000068.1:0-6339 GCA_050260975.1 Syntrophothermus sp. | reverse complement strand
TGGTCTTTTTGGCGGCGCCCCACGGGGTGGCCATGAAGTTCGCCCCGGAACTATTGAAGCAGGGGGCGAAAGTAATCGACCTGGGGGCGGACTTCCGGCTTCGGGATCCAGCAGTTTACACTGAATGGTATAATCTGGAACATACCGCTTCCTTCTTGCTTTCTGAAGCGGTTTATGGTATACCGGAACTCAAGGGCAAAAAGGTGGCCGGCGCCCGGATCGTCGGAAACCCCGGGTGCTACCCCACCAGTGTGATTCTGGCTCTGGCGCCGCTTCTGGCGGAGAAGGCCATCTTGCCGGAGGAGATCGTGATCGACGCGAAATCGGGTGTTTCCGGGGCGGGGCGCACCCCCGCTCAAGAGTATCACTTCCCCGAGACCGTGGAGAATCTGAGAGCCTACAAAGTGACCGGGCACCGCCATACTCCGGAGATTGAGCAGGAGCTCTCCGAATTGGCGCGGGAGAAGGTCGTCGTCTCCTTTACGCCGCACCTGGCGCCGATGATCCGGGGAATTCTCAGCACCCTCCACCTCAAGCTCCGGGCGCCGGCCAGAACCGGGGAGTTGCTGGCTTTATACCGGGAATATTATGCCGATGCATATTTTGTGAGGGTTCTCGGGGAGGAGGAACTGCCCCAGACCAGGGCGGTCTATGGGTCGAACTTCTGCGACATAGGGTTGAGAGTGGATCAGCGCACCGGGCGGGTGGTGGTGCTCTCCGCCATCGACAATCTGGTGAAGGGCGCGTCCGGCCAGGCGATCCAGAACATGAACCTCATGTTCGGCCTGCCGGAGCGCGCCGGCCTCGAGATGCCCGCCCTCTGGCCGTAAGAAAATATGGGTTTTGGGAGGCTGACTAAATTGGAAGAGAGAACCGAACAGGATGACTACCACGCAGCGCCTTGCTCCGGTGGCGTGACGGCCCCAAGAGGCTTTCTGGCCGCGGGGGTGAGCTGCGGGATCAAAAAGAACGGTAAAAAGGATCTGTGTCTGGTCTATTCGCAGGCGCCGGCCGCAGCCGCGGCGGTCTTTACCACCAACAAGGTCAAAGCCGCTCCGGTGATTTTGAGCATGGAACACCTCTGCCGCCAAAAAGCCAGGGCGGTGGTGATCAACAGCGGCAACGCCAACGCGTGCACCGGGGAGCAAGGCCTGGCTGACGCCCGGGCCATGGCGGCTGGTGTGGCTGGCGCTCTCGATATACCGGCCGAGGAAGTAGTGGTGGGTTCCACCGGAGTTATCGGGGTGCGACTCCCAATAGAGAAGGTGTTGTGGGGGATCAGGCAGGCCGCAAAGGAGCTTTCCTCCACCGGAGGCGGCGAGGCGGTGCAGGCGATCATGACCACAGATACCATGGTCAAGGAATACGCCGTTACGGTGCCCATTGGCGGAAATCCGGTCACCGTGGGCGGAATGGCCAAGGGCTCAGGAATGATCCACCCCCAGATGGCCACCATGCTCTCGGTGATCACCACCGACGCGGCGATCTCGGCGCCCCTGCTGAAGTTGGCTCTGAGCGGGGTGATCGACCATACCTTCAACATGATCACCGTGGACGGGGACACCAGCACCAACGACATGGTGGTGGTCCTGGCCAACGGCCAGGCGCAGAACCCGCCTATCGCCGAGCAAGGCGAGGATTACGCGCGTTTTTACGCGGCGTTGCATGAGGTGGCCGGTTACCTGGCCAGGGCCATTGTGCGTGACGGGGAAGGCGCTTCCAAATTTATCGAGGTGCGGGTGGAGCATGCGCCCACCAACGCGGCCGCCAAGAAGATCGCCAAGGCCATTGCCACATCCAATCTGGTCAAGACGGCGGTCTACGGTGAGGACGCCAACTGGGGGCGGATCCTGTGCGCGGCGGGTTATGCCGAAGCCGACTTTGACGTCGGGAAGGTAGACATCTTCATCGGGCCGGAGATGGTCGCCCATCGGGGCGAGGCCTGCCAGTTCAGCGAGGAGCGGGCCAAGTTCCTGCTTTCGCAAAAAGAGATCCTGATCCGGGTGGACCTCAACCAGGGCGAGAATGACGCGGTGGTGTGGACCTGTGATCTTACCCATGATTATGTGAATATCAACGCCAGCTACCGGAGTTAGGCAAGTTGATTAGTACCGGTGGCTTGGGAGGAGGGGGAAGCGTGGATCCGTTGCAGAAGGCGGGGATCCTGGTGGAAGCCCTGCCATACATCAGGAAGTTCAGCGGCAAGACGGTGGTCATCAAGTACGGCGGCAACGCCATGCTTGGTGACCATTTGAAATTGGCGGTGGCCCAGGATATCGTGCTTCTCAGATACATCGGGCTAAACCCCATCGTGGTCCACGGCGGCGGCCCGGAGATCACTAACCTGATGGAACGGCTGGGAAAGAAGCCGGTCTTCGTCAACGGCCTGCGGGTCACCGACGCGGAAAGCATGGAGATCGTCCAGATGGTCCTGGCCGGCAAGGTGAACAAGGACCTGGTGAGTTTGCTGGGGCAGTGCGGGGGCAAGGCGGTGGGGCTGTGCGGCGTTGATGCGGGCCTGATGGAGGCCACGCGGCTTTCCGACGAACTGGGTCACGTGGGCCAGGTCTCCCGGGTCAATCCCGAAGTTCTCCGGGATCTGTCGGCGGCCGGCTACATACCGGTAGTTGCCACGATTGGGGTCGGCGAAGGCGGTGAAAGCTACAACATCAACGCGGATTCGGCGGCCGCGGATCTGGCCATCGCTCTGGGGGCGACAAAATTGATCATGCTGACCGATGTGGAGGGGATCTATGAGGATCCCAAAGATCGCCGCAGCCTGGTGTCGGCGCTGGATGCTCGCCGGGCGCGGGAGATGGTCGCGGCGGGGAAGATCGCCGGCGGGATGATCCCCAAGGTGGAGGCTTGTGTCAAAGCGGCGGAAGGCGGGGTGACCAGGACCCACATCATTGACGGGCGGGTGGCGCATTCCCTGCTTCTGGAGGTCTTCACCGACACCGGCGTGGGGACGATGGTCGTGGCCTGATAGAATATGAGCAGCCATCGCCGAGCGGCCATGGGGAGGGGGTACTTACTGTACCCGCCACACGGTAGGAGATGTTGTAACTTTATGTACAACATCTCCTATGGGCCGGAAGGTGTATCTCATTGCTCAGAGGTAAAAAGTTCAATCGGATGTTGACTTTAAACAATTGGGGGTGGGGGAGATGAAAAGCATGTCCGCAGCGAAAGTGGGGGCGGCATCCGTCAAGACCACAGACGAAATCATCGCCCTGACCGGGAACTTCGTGATGAATACTTACGGGCGGTTGCCTCTGGTGCTGGTCAGAGGTGAGGGAACGCGGGTCTGGGATGCCGAAGGCCGCGAATATCTGGATTTTGTGAGCGGTATTGCGGTAAACGGGCTGGGTCACTGCCATCCCGCGGTGGTGGAGGCTATCCGGCGGCAGGCAGGAGAGCTGATCCATTGTTCGAACCTCTACCACATCGAACCGCAGGCCAGGCTGGCCAAGCTTCTGGTGGAGAACTCGGCTCTGGATAAGGTCTTCTTCTGCAACAGCGGGGCTGAGGCCAACGAGGCCGCCATCAAGCTGGCACGCAAATGGGGCAAGATAAATTACGGCCCCGAACGCTACGTGGTGATTACCGCCAGGGAGTCCTTCCACGGCCGGACGCTGGCGACCCTGACCGCCACCGGGCAGGAGAAGTACCAGGAAGGGTATGAGCCATTGCCCATCGGTTTCCGCTATGTCCCTCTCAACGACCTGAGGGCGATGGAACGGGCGATGACCAGTGATGTGTGCGCGGTACTGTTGGAGCCGGTCCAGGGCGAGGGCGGGGTCAACCTCTGCGAGCCGGGCTACCTGAAAGAGGTCCGGCGGCTCTGCGACCGGCAAGGTGCGCTGTTGATCCTCGACGAGGTCCAGACCGGGCTGGGGCGTACCGGCAAGTTCTTCGCCTACCAGCACTTTGACGTGGAGCCGGACATTCTCACCATCGCCAAATCCCTGGGGGGAGGGTTCCCAATCGGCGCCATGCTCGCCACAGACAAGGTGGCATCCGCTTTTAAGCCGGGCAGCCACGCCAGCACCTTCGGTGGAAACCCGCTGGCCAGCGCGGCGGCACTGGCGGCCATGGAGGTTCTCCTCGACGAGGGGTGGATTGACCATGCAGCGCAGATGGGGGCATTCCTCATGGAGGAACTCCGGCGGCTGCAGGCCAGACACCGGGTAATCCGCCAGGTTCGCGGCCTTGGGCTGATGGCGGGCATGGAACTGGAGAAAGAAGACCTGGGTGGGGAAGTGGTGGCGGCCTGCCAGCGCAAGGGTGTTCTTCTCAATAGTGTACACGGCCGGGTGATCAGGTTCCTCCCGCCTTTGATCGTGGGGGAACAGGAAATAAAGAGGGTTGTGGCGGTTCTGGACGAAGTCCTTGCTGAACTTGGATTAAGTTGCCCGGGGTGTGAGCCATGCTGAAAAGACTGGGCCCAAGGACTCTGTACATCGACGCCCACGTGAAGGTGGGCGTATTACTGCTGCAAGGCGGCCGTTGCGCCATCGTGGACACCGGTCTGGATGACGACGCCGGCAAGCAGATTCTCAAGGTGTTACAGGTCGAAGGGCTCACCGTAAGCCATGTGATTCTTACTCATCACCATGCCGACCATATCGGCGCCGCGGCGTTGATCAAGCGCCGCACCGGGGCGCAGGTGATGGCCAGTCCCTTTGAAAAGGCACTGGTGGAAAACCCTTATCTGGAGCCTTTTTACCTCTATGGAGCCGCGCCCTTTGACGCCCTGGAGAACCGGTTTTTGAAGGCCAAACCCTGTCAAGTGGACATGCTTCTGGAGGAGGGGCCACTGGCCATTGACGGTGAAACGATAGGCGAAGTGGTGGCTTTGCCCGGCCATTCCACGCAGCAGGTGGGGGTGCGTTCGCCGGACGACGTGCTCTTTACGGCGGACGCCTTTTTTCCCGCCGATGTGCTGGACAAGTATCCCATTCCCTATCATGCCGATGTCACCCGGGCGCGGGCGACGCTGGAGGCGCTTTTGAAGACCAGCCACGCCGCCTGCCTCCCGGCCCACGGAGCGCCGGTTGAGGACGTACAGCCGGTGGCCCGGATGAACCTCGAGATTATGGACAGGCTGGCGAATTTCATCCTGGAAATCCTGGCCCGCCAGCCGCAGACCCGGGAAGAGGTGCTGGCTTCCGTGGTGGAGGCGTTTCCGGTGACGCTGAACAGCACCCAGTTTCACCTCACCTACAGCGCCATCGGGGCTTACCTGGCGCACCTCAAGCATCAGAGGCTGATCGAGCCGGAGTTTACCCCCAGCCGAATGATGTGGCGGCGCTTGTAAAATAACGGAATCTGCCAGAAGCGCTAAGAAGGAATTACCCGGCTAGCCGCGAAAGTATACCTTATTGTTACCAGCCACTGGTTGGGCTGGTGCGAACGTTTTTGGTGGGAATCTTTGGAACAAGCAATTATCTTGAGGAGGAGGAGCCGGTAATGCGCACAAAACTGATGGTTGGCATGTTGGTTTTGGCCATGGTACTCTCCATGGCAACAGTAGCGGGGGCGGCGGACCAGAAGCCGGTCTACGGCGGGACGTTGCATATCTCCGAGGACGTGGACGCCCCGGGGATTGACCCGCAGGTGGACACCACCTTTGTGGTCTACAACCTCGCCCGGGACATCTTCAACACCCTGGTACGGTACGGAAAGAACAACCTTAACCTGGAACCGGAGCTTCTGGCCAAGATGCCCAAGGTTTCCGCCGACGGCAAGACCTATAAGTTCGAGTTGCGCAAGGGAGTCAAGTTCCATGATGGAACGGAACTGACCGCCAACGATGTGCGGTTTACCTTTGAGCGGATGCTGGATCCCAAGACCAAGGCGGCCAACACCTGGACTCTCGAAGAGATCGCGGGCGCCCAGGAGATGATGGATGGAAAGGCGACCAGCCTGCAGGGCTTCAAAGTCACCGGCAAGTATACTTTTGAGGTCACCTTGAAGCAACCTTATGCGCCGTTCCTCTCCAACCTGGCGGTACCCGCCGTGTCCATCTTCCCGGAGCAGGCCACCAAGAAGCTGGGCGACAAGTTCCCCATGCAGCCTGTTGGCACCGGCCCCTTCAAGATTAAGAGCTGGCAGCGGGACAGTGTACTGCTTCTCGAGAAGAACAAGAACTACTTCGAAAAGGGTTTGCCTTACCTGGATGCCATCGAACTCCGGATCATCCCGGACACCACCACTTCCATGCTGGAGTTTGAAAATGGAAAACTGGATGTGCACACCCTCTTGGACCAGGATTTTGAGCGGATCACCACCGATCCGCAGTGGGCGGACGGCATTGTCACCAATGTCCCGATGAAC
>JBLNCV010000067.1:0-5096 GCA_050260975.1 Syntrophothermus sp. | reverse complement strand
AATGGTTTTTATCCGCGATCATGGTTCATGCGGCGCCAAAACCTGCTTTTTTGGGGACCGGAAATAATTGCATGGGCTGGTTGGCTGTGTTATAATCCATCTTGTCTCGTGAGCAGCGCCGGTCTTGCCGGAGCGAGCAAGAAGAGAAAAAGAGAGACACGGAGGTGTCCTGTTCCCGTTTCGCCGCTCTATTTGTGATTGTGTGAGGGGGAATTAAAATGGCCAAGGAGCGGCCGAAAGTGATTGAACTTTATGATGTGCTTACCGATGAGATGAGGAAAGCTGCGCGCGATCTGGAAGAAGCCCGACAGAGCATGTCCTTCGCGGAAACGTATGAGCAGTGGGAAGCTGGCTATTTTCAGTTTAAAAAAGCGCAAAGCCGCATATCCGAGATCCGCAACCAGGCGAGGGCGGAATACGACAGGCTCAAGAAGCTGAACGAGCCGATCCGGATCAATGCGGCGGGCCTCTGGTCCTTTGGGCCGGCTGAAGAACCGGGCAAGTTCGAAAACCGGAGGGAGCCGTTAATCCTGGAGTTTGCTCCGAACGGGAGCCATGTACCGGAGCGGCTGCGCAGAGAGGTGGCTGCCAGAAATCTCCTGGCGGCGTTAAGTTTCCGGCGCCGGCATGTGGAGACACCCGAGGCAAGCTGATTTGCGGCCAGAACTGGTGGTTTATTTTAACGGTGGACGGGAATGGGCTGCAAGGTTATAATTTCTATTGTAACCTTGTTTTTTTATGGGTTTTATTGGTGTCTTCGCGGGGAGACCGGGTGTGCGAAAAAGTAGACAGTGGTGTGAAAAACAGGACACATCCTGTGCGGCTCCATCTTCTGGAATATTTTGGTGGGGTGGGTTCACCCGCAAGTATTTAGTCCCGGCTGGTATAGATCTTGCAAAGAGATTATAAGAGATTCACTTTTGCAAGAGGGGTAGCGACAAGTAAATGAGGGGTAGGGGCAAAATGATTGAACTCTCGCGTGCAATGGGTGAGGTCCATCCTGATCTACAAACCATCCTGGATTCCTCCAACAACGCGTTTATCGCTGTAAACAGAGAGGGCCGGATTATTTTTTGTAACACCCAGGTGGAGCGTATTTTAGAGACCAGTGCGGAGCATGTGCTCGGTAAGCCAGTGGAGGATTACTTTCCGATGACCGGCCTATTGCGGGTGCTGAAGACCGGCCAGCCGGAGTTAGCGCAAAAGGTGACCATAAACGGCGTGGTCTACCTCAGCAACCGCTCGCCGGTGTTTGACAACGGCCAGGTAGTGGCGGCGGTGGCGGTTTTTCAGGATATCACTGAATTACAAAGTGTGATCGATGAACTGGCCGATGACAACCGGAAGATCCGGGAACTGAAAAAAACTCTGGAGACGGTCTTGAATCTGGCTTATGAGGGTTTGATCGTGGTCAACAAGGATGGGGTGGTGACCATGACCAACCAGGCCTTTGCCAGTTTCTTGAACAGATCTCCGGAGAGCATGATCGGCAAACATGTCACCGAGGTTTACGAAAACCCAAAATTTCCCGAGGTCCTCAAGACCGGGAAACCTGTCTTTGGTTATATCCACGACTTGAACGGCCATGAGATTGTCGCCAGCCGGGTGCCCATCATCGAAGACGGCATTGTGGTAGGGGCCATCGGTAAGGTCATCTTCCGGGATGTAAACGAACTGTACGCTCTGGCGGAAAAGGTCAATTCCCTGCGCAGCGAGGTGGCTTACTATAAGGACGAACTGCGGCGGTTCCGCAAATACGACTTTGGCCTGGACGAGATCGTGGGGAACTCCGAAAAATTTCAGGGGCTCAAGGAGATTGCCCGCCGGGTGGCCCACAGTAATTCCACTGTGCTGATCCGGGGTGAGAGCGGGACCGGCAAGGAACTCTTCGCGCATGCCCTGCATGCGGAGAGTCCGCGGAAGAATGGGCCGTTCATCAAGGTCAATTGTGCGGCTGTTCCGGAGAATCTGCTGGAGTCGGAGCTTTTCGGGTACCAGGAGGGAGCCTTTACCGGCGCCAGGAAAGGCGGCCAGATCGGCAAGTTCCAGCTGGCGGACAAAGGAACCATCTTTCTGGATGAGATTGGAGACATGCCATTGAGGATGCAGGCCAAACTCCTCCGGGTGTTGCAGGAGAAGGAGATCGAGCGGCTGGGCGATTCCAAGCCGGTTAAGGTGGATGTGCGGGTGGTGACGGCCACCAACCAGAACCTGGAGGACTTGATCCGCAAGAAAGAGTTTCGCGAGGACCTCTATTACCGGTTAAACGTAGTCACTCTAAACATCCCGCCGTTGCGGGAGCGGATGGAGGATCTTCCGATTCTGGTGGATCACTTTATTAAAAAGTTCAATGAGCAATTTGGGAAGAGGGTTTCAGGGGTTTCCCCGGACGTTCGGGCTCTGCTTATGAAACACCAGTGGCCCGGCAATGTCCGGGAGCTGGAAAACGTCATCGAGCGGGCCTTCAACGTGTTGGACGACAAGCAGATTCAATTTAAGCACCTGCCGCTCTACCTGCAAAAGATGAAGGCTACCCGCGCCAGTCATGCGGCCAGTCAGACGTTGCAGTCGTTGGTGGAGAGCGTAGAACGCGAAGCAATCATCGACGCCCTGGCGGCGGCCAAGGGAAACAAGGTGCAGGCGGCTGCTTTGCTTGGGTTGTCCCGCGCCGGACTTTACAAGAAACTGGCCAAATACAATCTGGATGGGGAATGAGGAGCGGCGTCTACTTTTGTAGACGTGTACACGTTTGTTGACAAGAGGCGTTTTTTTATTTAAGAACGCCGATGGGGGCGATTTTGCCCACATGTGTATACAAAAGGATACAGAAGCATAGAGAAGGCCGTTTAATTACAACCAATTAATAAATGTTCCAGAAGAGTGCAACATTGTTTGAAAAATGTTATCCAAAAGGCTCCCTGTCTAAAGTTGTCGCCTGTTACGAGTTATTTTGGATCATTTGCACACCCTGGCACGAAATTTGCAATAGTGAGTGTATCGGGTGTGTTTGCCTTCCACAACAAAGGTTATAATCCGCAAATCAAGGAGGGGATAGGAACAAGAACCTTTTCAAAAAAATTTTGCAGGGGGAGTAAAATGGAGATCAAGAAGATTATGGTGATTGGAGCAGGGCAGATGGGCAGCGGTATTGCCCAGGTGGCCGCCCAGGCCGGCTATGCGGTTGTTCTCAACGACATCAAGCCGGAGTTTGTTCAGAAGGGTCTGGATAATATTACAAAAAACCTGACCCGCAATGTGGAAAAGGGCAAGATGACCGATGCCGACAAGCAGGCGATCCTTGGCCGGATCAAGTCATCCACCTCTCTTGAGGACGCCAAAGATGTGGATCTGGCTATCGAGGCAGCGGTGGAGAACATGGCCATCAAGAGCAAGATCTTTGCGGATCTGGATCGGATTGCGCCGCCGCACGCCATTTTGGCTACCAATACTTCTTCGTTGCCCATCACCGAGATTGGCGCCGTTACAAAGCGGCCGGAGAAGGTTATCGGCATGCACTTCATGAACCCGGTTCCGGTGATGAAGCTGGTGGAGGTCATCCGGGGCCTGGCGACCACCGATGAGGTCTTCCAGACCATCGCGGAAGTGAGCCGCAAGATGGACAAGGAGCCCGTGGAGGTCAACGACTTTCCCGGCTTTGCAGCGAACCGGATCTTGCTGCCGATGATTAACGAAGCCATTTACGCGGTCTATGAAGGGGTGGCCACCCCGGAGGCCATCGACCAGGTCATGAAACTGGGCATGAACCACCCGATGGGTCCCCTGGCTCTGGCCGATCTAATCGGGCTGGATACCTGCCTGGCTATCTTGGAGGTTTTGCATGCCGGGTTCGGCGACAAGTACCGCCCGTGCCCGCTGCTGCGCAAGTACGTGAAGGCCGGCTGGCTTGGGCGCAAGACCGGCAGGGGCTTCTATGATTACTCGGGAGGTGCAAGGTAAGTGGTCTGGAATAACATCCTTCTCGAAACCGAAGGGACCACGGCTGTGGTGACCATTAACCGCCCCAAGGCCTTGAATGCACTCAACAGCGAAACCCTGCAAGAGCTCTCCCAGGCTATCGAAAAGGCGGCCAACGACCCGGCGGTTTCCGTGGTGATCGTCACTGGCGCCGGGGAAAAGGCGTTTGTGGCCGGGGCGGATATTTCCCAGATGAAGGACATGACGCCGCTGGAAGCCCGCGAGTTTGCCCGCCTGGGCCAGGAGGTCTTCAATAAGATCGAAAACCTGCCCAAGCCGGTAATCGCTGCCGTAAACGGCTTTGCCCTGGGCGGCGGCTGTGAACTGGCGATGGCCTGTGACATGCGGATTGCCGCGGATAATGCCAAGTTCGGGCAGCCGGAGGTCAGCCTCGGAGTCACCGCAGGCTTCGCCGGCACCCAGCGCTTGCCCAGATTGGTGGGCAAGGGAATTGCCAGTGAGATTCTGATGACCGGCGACATGATCTCCGCCGAAGAGGCCTATCGCATCGGCCTGGCAAACAAGGTGGTACCAGCGGCGGATTTGATGAAAGTTGCCAGGGATCTGGCTTCCCGCATCGCGGCCAAGGGCCAGGTGGCGGTACGGCTCACCAAGTCGGCCATCCACCAGGGACTGAACATGGATATCGAGCGCGGCCAGGCTTATGAGGCCGATGCCTTTGCCCTGTGTTTCGCCAGCGCCGACCAGAAGGAAGGCATGGACGCGTTTTTGAACAAGCGCAAAGCCAATTTCACCGGGAAGTAAAATTTCATAAGGAATTCTAGAGACAGATCATGCAGATAAACACCAACTGTGCAGGAACGGCCAAAGCGCGTTCTGGAAAAAGAGAAGGGGGAAGGGTTTTAAATGGATTTCAAGTTGTCCGAAGAGCAGCAGATGATGCGGAACATGGTGCGGGATTTCGCCGAGAATGAGGTTGCACCCGACGCGGCCGAACGGGACGAGAAAGAGGAGTTCTCCCGGAAGAGCTTCGACAAAATGGGTGAACTCGGCCTGGCCGGGATCATCTTCCCGGAGGAGTATGGCGGGGCCGGCTCCGACTATGTCTCCTACGCGATTGCGGTGGAAGAGCTCTCCAGGGTGGACGGTTCCACCGGCGT
>JBLNCV010000066.1:0-8251 GCA_050260975.1 Syntrophothermus sp. | reverse complement strand
TGCAGCCCAAAGCGGGCATGCCGTCCCAGGAACCAGTGAAGTCCTTTATCAGCACCCCCTATGTCATTGAGGGGATGGCGGAATTTGACCTGACGGTGAGTTCCGGTTCGGAAGAGACTCCGGAAGAGAGCGATCTCCAGCCGGAAGAGGGGCCGGCGCCGGAAGAGGGGCCGGTAAGCCAGCCAGGGCGGCTCAAGCCGGTAGCATAGTCTTCTGAAAAAAGTCACGCCCTGTTGCGACATCGCTTCGAAAACTGCGCGATCCCGCGCAGTTTTCTGTCACTTCTGGTACTATTTACAACGGGCGCGGCGGCTTCCAACGGAAGGAAAGGGAACCGCCGCGTCGAATGAAGATTATGTTAGGGCTTCCCAATTAATGTTGGGAGTGTTGGGAGATCGATCCTGGAGGTTTTGAGATGCTTGGTCTGGCCGATCGGAGAAAGGTAATAATGTTATTGGCCGGATTTTTTATGCTTTTGTTCAGCATTTCCTATGCTGGCGTCTATTTTTGGCTGAATTCGCCTGCTATCACGCAAAGCATTCGTCACCGTGTCGAGTCCGAATTGCGGAAGGCCACCGGATGGAACTTTTCTCTGGGCCGGATTGAGCCGGGCATGATCAGCCGGGTGGTCTTTTCCGATGTCCGGATTTCTTTTGAAGATACCGCGCCGCAAGCTCCTGATCTCTCCGTCAAGCAGGTGGTGGTGAGTTACAACCTGTTTAAGTTGTTGGCTCGCCGGGATGTGTTGACCAGTATCAACCGCGTCGATCTGGCCGGGCCCAGACTGCGACTGTCGAGGGATCCCGCCGGCCGGTGGAATTTGCAGACTGCTCTTGGCCGGCTCCCTTCGGGCGCCGGAAAGGCGCCTGCTTTTACCGCCACGGTGACTGTCAGGGGCGGGGAGATCTCTGTAACCGGCTGGAACCCAAAGGAGAGCGGCTGGCTTGAGCGGCCGGGTTTCGACCTGTTTGAACCGGAGGACAGGCCGTTCAATGTAAAATTTTCGGACATTGACGGGCGCTTGAAACTTGGACAGGATTCGGCGCTCAATCTTCGCCTGGTGGCCAGGTCCGGTCTCGAACCGGGCGCCTTGCTGGCCATGGACGGAGCCTGGCGACAAAATGGCGGCATGACCCTGCGGGTGCAGGCCAAGGGGTTGGGGTTGCAAAAGCCTTTCGGGGTGGCTGCCTTTAACCCGAAGTATGGGCGGTTTAAAGCCGGCCAGGCGGATCTGGATATCCGGCTGCAACGTTCGCAAGATCGGGCGGGATTTGATTACTCCACCCGGATAGACCTGAGTCGGGCCCGTTATCTGTGGCCGGGAACCGACCTGCTCGCCGATATTCAAACCGGGAGGATTCTCTTCGACCAGAGAGGGAAGGTAAATGGCGAGCTGGATATGCGGTATGCGGGTTCCGGCTGGCGGGTCGCGGGTGGTTTTGCAATTGAAAAAGGGCAGGTTGGATCGCTGGATCTGGCGGTAATGGCCTCCGGTTTTAAGTTGGCCGAGATTCAGGCCGTCCTGGAAAGGATGGGGGTCCCCACAGCCGGAGTGAAGGTTGCGGGGACAGCCGGCGTTAACACCCGCATAGGGGGT
Organism: Syntrophothermus sp.; assembly: GCA_050260975.1. Lineage (GTDB taxonomy): Bacteria > Bacillota > UBA5301 > JAMCQP01 > JAMCQP01 > JAMCQP01. The sequence continues at coordinate 6,654 of JBLNCV010000066.1, read as the reverse complement.
AGCTGGCGGGAGCCGAGGCTCTATGGAAGCCTGGAGCTGAATGGGGCTACAGTGGAATACGGCTCCATCGGAGGCCCGCTGACCGATCTGAACGGCAAGATCACTTTTAATGGGGCGGAGGCCCGGATTAATGAACTGACGGCCCAGTACCTCGGGGCCGAGGTGAACATCGGCGGCAGGATAACCGGCTTTGCGCACCCCAGGGTGGCGCTGGCGGTCGGGGTCCGCGGCATGGAGCTGGGGAGGTTCCAAACCGCCGGGGCGGGAGATCAGGTTGTCGCGCTCAAGGAATTTGGGGTCGATGGCCGGGTAGACCTGGATGCCATGGTGGACGGCCTGGTTGCCCAACCCGTGGTCCGGGGCCAGCTAAGGCTCCAATCAGGAGAGATCCACGGGATAGCGGTGCAGGATCTGAAGGCCGGCTTTACCTACAAAGACCTGGCGTTTCAGGTGGATCCCTTCCTGGCCGAGTTGATAGGCGGCACGCTGAAGGGTAGCCTGGCCGGCCGGTTTATAGACGGGATGTGGCGGTACGAACTGGAGGGAAAGGCAGCCAGCCTGCAAATTGCCGAGCTTGGGCGGCTCTGGCCGCAAGCTAAGGCCTTTGAACCTCAAGGACGACTGGGTGGCGATCTGGTCGTTAAAGGGACGTACTCCCCTCAGAAGATTGCCGAGCTGGCCGGGACAGTAGAAGCAACCGGCGTCACCATGGGGAATCTGCCTCTTGGAGAGCTGAGGGCAGGGTTTGCGGCTCATGATCGGGGCCTTATTCTTGATTATGCGGTGCTATCCGGCCCCAACGGCCAGATCAGCGCCAGCGGCCGGCTGGCGCCCGACGGCAAACTGGCGGTGGATCTGGCGGGAGAGGGGGTAAACCTTGGACGAATCCTGGAAGAAGCGGCGCGCTGGACGGAAAAGATCGGCGGCAATGCGCAAGAGGTTCTGAGATTTGTTCTGGAGAACGGCGCCGGTGGGACGCTCCAGTTTGTCGGGCAGCTTGCCGGCCCGGCCACGGCGCCGGCGCTCACTGGGAGTTTGCAGATCGATCATCCGGTTTTGCGGGGCCAGGAGTTTGACCGCCTGGCCGGGCGGATTGCCTGGAACGGAAGGGACCTTGGCATTCATGATCTGGAATTGACCAGAGGCAGGACCAGTTATGCAGCTTCCGGCGAGATCGGCGTCGGGCAGGTGCCCGAACTGGCGTTGAACCTGCAGGTCAAGGGGGCCCAGGCGCGGGAGTTAATGGATATTGCCGGTTTGAAATGGGACCTTTCCGGGGAGGTAAACGCCGGGCTGATGATCAGCGGCTCAAGCAAGGCGCCGGTGGTGGACGGGAACCTGCGGATGGCCAGTGGGCTGTTCTTCGGCGAACCGGTTGAGGAGCTGTCTTCGGGGTTTCGTTACGAAGCGGGAACCTTGCTGGTGAAGTCTCTTGATGCGCATCTGGCGGGGGGCGTGGTAACGGCCAGCGGCGGCGTGGCCGGCCAGCGGTTGAACCTCTCGGTGGGCGCCAAGGGGCTGGACCTGGCAGGATTGAACTTTTTGCAGGGGGTTGTGGGCAAGTCTCAGCTTCAGGGCCAGGCGGATCTGGAGGGAACTATTACCGGGACGCTGCGAGAACCGCAGGCAAGCGGCTATCTGCACACGGGCGCGTTGCGGATTCGTGGCTACCAGATCGACGGGATGGACGGGCAATTTTACTACCGCGGCAAAAAGTTGAACCTTGCCGGGCTCGAAGTTCGTTTTGCGGGCGGCAGGGCCGGGATCAATGGAGAAGTCGCTCTGGCGCCGGTCGTGCTGAACTTGCACGCCCGGATGGAAGACGGGGATCTTGACCGGATGCTGCGCATGGCTGGGACCAGATCCACCATGGCGGTTAAAGGAAGGGTAACCGGGTCGGTACACGTCTGGGGAAGCCCGGAAAATCCTTCGGCTCAGATGGTGGCCCAACTCCAGGACGGCCTGGCGGGTAAGATGGCGTTGTCCGGTGATCTGGACGCGCTCCTGCAAGATCGGGAAATCACCGTCCGGAAGCTGCGCCTGTCACAGGGGAAAGGATTGCTTACCGCGGCGGGGGCCATCGGTTTGCGGAAAGAGATCTCCTTTGAGGCGGAGGCGAAGGATTTCGATCTCAGCATGGTGAACAGCCTGCTGGGCCTTCCTTACGATCTCCAGGGACGAACCAATATGCGGATCGCTTTGCGGGGGAACAGCAGCAATCCGGATGCCGAATTGTGGCTCAATATCGCGGATAGCAGCATCAACGGCGTGACTTTCGAACTGGTTGAAGGGAATGTGGCGGTTAAAGACGGCCTGGCGGACGTCCAGGAGATAATTTTGTCCCGGGATGGGCAAAAGGCGAAGGTTTACGGCCAGATCCCGCTCACAGAGTTTCTTGCTGGATCCGGCGGCGCCCGGGGCGCCGGCCAGGAACCGGCCAGGCTCCTGGATCTCCATGTGGAGGTGCCGGATGGAGATCTGGGATGGATGGGGGCCTTTTACAAGGATCTGAAGGTCCCCAGGGGGACTGGCGGCCTGAAGTTGCATATTACCGGGCCGTTGCGCCAGCCGCAGATCGCGGGGGAGATGTGGATGAAGGGCGCAACCGTCACCCACCCCGCACTGGGCGCCGGCCTGACCAACCTATCCGCGGAGGCCTTAATCCGGGGCAATCTGGTGGAGGTCAAGAAGGCTTCCGCCAACTGGAGTGGAGGAGTGCTCACGGCCGCGGGAAACATCGAATTGGCCGGGCTTAAACCGGCTGCTTACGACCTGAGCAGCAAGATTTCCGGGGTGCATTATCCTGATCCGTTCCTGGATATGGTGATTGACGGCAATATCCGGATAGTTGGGCCGGCCAGCCTGCCACTGATCAGTGGAGAGGTTTTCCTGTCCAGGACGCGGTTAACCCTGGGAGCCAGAAGCGGCGGCCGCGGCATGGGGTCGTTTAACGCCAGGCTGGATCTGGCGGTGAAGAACCGGAATGAAGTGCACATCGTGGACACTATCGGGGCCACAGATGCCTGGGCCTACGGGGAATTGGCGCTGCGCGGCACCATTAAGGAGCCGACGCTGTCCGGGAGGGCGGATAGCACTCGCGGCACCTTTGGATATTTGGATGCCGAGTTTCAGATCACCGATGCTTACGCGGAATTTACCCCGCAACGCGGACTTTTGCCGTTAATCAACGTGCGCGGGGAGAGCATGGTGGACAACTACACGATTACCGCCACCATCAGTGGCGTGGTGGGCAATCTGTCCATGGATTTCTCTTCGAGCCCGCCGCTGAGCCGGGACGAGATTATGTCCATGCTGGGGCTGCCTGGAAAGATCAACCGGCTCTTCAAGAACAATCCGGACGGGGTAACGCTCAACGACCAGTTGGCTGAACTGCTTCAGGATCAGATCCAGACACAGGTCTTCGGCAGCCTGCGCAAGGCGGTGAAAGAAGGGCTCCAGTTGGACGATTTCCGTATCGAGCCAGGATTTGGCGAGGAGAAACTGCGCTTCCAGTTCGGGAAATATGTGCTCAATAACCTGTATATAACCTATTCACGGACGTTCTCCTCACAGCGGCTTAACGCCGAGGAAGAGCGACAGTTTGCACAGCAGTTCATCAAGTTTGAGTACCGGATCCGGCCAAATGTCCTGTTCAGCACCAGCTTTACCGATACAGGCGACACCCGGTTGGGCCTGGAGGCCAAGCTTCGGTTCTAACGATTCGACCGAAGATCGAGCGACGCTTTGGCCGGCGAGTAGCGTTGGAGCAAAGGGGCGACCTTTCAACGGGAGCCATTGACAAAGCTAGAAAGAATTTGCCAATCTAGCACTATTTGCAGGCGGAATACGGAAGGAATAAGCCGTGCTTGGTCGAATCCTATGGTTAGCCTGTAAGGTTTGGAGGGAAGCAGATTGTCGATCTTACGTCAAAAGGGGCAGGGAAAGGCCAGAAGACCGCTGGTTTGGCTTTTGGCCGCCGGGTTGGCCGGCGCCCTGTTATTGACTGCCTCGGGCATGGTGCTTGCTGAAAATCCGGTGGTGAAGGAGATTGTCGCCGACGGAAACAGACGGGTGCCTGCGGATGTAATTTTAGGCGAGGTAAAAGAGACCAAGGTCGGACAGCCTCTTAGCGAAGAGGCCGTCAAAAAAGATGTGGAAGCCATCGGGGAACTGGGATACTTTTCCAATGTGAGTATTCGTGTCTTCGAGGTTACCGGTGGGGTGAAGGTGGTCTTTGAGGTCACTGAAAACCCTATTGTCAAAGGGATTGAAATCAGCGGCCTGACGGCGGTCTCCGCCGAGGACTTCAAAAAGGCTCTGCCTGTTGCGACCGGCGAGATTCTCAACATGAAGAAGCTGGGCGAGAACTTGCAAAAGGCCATGACGAAGACCTTTCAGGATTACGGGATCCTCACCAGGGTGGTGGACGCTGATGTGGACAAGAACGGAGTAGTCAAGGTCAAGCTGTCTGAGATCAGGCTGGGCCAGATCAAGATTGAAGGCAACAAGAAGACCAAGGAATTTGTCATCCGCCGGGAATTGCGGATGAAACCCGGTGACGTCCTCAACATGAAGAACCTTCAAAAAGATTTGCGGCGGGTGCTCAACCTGGGCTTCTTTGATGAGGTGAACCGCAGGTTTACCGACACGGGCAACCCGGATGTGATGGACATGACCATCGAGGTCAAGGAGCGCTCCACCGGTTCGGCCAATGTTGGCGTGGCATACAGCGGTGGGGAAGGTTTCCTCGGCTTTTTGGAGGTGGCCGACGACAACGCCTTCGGTCTGGGCAAACGGGTCAATGTGGGTTGGCAGTTCGGCAAGGACAGGACGAAGTACGACCTCGGATATTTTGATCCACATATAAACGACAAGGGCACTTCCTTCGGGATAGACCTGTACAGGCGGTTGGCATATCAGGATCTGACTCTCGATGACGGGACGTTGCAACGGGTCAATGTGCACCGGGACGGTGGCGATATTACCGTAGGACAGCCATTTGGAGAGTACACCAAGGCTTATATCCGTTATAAGGCGGAAAATGTACTAAAAGAGGGCCTCAGCGGGCAACCGCTTCCTCCCTCGGAGGTTCCTTTTTACAAGACGCGCAGCTTGACGCTTTCGGCGGTGAATGACACCCGGGACTTCTTCCTCAAGCCCACCAGCGGTGGCCGGCATGAGGTGTCCGTCGAGGTGGCGGGGAAGAGACTGGGTGGCGATAGAGACTTCACCAAATACCAGACCGATCTGAGCCGGTTCTTCAAGGTGGGCCGGAATAATCAGGTGGTCGCCCTGCATTTCAACGGTGGCGTTCTTACCGGGGACGCGGATCCTTCCGACTACTTCAGAGTCGGTGGGTCGGATACAGTCCGGGGATACAATTATCTTGGGCCGGATGGGAAGACGACCAGGATCTATGAAGACGGCAACAGGGCCTTCTCCTTCAACACGGAGTACCGTTTTGACGTGGCCAAGGGATTGCAGGCCGTGCTCTTTGTGGATGCCGGCAGGGCCTGGAACGAAAATGAGAGCTTCCGCTGGTCGGATGTGAAGGTTGGCAAGGGTGTGGGGATCCGTATTGAGACGCCCGTAGGGGTGATGCGGATCGACTACGGCCTTGGCAGCGCTGGTGGAGGCGGCCAGACGTACTTTAGCATCGGCCAGGCCTTTTAAAAGCCGCGCCAATGAACGTCTGCCCGGGGGGTGACCCCGGGGCATAGGAGAGCAGGTTTTGCGGTAAAATTATGGAAAGGAAGAGATATAGGTGCAGAAAAGGTACAAAATAATCGGGCTTGTGGCAGCCATGGTGGTCCTGGTGGGGGCGGCGGCCGGCATAACCAACTGGTCGATCTCCCGGGCCGATAAGGTGGCCAGCGTCGGCTATGTGGACATGGCAAAACTGTCGAAGGACTTTCCGGAGATCCGGGCTGCCAGGGATGTACTGGAAAAGGAGACCACCAAGCTCCAGGGTGAATATGACAAGGCCGCTGCTTCCCTTGGCAAGGACGAAAAGGTAAAACTCTTTCAGGAATACCAGGCGAAGCTGGACGCCAAAAAGGAAGCCATGCTGGCCAAAGCCTTTGAAAAGGTGAATCAGACCATCTCGGTGGTGGCCAAGGAACAGGGGCTCAGCATGGTGCTTGACAAGCAGGTTATTCTTTTCGGAGGGAAGGACATTACCAACGACGTCCTGAAGAAAGCGTCAGGAAAGTAGGGTGAACCTTGGCAAAACCGGGCAGGCAGTCGTTCTTGCTCGGTTTCAGCTGCTGGGAAAGTGTCGGTGGATGATGTGAAAAGGTCGCAAGGAGATGCAAGGACCTTAAACGAACTGGCCACGCTGATTGGCGGCGAACTGTCGGGGGACCCGCATACCATGATCCAGGGTGTGGCTGGTATCGAAGATGCCAGGCCGGGCGAGATCACTTTTGCGGAGAATGCGAAAAAAACACCGGCGGCTGTGGGTAGCGGGGCTTCGGCGGTGTTGCTTCCCCCGGAGGGCAAAGACGTCGCAGTCAAAGCGGGGAAACCCTGTATAATCGTGGAGAACCCCAGGCTGGGCTTTGCCAGGCTGCTGGCCATCTTTGCCCCGCGATACGATTTTCCGCCGGGGGTTCATCCGACGAGCGTCGTCGGCGCCGCCGCGAAGCTGGGCAA
>JBLNCV010000065.1:0-12953 GCA_050260975.1 Syntrophothermus sp. | reverse complement strand
TAATCGCGACGAAGCGGTTAGTTAAGATTTAGCCATAGATTTACACGTGTTTTATCACCAACTGATTTCTTTGCGGGAAACCACACCAGCGTGTAGCCCATATCGGGGGAGTGATCTTTATGGAGTCCTTTGCCATTCCTGGAGTGGGAGGAATCATCGAAAAAAATATCGCGGGTACCGACTATATTTTGATACAGGAAAGGTGTAAAACCGACGCTCCTGCCGAATCAGGTTTGATCGAGATTCCTGCGGGGAAGATCAGGAAATACGAGAACATCTTCGATTGCCTGAGAAGGGAGATATGGGAGGAAACAGGCCTTGAGGTAACCGAAATATATGGCGAAGCCGAAGCCAAACTAATCCAATCACAAGGATACAAGGTCCTGAGTTACAAGCCCTTCTCGTGCGCCAAAACATAGAGGGACACTACCCTATTCTGGTTCAAATCTTCATTTGTAAGGTAAAAGAGGATATCCCGGCCAAAGCAACCAATGAATCGAGGAATATGCGGTGGATTTCATTGGAGGACCTGCGGCGCAAATTGGAATTTCAAAGAGAATCCTTCTACCCGATGCATATAACAACCCTTGAAAAATATCTCGCTTATAAAACCGACATATAGCAATGAGAACCCTCTTCCCAGATACCAGTGGGCCGGCTCTGCCTTCGATAAATCGAAGGCATTTTTTTGTATTCTAAAGCCTTGACAAAATTTTTCAAGGATCTCAGCTATTGACACGGGCAGTGATATGTGATATATCAGAAGTAGGGTGAGCAGATCATGGACGGACGGATAATCAACAGCAGCCTGGTCGAGCAGATCCGCAACGTTCTCCGCGAGGATATCGTGAGCCTTCGGCTAGCACCGGGCGAAAAACTCAATGTCATAGCGCTTGCTGAGCATTTCGGCGTCAGCCGGACTCCCATCCGCGATGCCCTTCAATTGCTCGTGGAAGAAGGATTGGTTATCGTTGTCCCCCGGGTCGGCTACTATGTGGTTCAGTTGTCCGCGGAGGATGTCCGGGAGATCTCCGGCATTCGCAAAATGATAGAGCTGTATGCCTTTGATCTGGCCATGCTGCACATGACGCCGGAAACGATCGAGGAAATGTACCGGCAAGCCCTGGCCGTCAAAAACCTGCCGGGCGATAAGCGGCGCAGCGCCTTTGAGCGGTTGGACCGCGCCTTCCACGCCGACATCATTCGTTATGCAGACAACAGGCGGCTGCTTGAGCTTTCGGCCAGAATCCACGTTTTCTTTGACCTGATGCGAAACCTTAATGTTCGCGTCGAAGAGGCGCTCGAAGAGCATCTGGCCATTCTCCGGCCCATGCGAAACGGTGACGTGGCCGAGGCGCGGAAGATGCTTGAACTCCATCTGGATACCGTGACCAAAGCTATTTTGTCCATCATCCCCGATGATGAGGGAAAAAATCGTGAAGAAAAAGCTCTACGAGTCTAATACCAGGCAGTAAGTCTGATACTGAAAATTCGATCGCACTTATTTTTTCTACTTATCGAGGTGCCAAAAGTGACCAGCAAATACGGTCCGCGCCAGCTTTATTCGCCAGAAGCGCTCTCCGGGCTGCGACCCGAGGGGCTTGACATACCGCTTCCATTGGGGCGGTTGGTCTGCCAGCGTTTCGACGCGGGTCGCGTGGAAGATATTCGCCAGGTGGTTCAGGAGCAATTCCGGCAGCACGAGCTTGCCACGAGGATCCCTCGCGGCGGGCGTGTCGCCATCGCCGTGGGAAGCCGGGGCCTCGCGCGCCTGCCGGAAATTGTGTCCGCCGTCGCCGGGGTGGTAAGGGCGCATGGGGCCGAACCGTTCGTGGTGCCGGCGATGGGCAGCCACGGCGGCGCCACGGCGGAAGGACAACGGCGGATCCTCGCCGATTATGGCGTCAGTGAAGCTTCTTTGGGCATTGAAGTGCGGGCTTCCATGGATGTTCTGGAGCTTGGCCGCCTTCCATCGGGCATGCCGGTCTACTTTGATCGCGAAGCGTATCAGGCCGACGGTGTAATCGTGATTAACCGCGTCAAGCCTCACACCTGCTTCCGTGGCCCCACGGAAAGCGGGTTGATTAAAATGCTTACGATCGGGCTTGGCAAGCACAAAGGAGCAAGCACGCTTCACACCGCAGGGTTTCCCAATTTCCCCCGCTTGCTTCCCGAGGCAGCCACACTGGTCCTGAAGAAAGCACACATTCTTTATGGCGTGGCCAGTATCGAAAATGCCTTTGAGGACGTTGCTTCCCTGGAAGTCATCCCGGCGGAGAAAATTTTGCAGCGCGAGCCGGAATTGCTGCGCACCGCACGGCAAAAGATGGGGCGGCTTCTGATCGACTCCTGCGACGTGCTGATTGTGGATGAGATCGGTAAGAACATCAGCGGTGACGGTATGGACCCCAACGTGACGGGGCGGTACTCTGAGCCCACCATGAGCGGGGCGGGAGGCTTTGAGACGCAAAAAGTGGTGGTACTGGGCCTGACGCCGGAAACGCACGGCAACGCCAGCGGCATCGGCGTGGCAGATATCATTACCCAAAAGGCCTTCGAGGAGATCGACTTTGTTCAGACATATACCAATGCGGTGACCTCCACCGTCCTGACCTCCGTCAGGATTCCCGTGGTGATGCCCACGGCGCGGCAGGCGGTGGCGCTGGCCCTGCTTACCGCCAATGGAACCACCCCCGGCAGGGCCAGGGTCGTGCGTATCAAAAACACGTTGCAACTGGAGCGTATCTGGGTTTCCGAGAGCCTCTGGCAGGAAATGTCGGCGCGCCCCGAATTCGAGGCGCTTGCCAATCCTCTCCCGCTTGAACTTTAGTCCGACGGGAACCTCAGTCAAAGGAGGTGAATGGACGGCTTACACTCAGGAAGGCGCAACCACATTTGCAGGGCGAAACCAATTTTAGGGAGGTAAACTTATGAAGCGGCATGTGAGAATGAAAACCTGGTTCTTGACGCTGGCGGTGATCACCGGTTTGGTCGCTTTGGCGGCTCTACCGGGCGCAGCGGCTTCCCAGCCGTACAAGGGAAAGACATTGCGGGTCGTTCTGGCCAACCATCCCTGGGCGGAGGCCATCAAGCCCTTGATCCCCGAATTTGAGAAGAAAACCGGCATTAAGGTGAACGCCGAATCTTACTTTGAGGATCAATTGACCCAGAAGCTGTCCGTGGAGTTTGCATCCGGCACCTCCACCATCGACGTGTTCATGCAGCGGCCGTTGCAGGAGGCCAAGCAGTTCTGGAAGAACGGCTGGTATACCGACTTGAAGCCTTTCGTGGACAATCCGAAGTCCACGCCTCGCAGCTGGAATTTCCCTGACTTTTTCCCGACGGCCGTGCAGGCCGAAACGGTAAGCGGGCACCTTACCGGGATTCCAATCGTGACCGAGCAGGAGATCATCTACTACCGCAAGGACCTTTTTGAGAAGGACGGTATCAAGGTCCCCTCCACGCTGGAGGAACTGGAAGCGGCAGCCAAGCACTTCAACGATCCTGACAAGGGGTTTTACGGTATCGTCTCCAGAGGGCAGCGTTCACCGGCGGTGACCCAGTTCTCCAGCTACCTGTACAGCTTCGGCGGCAAGTTCGACGATGGCGACAAAGCGACCTTGAACACACCCGAGGCTATCCAGGCTTTCACTTTCTACGGCGACCTGCTTCGTAAATACGGACCGCCGGGAGTGTTGAACATGAGCTGGCCGCAGGCCCTGGCCATCTTCGCGCAAGGCAAGGCGGCCATGTACACCGACGCCTCGGTCTTCTACTCCAACCTGCTGGATCCCAGCAAATCCACGGTGGGCGACAAAGTGGGATTCGCCGTCTTCCCGGCCGGACCAGCCGGCAGCAAACCATACTCCGTAACCTCCTGGGGCGTATCCATCGCCGGAAGTTCCCGGAACAAGGAAGCCGCCTGGGAGTTCATCAAATGGGCCACCAGCAGGGAGATCACCTTGAAGACCCAGGCTAAGCAGGTGCCCAGCGCGCGTAGCTCAGTTTGGGAAAGCAAGGAAGGGGTCGCCAACTTCCCGCCGCAACTGGTGAGCGTTATCGCCAAGTCGGGCAAGATCGGGTTCCCGTATGACCGGCCGGCGGTAATCGCCGTTGGACCGGCCAGGGATATCGTTGGTTCCGTGATCACCACGGCCATCGAGGGTGGCGACGTAAAAGCGGTGGCCAACAAGGCCAACGAGGATTATCAAGCGCTGCTTGACAAGGAGAAATAATCCGGTTTTCGGCTAGAAAGTCCCGGCCGGAGAACAGGCCGGGCGAATGAGGGGCGCCCAGGCGCGGCGTCATGCCGTAGGGCGCTCCTCACCTCCTGAGCCGGGCCAATGGAGGTGTGAGCATTGCTGAGTCGCTGGGTGGAAAAACACCTTCGATATATCTTTACCCTGCCCGCGGTGTTATTTGTCCTGGTCATGATGGTCTTCCCCATCATCTACACTATGCGCCTCTCCTTCACCGATTGGAGCATGTCCGCGCAAACGCCCCCGCTATGGGTGGGGATCAAAAATTACGCCGCCCTTCTGACCCAGGATCGCCGATTTTGGGGAGCGGTATGGCGGACGCTTTACTTTACCATCCTGGCAGTGTCGGTTGAAACGGTGCTGGGTGTGGCGATTGCCCTGGTATTGAACCGCGACTTTCCGGGCAAGAACCTGGTCAAGACCATCTTTCTCTTGCCCATGGTGGCCACGCCGGTGGCTATCGGCATGGTCTGGCTGCTGATCTACGAACCGACGATCGGATTTGCCAACTATTTTCTCCGTCTCTTGCATCTCCCGCCAATGCTGTGGATTGCATCCCCCAAGCAGGCTTTGCCTGCCTTGGCCCTGGTGGACATCTGGCAATGGACGCCGATGATTACCCTGATCACCCTGGCGGGATTGACCTCCCTGCCGAAAGACCCTTATGAGGCGTCTTTAGTGGACGGCGCAAACCCCTGGCAGAGGGTGTGGCTCGTCACCCTGCCCCTTTTGCGGCCAACGATTGTCGCGGCGTTGACTTTGCGGTCCATCGACGCCCTGAAGACCTTTGATATCATCTACACCATGACCCAGGGGGGACCGGGCTATGCCTCGGAAACCCTCAATATCTACTCGTTTGTTCTGGGCTTTCAGTATTTCCAGATGGGCATGGCCTCGTCGCTCTTGATCATCTTCTTTGCCCTGGTGCTTGGCGCCGCAATTATACTCAACTGGGCCCGGCGACCGGTACAGATCTGACGACTCGGCTACATTGGGGGGAGAATTATGGCAAAAACCTTTGGTAGGACAAAGAGAACCAGGTGGTTGAAGGATCTGGGCTATGTCGCGGTGCTGGTTGTCATCGTTGTCCCGTTCATTTTCCCGTTCTTCTGGATGCTGATCTCATCTTTTAAAGAACAGGCCCAGATTATCAGCATTCCACCCCGGTTGATCTTCAAGCCGACTTTTACTCATTACCGGGAGGTATTCCAGCAGTACGAATTCGGGCACTTCATCATGAACAGCCTGGTTACATCGGTGGGAGCCACCTTCTTTTCGCTCCTTTTAGGATTGCCGGCGGCTTACGCCATCGCCCGTTACCGGCAACATGCGCTTTCCCTGACCATCCTGGTGGCGCGTATCGTGCCGGGGATTACTTTTCTTATTCCCTGGTTCATCCTTTTTTCAAAGCTCCGGCTGGTTGACACATATACTTCCATCATTTTGAGCCACATGCTGGTAGGAATGCCGTTCATCATATGGATCATGGTTCCGTTCTTCGAAGCATTGCCCAAGGAGCTTGAAGAGGCGTCCATGGTCGACGGCACAACCCGTCAGGGGGCCTTTTTCCGGGTCCTCCTGCCCTTGACCGGGCCGGGAGTCTTGACCAGTTCGATCCTTTCTTTTGTATTCTCGTGGAACAATTTCATGTTTGCCGTGGTGCTCACGGGAGCCCGGACGCGAACCTTGCCGATTGCAATCTTTAACTTCCTCTCTTATTCGGAAATCAACTGGGGCGGTCTCATGGCGGCAGCGGTGATCATCACTGTCCCGATCCTCATAGTTGCCCTTATTGCCCAGAAATACATCGTGCAAGGCCTTACCGCCGGAGCCGTCAAAGGGTAGCCCCCGCCGGACGGTCTTCTAGCAAGCATTCCTGTAAAGAGATGAATGAGGGTGGCCTGAGATGAAGTATTACATCGGAGTGGATGTGGGGACATCCGGGTGTCGTGCCGTAGCCTTTGACGAAGGATTCAAGACCCTGGCCGGCGCCAGCAAGGAATACCCCACCCTTTCGCCCCGCCCGGGGTGGGCCGAGCAGGATCCGGAATTGATCCTCGCATCGGTAACGGAGGTCCTGAAGTTGGTTCTGGCGAGCCCGGCGGTTCGGGGCGAACGGCCCGCAGCCGTGGGAATGGCGACGGTCATGCATAGTCTGATCGGGCTTGACGAACATGGGGAGCCTGTCACCAACGCCATCATCTGGGCGGATCTGAGAGCGGCCGAAGAGGCGGAATGGCTCAAGGCTCGGTACGGGACCCCGGAGCTATACAACAGAACAGGGTGCCCGGTTCACCCCATGTACCTCCCGGCCAAGGTGCTCTGGCTGAAAAGAAAAGCTCCCCATGTATTTTCCAGCATAGCCCGAATCGTATCCATGAAGGACTACCTGATCTCCCGGCTTACGGGGAGGTTTCTGGTGGATCAATCCATTGCCTCCGCCACGGGTTTTCTGAACATCCGGACGCTAAAGTGGGATGAGTTCGTGCTCAACGCGGCTGGCATAGACGCCGGGCTTCTGTCCGAGCCTGTCTCCCCCCTTACGGTGGTGGAAGGTTTCACCACGGACTATGCCCGGAGTCAAGGTCTTCCGGCCGGGGTTCCCGTAGTGCTGGGCGCTACGGACGGAACCCTCTCCAATCCGGGTTCGGGTGTGGTGTCGCCCGGCCAGTTGGCCGCGATGATCGGCACCTCGGCCGCCGTAAGAGTGACGACCGGCGAGCCGGTGCTGGATCCAAAGGCAAGGACCTGGTGTTATTATCTCGTTCCCGGCAAGTGGATCCCCGGAGGCGCCGCCAACAACGGCGGGAATATCCTGCGGTGGTACAGGGATCAATTTGGGGCAAGAGAAATCGAGCAAGCCCGGGCCATGGGCGTGGACCCTTACCAGCTTCTGAGCCGGCGCGCGGCCGCTGTCCCCCCGGGCAGTCGCGGCCTGATTTTCCTTCCGTTCCTGGCGGGAGAAAGAAGCCCTTACTGGAACCCCAACACCCGCGGTGTGCTCTTCGGGTTGCACCTGGGCCACGGCCCGGACGAAGTGGTGCGATCCATCATGGAAGGGGTCGTCTTTCAGCTTTACAGCGTGTACGAGGCGCTGGTGGAAATCACCGGCCAACCCGCCGAGGCGAGGGCATCGGGAGGGTTTGTAAAATCTCCTGAATGGCTGCAGATCATGTCAGACACCTTCGGCGTTCCCCTGGTGGTCCCGCAAGTGCCGGAAGGGTCGGCCTTCGGAGCGGCCGCTCTGGCCATGATGGCCACGGGCGCCCTCGAAAAGCTTGAAGACGTGTCACGATTTATCCAGATCGAAAAGACCGTCGAGCCGGTTTCCGCCAGAACCGAAATATACCGGGAACTCTACGGCATTTATATGAATATTTATCGAAAGCTTAATCCCGAATTCGCACAGATAGCTGAACTACAGGCCGGTAAGAGAACCGGAAAGAGAAATGAGGCAGCCTCATGAAGACCATCAACGGAATATCCGACTACGCACGGGCCATCGCCAAGATGCACCTGGTCTCCACCGGCGTTCCTTATGAGGATCTGGACAGGCCAATCATCGGCATCGTCAACTCCTGGAACGAGATCGTTCCGGGCCATGTCCCGCTCCGGGACGTGGCTGAGGATGTGAAGAAAGGGGTACGGGCGGCGGGCGCCCTGCCACTGGAATTCAACACCATCGCCATCTGCGACGGCATCGCTCAGGGCCACGCCGGCATGAGGTACGCACTCCCAAGCCGCAATCTCATCGCCGACAGCATCGAGGCCATGGTCCAGGGCCACGATATCTTCGACGGCCTGGTGTTCGTCACCGCCTGTGACAAGATTACCCCCGCGATGCTCATGGCCGCGGCCAGGCTCAACCTCCCCGCCATATTCGTAACCAGCGGCCCGGCGAATACTTCGGCGCCGGCCTCGGGAAAAAAGGAGATCCGCAAGAAATACCTTGAGGGCAAGATCGATGAGAAGGAGCTGATCATGGGCAGCCTGGACTTTTACTGCGGCCCCGGCATCTGCCCGTTTCTGGGGACGGCCAATACCATGCTGATGATGGCGGAGACCCTCGGCCTGATGCTTCCCTACATGGCCGCCATCCCTTACGGCGTCGCCGAGCGGAGCATCGCCTCCCAGCAAGCCGGCGAGAGGATTGTCGAGCTGGCGCGAAAAGGGATTCGGCCCTCGGACATTCTCAGCAAAGGGGCCTTTTTTAACGCCATAAAAGTAACCCTGGCCGTGGGAGGTTCCCTCAACACCCTGCTCCATCTGCCCGCCATCGCCCAGGAGGCCGGAATTGAAGTAAGCTGGGAGGACTTTGACCGGTTCAGCCGGGAAGTCCCGCATATTGCTCCCGTGACCCCTAACGGGCCCTACAGCGTGGTGGATTTCCACAAGGCCGGCGGGGTGCCGGCCGTGATGAAAGAAATCGGCCATCTCCTGGATCTTTCGACGCCGACGGTCTCGGGGGCGACCACAGGAGAGATCGTGACCCGTGCCGAAGTTAAAAACAGAAACGTGATCAGACCTATAGCCGATCCCGTGCACCCGGAGGGCGGAATCGCGGTTCTCAAGGGGAACCTCGCCCCGAACGGGGCCATCGTGAAACAATCCGGGGTTAAGGAAGAGCTGAGAGTGTTTACCGGCCCGGCCAGAGTCTTCAATTCGGAAGAGGAGTGTCTCCGGGCGTTCCAGTCAGGGAAGGTACGGGAGGGCGACGTGCTCGTCATCAGGTATGAGGGCCCCAGGGGCGGGCCGGGCATGCGCGAGATGCACCGGGTCACGGAGATCGCCGGTCGGTTTGAGCGGGTGGCCATCATCACCGACGGGAGATTCTCCGGGGCGTCGATAGGCCTGTCGGTGGGGTACCTCCGCCCTGAGGCATACGATGGCGGCCCCATCGGCCTCGTGGAGGACGGGGATGAAATAACCATCAATATTCCCGCGCGAGAGATCCATCTCCATGTGACGGAGGAAGCCCTCAAAGAAAGGCGGAACCGGTGGAAGCCCGTGCAAAAGGAAGCCACCAGGTTTCTTCAGGCCTACCGCGACACCAGGGATTTTTGACCCGTGGAACTTGACATCCGGTAGGCTGAAAATTAATATTTAGGTATTGGGTTGAGTAACCGGGTATTGAGGTAGATAGGAGTGCCAGCAACGGTAGAAGTCCACACGGATCACACAAACAGTTTCTCAGTTCATTCCAACCAACTGGCAAAAAGCTACGATCATTTCGTTTATTTCTTGTTCAAAAGCGTACTGGCGGGAATCGCGGCCGGGGCTGTGGCGGTGGCTTTCCGCCTTGCGCTCACAAACGCGGAAACCTGGCGCGAGTCGGTACTAAGATGGGCGCATAGCGTTCCAGGTTGGGGATGGCTGGTGTTGCCGGTTCTGGGAGCCGCGGCGGTAGCGGTGGCCGGCTGGTTGACCGATTTCGCCCCGGAGACCGCCGGTAGCGGCATTCCTCATGTGGAAGCCGTTTTGAGCCGGAAACGCAAGCTGATCTGGCAGCGGGTCATACCTGTCAAATTTCTGGCGGGAACCTTGTCTCTCGGGGCGGGGCTTTCCCTGGGACGCGAAGGCCCCACGGTGCAAATGGGCGCCGCCGCGGGACAAGCGACCAGCAATCTGCTTCGCCAGTCCAGAGTTGAGGAACTGCAGTTAATCGCCTGTGGGGCGGGAGCCGGGTTGTCGGCCATTTTTAACGCCCCTTTAGCCGGTGTAATCTTCGTTGTGGAAGAGCTACGGCGAAACTTCTCGCCTTACGTGCTCGGAGGGGCTCTTGCGGCGAGCATTGCGGCGGACATTGTATCCCGCGCCATTCTTGGACCGCTGCCCACCTTCCGGGTGGCCCAACTTCAGCCGTTGCCCCTGACCACCTTGCCTTTTTTCCTTCTTCTGGGCGCCTTGACCGGCCTGCTGGGCGCCGCGTTCAATGAAAGTTTGATGAGCAGTCTTAATTGGGCAGATCGTTTCGCAGGTTTCCCCCGTTGGCTTAAAGCCTCACTGGTTGCCTTCCTGGCCGGACTGGTAGGTTATGTTTTGCCGCAAGTGTTGGGGGGCGGGCACTCCCTGGTCATGCTTCTTCTAAAAGAGCAAAGCGGGTTCAACGTGGCCTGGCTGTTTGTCCTGTTCAGCGCCAAATTCCTGCTGACTATGGTAAGCTACAGCACCGGTGTCCCCGGGGGCATTTTTTTGCCTCTACTGACCCTTGGCGCGTTGCTGGGTTCCCTGGTCGGCCAGGCAAGCAGCCCTTTCTTCCCCATGATCAGGGGTTTTGTCCCCTCGTTTGCCATCGTAGGTATGGCAGCTTACTTTGTGGCCGTGGTCCGCGCTCCTCTCACGGGCATTGTGCTCATCACCGAAATGACCGGCCGGTACCAGCATATGCTGCCTCTCCTTATGACCAGTATTATCGCCTATGTGGTAGCGGAAGCGCTGGGAAGTCTACCGGTTTACGAGTCGCTATTGGAACGTCTGCCCAAAGTCAGCAGAAGCAGTAAACCTTCGTCGTCGCTTTGGGGAGGAACGGCGGTGATGGAGATGGTGGTGGAAAGCGGCTCAGCGGCCAGCGGGCGCCTGATAAAAGACCTGACTTTGCCCCCGGACTGTCTTCTGGTCGGGGTCCGCAGGGGATCCCAGGAGATCATCCCCCGCGGCAACACCAGGCTTCTGGAAGGAGACGTCTTGCGGGTTATGGTTGTTGAAGATCGGATAACCACCGTCAGAGAGGAGTTTGCAAAGATTACCTCCTGCAAAATCACCCGCTAGTCTTGTGGATGAGGGAGTGCATTTTGCCTTCAGGCCCGCCCAGCCATTTCACCCCAACCAGACCGGAATATGAGAACCAGGCGGCTCCTACATGGAACCGCCTGGTTTATTTGGTTTTTGTTTTAACCGCTCTCCCTGGTTTCGACCTATCTGGGTGGCGCCTCACTTGAACTTGGCTTCAAATTCGTTGAGGAGCTTGGTGCTCCTGGCCAGAAGCGTCCTGGCGAATTGCGGGTTATGCACGCCCTTGCTGAAGTCGTCGTTCACGAAGGTTACGCCCGCTTTAGCCTGGGTGTAAAGCTCCTTGGCCTGCGCGTTGTCCGGATGCTTGTCGACATAGGCCTTGGCGGCGTCGAGACGCGGTTGCAGCTTGGCGATTGTGGCGGTCACTTCGCTCTGAATGCCCTTGATGTACCCTTCCACCTTGGCCGCGTTATGGCAGCTCTTGCACTTGGCGTTGGCGCCAATCTGCGCCGGGGTGGCAGCCTCAAAGTCATGCTTGGTGCTGTCCATGAAGTGGCAATCCTGGCAGGCATATCCCATGTTTGCCTTCAGGCTGGGCATATCGGCGACGCCCTTCTCCTTTGAACCCTGGCCCTTGAAGAAGGCCAGTTCAATATGGTGCCCGGAGCCGGTGTTCCAGTTAAAGGACCGGCCGTGGCAGAGCCCGCAGGTCTTTTCCTTATCCCTCAGAAGGCCGATGTTCCCGTCCTTGTTGAAGGTGTGGCAAACCCGGCAGGTAATCCCCTCCAGATGGTTTTTCACGTATTTGCCGTCCTGGGTCACCTCGGTGTAGACGAAGGGGCTTTGACCCGCGGGAGCGTTCTCCAGTTCCTGTGTGCAGTATTTCTGACCTTTTGCCAGGAAATCGGCTACTTTAGCCTTCGGATCATCCACAATGGCCACCGCGGAATGGCAACCGATGCAGCGATCCTGATCCGGATCCTCGGGGTTGAAGACCGTGTTCTCCAGCATATCCCAGTGCGCGGCGCCCAGCTTGGAAGTCTGGGCCTGCAAGAAGACTGACAGCTTGCTCAGATCCAGAGCCGGGGTCTTGGTAGCCTTGCCGGTCATCTTGTCGAATTCGTCCAGAGCAGCGTTGGCCTCGTTGATGAGCTTGGCGGCAAACTGCGGGTTGTGCACGCCGTTACTGTAATCGCTGGCCACGAAGGTGTTCCTGGCCTTCGCCTTGGCAATCAGGGCCTTGGCGGCATCGGCGTCCTTGACCTTGTCGGCCGCCACCAGGTCGTTCGCGGCTTTCAACCGGGCGTCAATCGCCTTGAGGGCAGCGGACACCTTGCTCTTCGTGGTTTCAATCATCTTCTCCAGCTCGCCGGCGCTTTTGTGGCAGTTCAGGCAGAGGGCGTCCTTCACGATGTCTTCCGGCTTCGCCGGTTCATAGTCGTGCTTGACGGAGTTCATGGTATGGCAATCCTGGCACTGCATACCGATGGTGTAGTGCACGGACTGATCCCAGGAGGTCTCCCCGTGGCCCTCGATGAAGTCCTGCTCCACATGATGCCCGGAACCAGTCTTCCAGTTGAAGACCCGGCCGTGGCACAGGGTGCAGGTCTTATCGGGCCGTCTCAGGGTCAGACCATTTTTGTCCATCACGTGGCAGACGCGGCAGGTGATGCCCTCGAAGTTGTTGTCCACGTATTTCCCGTCTTCGGTTGCCTTCTTGTAAAGGAACTGGGGCTGGCCGGGCGCCGGATTTTCAACCTCTTCGTAGCAGTATTCCTGTCCGGCCTTAAGGAAGTCGGTAAGCTTGGCCTTTGGGTCATCGACGATCGCCACCGCGGAGTGGCAGCCGATGCACCGGCTCTGTTCCGGGTCTTCAGGATTGTTGTACACGTTGCGGAAGATGTTCCAGTGGCGTGAACCCAGAGGCGAGTTCTTCGCCTGTTCGTTGATACTTGGCACCGG
>JBLNCV010000064.1:0-11834 GCA_050260975.1 Syntrophothermus sp. | reverse complement strand
AACGCAAAAGTGATCATATTCGCAGTGGCGCTTTTGGTTCTCGCTGCGATAGGGTCTTCATTGACGACCTATTTCTTCTTTGGCAGAGCATTGGTGCAGCCGGCGCCGAAAGTAGTGGTGGTCGCCGAAAAGTTTGGGCCGACTTATCCGATTGGTGAATTTACCGCGAACCTGGCCGATAAAGACGTAAGACGCTATATTCAAACCACAATCGTCTTTGAGTTAAACGAGGAGAAGGCCAGCGAGGAAATATCGCAGCGCAACCCGCAGATCCGGGACGCGATCTATTCGATCCTGGGTTCATACAGACGCGATGACATCCTTGACGAGCAGGGCAAGATCCGGCTTCGCGAGGAGATCATGAACAAAGTGAACAGTTTCCTGGAAAAGGGACGGGTTAAGAACGTCTACTTTACTCAGTTCATTGTCCAGTAATTAAGGAAAGCCTGGTTTTGCATTGGTGCAGTAGCAGGGGGTGGCTGATGTGGCAGGTGTCCTCTCGCAAGAAGAGATAGACGCCCTGCTGTCGGCTCTTTCGGCGGGCGAGGTCGACGCTGAGGAGATCAAGGCTGATGAGGCGCAAAAAAAGATCAAACCGTACGATTTCCGGCGTCCGGACAAGTTCTCCAAGGATCAGATCCGCACGTTGCAGATGTTGCATGAAAGCTATGCGCGCTTGTTGGCCACGTCGTTCGCCACTTTTTTGCGAGCGGTGACCGAGGCCAAGGTGACATCCGTACAACAGGTGACTTACGCCGAGTTTACCCGTTCCATGCCCAACCCGACCATCATGAGCATCTTTGAACTCAAGCCCCTCGGCCGGGCGGTATTGGAGATTGGGCCGGAGTTGGGCCTGGTGATTGTGGAGCGGATGCTGGGCGGCAAGGGCCGGATGCCCGATAAAGGACGCGAGTTGACCGACATCGAGCAAAGCATCCTGAAACGGGTGATCTTGCGGGCTCTGTCGCATTTTAAGGAAGCCTGGCAGAATGTGGTTGATGTGGATGCTACCTTTGACCGGCTGGAGATGAACCCCCAGTTTGCGCAACTGGTAGCGCCAAACCAGATGGTCATTCTGGTTACCATCACTTTGCATATTGCCGGAAACGAAGGTTTCATGAATATATGTCTCCCGGATATTCTGCTTGAGCCGGTGTTGTCCAAGCTTTCCGCCCACTACTGGTTTGCCAGCACGCGCCAGGCTATTACTTCCGAAAGCCTCAACAGTCTGAAACGCAAGGTAGAGCGGACAAAGGTGGATGTAATCGTGGAGTTGGGGTCTGCTTCCATTACTTTTCGGGAACTTTTGAACCTTCAGGTGGGAGACGTGATCACTTTAAATACCGGCACCGACGCGCTTCTTCCTGTCCGGATCGGCACACGGCCCAAATTCCGTGCCAGACCCGGCCTGATTGGCAGCAAGCTTGCCGTGCAGATCATGCATGTGGAAAAGGACGGTGTAGGTGAAGATGACTGATGGCTTGGTCTCCAAGGAAGAGATGGATGCCTTGTTGGCGCAAAACACCGGCGAGGCCGGGGCTACGCAGGGCCAGCCAGACAACTTGTCACCGGAAGAACGAGATGCGATTGGAGAGATCGGAAATATCTCTCTTGGTTCGGCAGCCACCGCCTTGTCGACACTGCTCAACCGCAAGGTGGCGATTACCACCCCTACGGTGAAGATGACTTCTTTGGACGCGGTGATTACTAACAACCCGCAGTTTTTTGTCACGGTGGAGGTGCAATATACCAAAGGGCTGTCAGGGATGAACATCTTCGTCCTTAAACCATCAGATGCGGCGATTATCGGCGATCTGATGATGGGGGGCGATGGTCGCGGCGCCGGAGAAGATCTCAGCGAACTGCAACTGAGCGCCGTGGGCGAAGCCATGAATCAGATGATGGGCTCGATGGCCACCGCCATTGCTTCAATGATGAATAAACGCATCGACATTTCTCCGCCGGTTACCCGGTTGCTGGACTTTTCCAAGGACAAAGAGGAGCTGCTGAAACTCGGGACGGGGGAAAAGCTGATTATGGTCTCCTTCCACCTGTCGGTGCAAAACATTGTGGAGAGCGAGTTTTTCCAGTTGATCCCCACGCAGTTTGCCAAGGACATGGTCAATGCGCTTTACGAAACGGCCACAACCATGCCGGGGGAGGCGGAGATGGCGGCTGCGGCTGCCGCTATGCCGGCGGCGCCGGTGGCCGGAACTGCTCCGTCTGCTTCCAGGGGGCCGGCCACTCCAGGATTTGCCCAACCGGCGGGGGCAAAGGCGGCTGTTACCAGCGGCCAGGCTGTGTCGCAACATTCTGGCGGAGTTTTTGTCCAGCCAGCGCAGTTTGCCAGTTTTGCCCCACTTGATATACCCGTCCAGACCCAGAACCTTAACTTGCTTTTGGATGTGGCGCTTGGGGTAACAGTGGAGCTTGGGCGTACCAAGATGATGATCAAGGACATTTTGGAGCTGGGCAAAGGTTCCATCGTGGAACTTGAAAAGCTGGCCGGCGAGCCAATCGATATTCTGGTGAACGGCAAGCTGATTGCCAAGGGTGAAGTGGTGGTCATAGACGAGAACTTTGCCGTCAAGATCACGGATATTGTCAGCCCTATGGAACGTGTGAACAATTTGCAGTAAATATCGGAGATCTGCATGAGCCCAGGATGGGCGAGATGGCGCGCGGTCCGTGGAGAGGCAACGCGCGCCAGACACAGGACGGTAAGGAGGAGTGGCTATGGCAAAGAAGATTTTGATCATCGATGACGCGGCATTTATGAGGACCATGCTCAAGGACATTTTGACCAAGGGGGGATACGAAGTAGTTGGCGAAGCGGAAAGCGGCACAAACGCCATCGAAAAGTTCAAAGAATTGCAGCCCGACCTTGTGACCATGGACATCACCATGCCGGAGATGGATGGCATTTCGGCGGTGAAGGAGATCAAAAAGATCAACCCCAATGCCGTAATCATCATGTGCAGTGCCATGGGGCAGCAAGCGATGGTCATCGACGCCATCCAGGCCGGCGCCAAGGACTTTGTGGTCAAGCCCTTCCAGCCCGATCGGGTGCTGGACGCTGTAAAGAAGGCGTTGGCGTGAGCTTTCGGCCAACGCCTGTTTGAGCCAAAAATGTACGATGTTGTCTCCTAGAGTCGACTTTTGGCAGGTCGGGAGGAAAGATCTCCGATGAATAGCGTTCCGGAGTGGTCGGTTGGCTCGGGTTGGATATGGCTGAAGATTCTCCTGGCATTATTGTTTTTGCTGCCGTTTGTCTACCTGTCCACCAGGTTTTACGCCCAGCGGGTGACTCGTAACTGGCAAGGGAGATACCTGAGGGTCATTGAAGCCTGCACTCTAAACCAGACAAGCCAGGTTTACCTTCTGAAAGCGGTTGATCGGGTTTTGCTGGTGGGCGTAAATAAAGAGAGCATCTCCTCTTTGGGGCAGGTGGACGATCCGGCGCTCGTGCAGGAACTCCTCAGCGCCACGGCTCAAGGGGAAACCGCCTTTTTCCCCGGAGGGGCGGCGTCATATCCGGATTGGGCTGCTGCGCTCCTGGACAAAGGCCGGAAGTTGGTAAAACAGTGGATGGGAAAGCCACTGGCTTTAAGGGATGCTGTGTCACGCCGCGGAGTCGAGCCACGCCGTGGGGTTGAGCCACAGCAGGAAGCTGCGCGGCGGCAGGTGCCGGCGGAGGTTCAGACGCAAATTGAGCGTTTACGCCTGCTTCAGCGCCAGGCGCCCCGGCGGGATAACCTTGAGGAGAGGCGATAAGATGCGGTTTGCTGGCATCATGGCCCGCATGGGCCGGGCCCGGATGATTATATTGGCGCAAACGGTGCTGGTGGCCGGGCTCATCGTTGTCATGTCTCTGGGTGCAGAGGCAGCGCCGGTTACGCTACCGAGGATTAACCTTGGGGTGGATGCTTCGGGCAGGCCGCAGGATGTGGCGATCAGCTTGCAGGTGCTCTTTCTTTTGACCATCCTGTCGCTGGCGCCTTCCATCCTGATTATGACCACTTCTTTTACGCGGATCATCGTCGTGCTGGGTTTTGTCCGTAACGCGCTGGCGACGCAACAATTGCCGCCCAACCAGGTGCTGGTGGGTCTGGCGCTTTTTCTCACCTTTTTTGTGATGGCGCCGACCTGGCAGGAGGTAAACGATCAGGCTTTACAGCCGTACCTGGCGGGAAAGATCGATCAGACCCAGGCTTTTCAGCGGGCCATCAAGCCGGTGCGGAGCTTCATGCTCAAGCAGACCCGGGAGAAGGATCTGGAGCTCTTTGTGCAGATGGCTAGGCTGCCAAGGCCGCATAATGCCGATGAAGTTCCCATCCATGTGGTGATCCCGGCATTTATCATCAGCGAACTGAAGACTGCTTTTCAGATCGGTTTTATGATCTTTATTCCTTTTATCGTCATCGACATGATTGTGGCCAGCACCTTGATGTCCATGGGGATGTTGATGCTGCCGCCGGTGATGATCTCCCTGCCGTTTAAAATTCTGCTCTTTGTCATGGTAGACGGCTGGTACCTGGTGGTGAGATCCTTGATGCTCAGCTTCCATTAAAAGGGGGATCGGAAGTGTCGGAAACCTTTGTGATCAATCTCGGGAGAGAAGCTCTGTATACGGTACTTTTGGTCTCCGCCCCGGTGTTGGGCCTGGGATTGGCGGTGGGGCTTGCGGTAAGCATCTTTCAGGCTACCACCCAGTTGCAGGAACAGACCCTGGCTTTTGTGCCCAAGATCATCGCGGTCTTTATCGCCCTGGCGATCTTCGGTCCGTGGATGCTTTCGGTGCTCTTGGACTTCGCCAGGGGGCTTTTTGGCAACCTGCACAACTTCGTACAGTAAAAGGAGGGAGCACCATGGACATTCTCGGGGCCGCTCTCGGCCAATTTCATCGCTATCTTTTGGTCCTGTCCAGAGTTCTGGGTATGTTCATCGCTACTCCTTTTTTCAGCAGCCGGAACATTCCCGGTCTAGTTAAACTCGGCCTGGCTTTGATTTTAGCTTTCTTTCTTTTACCGGCCGCGGCAGTCTCCAGTAAGGCAGGTTTGGGCGAGAGCTTGTACGGCTATGTGGCGGCCATGGTGGCGGAATTGGCCATTGGCCTGACCCTTGGGTATATTGTCCTGTTGACCTTTGGGGCCATGCAGATGGCCGGGGAAATGATCGATATACCTATCGGATTTTCCCTGGTGAATATCCTGGACCCCCAGTCCGGGCAGCAGGTGCCGATCATGGCGCAATTTCAATATGTCCTGGCGATCCTGCTCTTCCTGATTATAAACGGGCATCATTACCTGATTGAAGCCTTGGCCCGGACCTTTGAACTGGTCCCGTTGGGCGGATGGCGGTATGAGCCGGCGGTGATCGGCAAGGTGGTGGAAGCTTTTGGAGCCATGTTTCTCCTGGGGTTTAAGATCAGCTTGCCGGTGGTGGCCGCCGTGTTTCTGACCGATATCGCTCTGGGGGTGGTAGCCAGGGCGGTGCCGCAGATCAATGTGTTCATCATCGGGTTTCCGGCCAAGATTGTGGTCGGCCTGGTATTTGTAATGCTGGCTCTACCGTTGTATGTGTCAATTGTGGAAGCAACCTTCAGCCAGAACGGCCAGATGTTCCAGTTCTTTTACCGGTTGTTTTCCCGGAGCGAAGGGGGGTAACCCATGGCGTCGGATTTTGAATATATGATTCCGCTGCGGGAAGTCGCCGGTTGCAATGCGGAATCGCATATCGATCTACAGCTCTTCGCCGGAGAAAAGACCGAACCCGCCACACCCAAGCGCAGGCAGGAATCCAGAAGAAAGGGCCATGTATCCAGGAGTGGCGAGTTAAGTACCGCATTGGTTTTGATGGCGGTCTTCTTCCTTCTACACCAGATACAGAGGCCGGCCATCGATTCCCTGACCGATTTGATGAGGGAGTATCTGGGCAGGCCCCCGGAGGGAGACCTTACCGCGGATGCCGTCTATGCACTGGGGCTCAGGGTCGGGCTCTTCCTGGGGACGGCGATCTTGCCGATTCTCGGAGTCGCGCTGATCGTGGGGATGTTTATCAATTTTTTGCAGGTAGGGGTGCTTTTTACCACCGAACCTCTGGTTCCAAAGTTTGAGAAGATCAACCCCATTGCCGGCGCAAAACGCCTTTTCAGCCGGCAGGCTCTAGTGGATCTGATCAAGGCCCTGGCCAAGGTAACGATTATCGGCTGGGTTGCTTATTCCACCGTAAAAGGTGGCGTCAATGTCTTTTTCCAGCTGGGGGACATGGGTATCGGCGAGGTTTTTACCGTAATCACCGACCTGATCTACCAGGTGGGAATGCGGGTGGCGGTAGCCTTGCTGGTGCTGGCGATCTTCGACTTTTACTACCAGCGCTGGGAGTACGAGAAGAGCTTGAAGATGTCCAAAGAAGACATCAAGGAAGAGTTCCGGCAGATGGAAGGCGATCCGCAGGTGCGGGCACGGATCAAACAAAGGCAAAGACAAATTGCCATGCGCCGGATGATGCAACAGGTTCCCAAGGCCGATGTGGTGATCACCAACCCGACACACATCGCGGTGGCGCTCAGGTACGACCCCTCCCGCATGGGGGCGCCGGAGGTGGTGGCGATGGGCGAGGGTTACATCGCCAGGAAGATCAAGGAGATCGCTGAGGCCAACGGCGTGGTGCTGGTGGAGAACCGGCCGCTGGCCAGAGCATTGTACGAGACCGCGGAGATCGGGCAGGCCATCCCGCCAGATCTTTACCAGGCGGTTGCCGAAGTACTGGCCTTTGTCTACCGGCTCAAGCGTAAACGGGCCTGATCAGGGTCTGGCAAGGTACGGGCTCGGGGGGTGAATCAGGATGTCCACACGGGTGGCGGCCTCGCCGATGGCGATGGCCAGGCAATACAGCGAAATGCTGGTGGTTGTGGCGGTTGTCCTCATCGTGATGATGATGGTCATCCCCTTGCCACCTTTTGTCCTGGATCTGCTTCTGGCCGCCAACATCAGCCTGGCGATCCTGCTTCTGCTCCTCACCATGAACGTGGGCGGCGCGCTGGAGTTGTCGGTATTTCCGTCCTTGCTCCTGGTGACGACCTTGTTTCGGCTTGCGTTAAACGTCTCTTCGACACGCCTTATTTTGTTAAACGGTTATGCCGGCAAAATTATCAATGCTTTCGGAAACTTTGTGGTCGGCGGCAATTATGTAGTGGGGTTTGTGGTCTTTCTAATTCTGGTGGTCATTCAATTCATCGTGATCACTAAAGGAGCCGAGCGTGTAGCGGAGGTCGCCGCCAGGTTCACCTTGGACGCCATGCCGGGCAAACAGATGAGCATTGACGCCGACCTGAACGCGGGGCTGATCAATGAGGTCGAGGCCAGGCAAAGGCGGCGCGACATAGAACGAGAGGCGGATTTCTACGGGGCGATGGACGGCGCCAGCAAATTCGTCAAGGGCGATGCCATCGCCGGCATTATCATTATTGTCATCAACATCCTGGGTGGTTTTGCGATTGGGATCTTGCAGAAGGGCTTGCCGCTGGTCCAGGCCTTGCAGCGTTACACGCTTCTGACCGTGGGTGACGGCCTGGTGACGCAGATTCCGGCGCTGCTTATTTCCGTGGCAACCGGTATTATTGTAACCAGGGCCGCCTCCGACGGGAACATGGGCCAGGACGTGATCGAGCAGATGCTGGCTCAACCCAAGGTGCTCTACCTGGGCGCCTGGGCGCTGGCGCTCTTCGGCCTGGTGCCCGGGATGCCCACCATTCCGTTTTGGGCTTTGGCCGGCGGTGCGGCGTATCTGGCCCGCAGCGCTTCCAGGGCCCTCCAGGTTGCGGAGGAGAAGAAGGAGGAGCAAGAGCGGGAAGCCGAGTTGGAGGCAGCCAAAAAGCCAGAGAATGTTCTTTCGCTCTTATCCATCGATCCCATTGAGATGGAAATAGGCTATAGCCTTATTCCGCTGGTGGATCCAGCCCAGGGAGGCGATCTTTTCGACCGGATCAACCTGATTCGCCGCCAGACGGCACTGGATCTGGGGATGATCATTCCCACGATCCGGGTGCGGGACAATATGCAGCTCAAGCCCGGAGCCTATTCCCTCAAAATTAAAGGAGTGGAGGTGGCTTACGCAGAACTAATGGTTAACCAATTCCTGGCAATGGATACAGGGTCTGTCAAAACCCCAGTCCAGGGAATTTCCATCGTTGAACCGGCGTTCGGCTTGCCGGCCTTGTGGATCGAGGCCAACCGGCGTGAAGAAGCCGAAGTGGCGGGGTATACCGTGGTGGATCCACCTTCGGTCCTGGCCACGCACCTGACCGAGGTCCTGCGCTCCCACGCCTATGAGCTTCTGGGGCGGCAGGAGGTCAAGAATCTGATTGACGGGTTGAAAGAGGAGTACAGTGCGGTAGTCGAGGAACTGATTCCGGATCTCTTAAATCTCGGCGAGGTGCAAAAGGTACTGCAAAACCTGCTGCGGGAGGAAGTACCCATCCGTAACCTGGTGACGATCTTGGAAGCCCTGGCGGATTATGCCCGGCTGACCAAGGATACCGACTTGCTGACGGAGTATGTCCGGCAGGCTTTGGCCCGCCAGATAAGCCATATGTATGCCGACGACAAGAAAAAGCTTCTGGTGGCCACCCTGGATCCAGGGGTTGAAGAGATGATTGCCCAGTCGATCCAGGTGGGGGAACAGGGGAAGTTTCTCTCCATCGAACCAAAAGCGGCGCAGAAACTGCTTACAGCTCTGGCGAAGGAGATCGAGAAATTTACTCCTCTGGGACGTACACCGGCGATCCTGTGCGGCGCTCAGATACGGGCATATTTCAAGCGTCTTACCGAACGGGCGGCTCCCAAACTGGCTGTCCTTTCGTATAACGAAATTTCACCGGACGTGGAAGTTCAATCGGTAGGGATGGTGAGCATTGGCAATGAAGGTTAAGCGTTTTGAAGCGGAAACGATGCAAGAGGCGATCGCCAAGGTCAAGGCCGACCTGGGCAGGGATGCCGTCATCCTGCACTCCAAGAAGTTCCGACGCGGGGGAATCTTTGGCCTCTTTGGTCGGCAAGTAGTGGAGGTCATCGCCGCGGTGGACGTCGGCGCCCGGGTATCCGCCACCCAGGAACGTAAAGTTGAAGAAACCAAGGCAGAAGTCGTCGCTAATTCCAGCCCCGGCTTCTATCCCGCGACGCCAGGGCCTGGTAAAGCGTCGGACGGCCACCAGTTGCTACGCTCGGAGCCCACTTTCCAACCGTTGTTTTCCAGATCAGAAACGATGGCTGCCGCCAGGTCCGAGGCCATCAAGCAGGATTTGCCCAAAAAAGATCCAGGCCGCCTGGAAACTACCGCCAAGCCGGTTCTGGCAGTGGTGCCTGGAGTAAAGACCGCGACTTTTGAGAGCCGGGACACGGAAGCCTCTCTGCAAAACGAACTTCTCACGATGCGCAAGATGTTGCAGCAGGTTACCACCCAGTTGCGCGAATCGGGAACGCTTCCCCACGTCTCCCCGGCGTGGGATAAGATACGCAAGACGCTCCTGGCCAACGAAATAGCCGCTGAGCATGTCATGGGCATCGAGGAGGCCCTTTTCAGGCAGTTGGACGAGGCGGCATGGCAAAATGAAGAAACGGTGTCCAGGTTGGTTCGCAACCATGTATCGGATATCTTTTCCGTGTCGGCCCGGTCCCGGGTCGCCAAACCCGGAACCCGCAAAGTGGTGGCTCTGGTTGGCCCCACCGGGGTGGGCAAGACAACCACGGTGGCCAAGTTGGCTGCGCATGCCGCCCTGGTGGCCAAAAAGGATGTGGGGCTGATTACGGCGGATACTTATAGAATCGCCGCGGTGGAGCAACTGAAAACATACGCGGAGATCATTGGCATACCGATAGAGATTGCCTTTACCCCGCCGGAATTAAAATTGGCCTTGGCCAAGATGTCCAAGAAGGAGCTGGTTTTCATCGACACGGCAGGCCGGAGCCAGCGCAATGAACAACAGATGTCCGAGTTGCTCGCTTTTCTGGCCGCGGCCAACCCTGACGAGACCCATCTGGTGCTCAGCGCGACAACCAAGTTCGCCGACCTGCGGGATTGTATGGAGCACTTCCGACCCGCGAAATACAACTGGTTGATCTTTACGAAACTCGACGAAACCTCAAGTTACGGTTGTATCTTCAACAGCGTGCTGGAGACCAAATGCCCGGTCTCCTATCTAAGCATTGGCCAAAATGTGCCGGATGACATTGAGGAGGCCGATTCGGCGAGGTTGACGGGCCTGCTCTTGGGAGGTATGACGCAATGATGACGGAGATTTCTCAGTTTCGGGATCAAGCTCAACGCCTTCGCCAATTAGCCCAGGAGGCCAACAAGCCTGCAACCATTGTCGACCCAAGGGTGATTACCATCTCCAGCGGCAAAGGTGGCGTCGGTAAGACCAACCTGACGGTAAATCTAGGGATTGCCCTGGCGCAAAAGGGGGTCCGTGTAGGCATTCTTGATGCGGATCTGGGGTTGGCCAATCTGGATATCGTTTTAGGGATTATTCCAGAATACAACCTTTCGCATGTGTTGCGCGGGGAAAAGAACATTCAGGACGTGGTGGCCGTCGGGCCGGCAGGGGTGAAGATCTTTGCCGGGGGTTCGGGGCTTTACGATCTGGCCAACGTACCACAGGCACAATTGGTTCGCTTTATCGACGGGCTCAGGGATCTGGATGGAATGATCGATGTTTGCTTGATCGACACCGGCGCCGGAATCGGCCGGCAGGTGATGAGCTTTGTGTCCGCCTCGCAGGAAGCGGTGATCGTCACCACCCCGGAACCTACGGCGATTACCGATGCATACGGCGTGATCAAGGTGCTGCATGATTCCAATCCGCAGACCCGGATCAAGATTGTAGTGAACATGGCCGGAGATCCTTCAGAGGGCTGGGCGGTCTTTGAGCGGCTCAAGAACGTCAGCCAGCAGTTCTTGGATACAAATATCGCTTATCTTGGATGTGTTGAGGAAGACCCGGCGGTTTCCAAGGCGGTTCGCGAGCAGCGGCCCTTGGTTGTCGGTTACCCCAATGCCCGGGCCAGCAGGGGGATCTTTCGCCTGGCGGATGAACTCTTGCGGGTGGGTGCGGCGGACCCCCTGCCGCGCGAGGGGATCAAGGGAATCTTCCAACGCATGGCGCGACGGTTGCAGAGGTCGCTCTAAAGGAGGGTGCAAGTTGCCGGTACACGACAGCCTGAGGGTCGGGCAATCAGTGCAGGTTGAAGTGAGGGCAGGTGAATACGCCGGGCGATATACCTCCCGGATCGAGGATATCAGCAGGAGATCGCTCGCCCTGGCCATTCCCACCAAAAAAGGGGAACTGCTGACTTTACCGATGGCGACACCCGTGACCATCTCTTATACGGTCGAAGACTCGATCAAAGGTGGAGTTGTCCAATTTGAGACGCGGGTAATCGGGTACTCCGAAGATCCGGTGCCGTGTCTGATCCTCTCTTTGCCGGCCGCCGTGGAAAAGGTTCAGAAACGGCAGGATGTGCGTTTGGATTGCCTGATTGGCCTGAAATACCGGATCCGCGGGCTCACCGGCCCGCTTAGTGACTGGCGCAAGGCTTATTGCAGCAACCTCAGCGGGGGCGGGTTAACCCTGGTGGACCATGAGGATCTACAAAACGGCATCCGGATCGATATCGAATTACCTTTGCCCAGGGCCACGATCCGTGTCGTCGGAGAGATAGTCAGAAAGATCGATTATAACAAGGATGCTTCCACTTTTAATTATGGCGTGCGGTTCATTGTGATCGACGAATTTACCAGGGACAGCATTATCAAATACATCTTTGAACGCCAGC
>JBLNCV010000063.1:0-28459 GCA_050260975.1 Syntrophothermus sp. | reverse complement strand
TGACGCCTAGCATCGTCTTTCCGGACGATGGCCTCAAGCTCACTGATGGCCTGAGTAAACATGCCTGGGGAGACGCGGTTGGTTGGGAAATAAATGCTAACGCTGGAATAAACCAGAGTGTGATTTTGGACCTGGGTGAAGTTCGTACCGGGATTTCCAGGATCTCTGGTGGGTTTATGCGCACTATTACCTCAGATGTGCAACTTCCCGCCAAGATGGTCTTATGGGTCTCCGAGGACAATAAAACCTACAAAAAGATAGGAGAGGCGGCAACCTGGTTCCCGGAACAGAAAGACAACGAGCGGGTCAGCTGGCTTTTCTGGGAGAGCGCTAATGAGCCTGTGCGGGGACGCTATATCAAAGCCGAGATCTTGCCGAATAATAAAGATGAGCAAGGTAATGTCGGCTGGATCCTGATGACCGAGTTAAGCGTCTTTACCAAGTAGGCTGACGTCTACCTTGCGCGCAAGGAGGTGCCAAGGTGGAAGCGAACGGAATCGCGAAGAGGCCTGTTTTGGTTGTCTTGCGGCCATCCTCTTCATTGATCTTGGTGATGGTCGCGGTTGGGTTTTTTGTCTGGGTATCTTTTGGGGCTGTACCGGTCCGAGGGGGGGTGCTCCCCTCAACGCACGACTTTTTACTGGCGGGTGCGGGCGGCCAGTCGCAATCTACGAGTGAAGCCTGTGAAATATGCCACATTCCGGCAACCGGGCCTTATGGCCGGGGCCAGGAGATGCAGGATTCCGTCGGGGGTAACGGTTACAGCAATTTTGATGGTGGATCCCAGGCCGGGAGTTCACGTTTTTGCCTGGGGTGTCATGATGGCACCATAAGCGCGCCGGCTTGGGGATTGCGCGCAGACGGGGAGGACGCTATGACACCGATGCTGGCTTTCGGGGTTGACCCGAAGGACCATCCGGTGGATGTGCCCTACCGGCCGGGGGGAGAATTCAAGGTTATCACCAACGCGAAGATTAAGCTATATAACGGGGTTATCAGGTGCGGCACTTGTCACGAGGTTCACGGCATGGACGCCGGTATCGGCGGTCAGGGCGCTGTCGCTTATGCAAGCGGCGGAGAATTCCCCCTTCGGGAGGGAACCCAGGGCAGCCGCCTGTGCCTGGAGTGCCATGACAAGTAGCCCCGTGGCAAAGGTTGGGGGCAATTGAAACAAACCAGACCAGTGCTTTTCTGGCATATTGCTATTTTAATACTTGGAATGCTTTTTACCGGCATTCCGTCATTTCCTTCACTGGATGCGCAGGCGGGAGGGCTGTTGTCATACAACGGCACCCTGGAATTCGGTGCTAAACAATGGAACTTTTACCTTGTTGACGAGACTCTCAACACCTACAAGGACTTTGACTACAAGTTGCAGTTAAACCTCTTTGGGCCGTTGTTCAACCCGCGGGTTGGAAGCTATCAGATTGGGTTGGGGACCGTCGCCTCCAGCCGGGTGGAGAGCGGGTCAGGGAAGGATAATGATAAATTTCTGGACACCAGGGTACAAAGTTTCAGTTTTGGGAGCAACCTTTTTCCCAATCGTCCTTTTCAAATATCCTCCGGTTATAATTTGAATCTGACGCAGGACCGGCTCGATCCTTCCACACCACTTGGGGAGCAGGAGTTGTACTTTTCCCGCTTCTATTTGACGTTGCCCAAACTTCCTCTGATTACCCTGGACTTGCGGCGGGAATTGGAGAACTTACCTCCTTCCTTCATCATACCACAGGGGGCTTCATCGGCGGACGCCGTCACCATGAGCCAGGGAATCCTCCGGATGACCACCAGCCGGAGCGCAAGCTTTCAACAAAACTTCGGGGAAAACAGCCTCGATCTCAGCCTGGCTCAAGGTGAAATCAGCGATTTTTTGAATGGGACTACGACCAGGAATCGGTCATTGTCCACGGGAATTTTGCTCAAGCCTTCCCAAAAGCTGTCCATAAACGGCTGGTATGACAATTCGAAGAGTGACGAGGTTAACCCGGTCCACGAGACAAGCGGCTACGGCGCTGGTTTTACCCTGGAGCCAAGCCAGACCACCCGGTTGAGAGCCTCACACGACACCCGGTTCGAATTTAACGATCGGGCCTGGTTGGATTCGAGCCAGAACACCAATCTTCAAGAGGAGGACAAACCCGTGGAGGGACACCGCGTCCAGCGGCGCAATAACGCGTCCTTCTCTAAGACCTTTTCCGAACGGTGGAACTTCGATGCCGGCTATTCGTTGCTTGATCAGTGGGTAGAAGCAGGAGATCAGCGTACCCAGGAGGATGACCTCAGTCTTTCCCTGGGGGGGCAGGCGACTGCCCGGACGAGGATTTTTGGCCGCGCGGAAGTAAAACGGCTGCCTGCCGAGCAAACCTTGCTGCTGAGCGCGGACTCTTCCACCCTGGTGCTTCCCGGGCTTACAGCCAGCTTTGGGGTGAGCCGGAGCCAGAGTTTGACGAGAGGCGTGCCCGGCATCTATGGAGCCAGTGCGGATCTTGGTTACAACCGGATGCTTTCCAGTACTTTCAGGTTTAATGGCAGCATCGGGGGGAACTTTGAGGAAATTTCGGAGCGTTTTCGATTAAAGGCTTATCGAATGCAGGCTGGCCTGGACGGAAGTTTATGGCACTGGGTGGGCGCCAGCTTTTACTACAGTGGCCTCAGGGAGGTAGCCGGCCTGAAAGAGGGAGAGGGAAGCGACCAGCTTTCTTTACAGCTTTCAGCTTCCCCGTGGCCCGGCCTGGTAGGCTCATTATCCTACCAGCTGGGCAGAGGCGAGGATGCGTATAAAGAGGAAGGGGCGTCTGTGGCACCCCGGTTCTGGAGTGACCTCACAGCGAAAGTCGAATATGGCTGGCGGGCGATCACCATTGCCCTGGATGGCAGGTATCACCAGCAAGTGGGTGGAAGCTCCACGGGGGCAGGGTCAAATTACTCTCATTATCGAATGATCGGGCTCAGCCTCAAGCGATATTTTTGACGTTTGCGTGGTAAAGCCGGTAAAGGATTGAGAGAGGATTTGGGGCTTTACCGGCGAATTATAACTATTGTTCCGTCCAATATGGAAAGGGAGCTTGTAGATGCATATCGTTACGGTTGGTCTCAACCACAAAACAGCGCCGGTGGAGGTGCGGGAGAAGCTGAGCTTCGCCGGAACCAGGCGGGAGACTGGATTGCAAAGGCTAAAAGAGCAACCGCGCCTGCAAGAGGCCGTGATCTTGTCCACATGCAACCGGACGGAGATCTATGCCGCTTCGGAGGATCTCACAGGTGCTCGCCAATCCGTCGTGGGATTTTTAAACGAGGTGCAGCAAGGCCTGGAAAACCAATTGGAGCGGTATCTCTATAATTTTTACGACCTGGAGGCGGTGCAGCACCTGTTTGTGGTGGCATCCGGCCTGGATTCCATGATCCTCGGCGAGCCCCAGATCCTCGGCCAGGTGAAGGAAGCTCTGGCGGTGGCTCAGGAGAGGAAGACTGTCGCGGCTTATTTGAGCAAGCTCTTTCAACACTCGGTTGAGGTCGGGAAACGGGTGCGCACCGAGACGGAGATCGGCCAAAACGCGGTGTCCATCAGTTATGCTGCCGTGGAACTGGCCCGGAAGATCTTCGGCGCCCTGGAGGGCAAGGTGGTGCTCATTGTGGGCGCGGGCAAGATGAGCGAGCTTACCGTCAAAAACCTTCAGGAGCACGGCGCCAGCGCGATCCTGGTAACCAACCGGACCTACGAGCGGGCCTGCCAGCTTGCCAGAGATTTTGGCGGCGAACCGGTGGCTTTCGAGGCCCTGGGCGAGACTTTGCAAAAGGCGGATATCGTAATCAGTTCTACCGGCGCGCCACATCTGGTGATTCACTATGATACGGTGCAAGAAGTGATGCGGGCGCGACGAAACCGTTCGTTGTTCCTGGTGGATATCGCCGTGCCCCGGGATATCGACCCAAAAGTGAACGAGTTGGATAACGTCTACCTTTACAATATTGACGATCTTCATTCGGTGGTGGAGACCAACCTGCAAAAGCGCGAACAACAGGTCAAACGGGCGGAGATCATTATCTCCGAGGAGTTGAAGGAATTTTCGCAATGGTGGTCTTCGCGCCAGGTGGTGCCGCTGATCCGGGCGCTACGGGAGCATGGGGACGGCATTTGGCAGCAGGAGCTTGAGAAGCTCTTCAGCCGGTTGCCGAACCTGGATGAAAAAGGAAAGAACCAGGTGACGGCCATGGCCCAGGCTATTGTAAACAAACTTTTGCACGACCCGGTGGTCTTTCTGAAACAGGCGGCCAACGATGGGCGGCGGGCTCAATACCTGGAGGTCATGCCGGAACTCTTCGGGCTGGAGCCGGGCAGGATTGCCCAGAACGAGGTGGTTAACCGGCCCGCCTCAGAACCGGCCAAGGTTCCGGATAAGGCGAACCTGCCTGTTGCCGACAGAGCCAAAGGGGGTCCGTTATGCTAATCCTTTCCGAACGATTCTTACAGCTAGCAGCGGTAAGCCTCTGGGCAAGCCTGGCGGTCTATGTCGCCAGATTTAAGGCGGGTGCACCGCGGCTGGCGGCTTTTGGGGGCCTTCTGGCCAAGATCGGGTGGGTGGCTTTAACCCTCTCCATACTGGCGCGTGCCTTCGCATTGGGCCATGCGCCTCTTACCACCTTTTACGAATCGCTTACGGCCCTGGTTTTAGGGGCGCTGACCATCTACCTGTATCTGGACTGGAAATGGCAATGGCCGGTGTTGAGCGCGTTCTTCTTACTTTTTGCAAGCGTTGGCCTGGCTTATGCCATGTACCTGCCACAGGAGGTGCGGGCGCTCCCGCCGATGCTGCAAATGCTCCCGCCGGTGGTGCGGGCGCTCCCGCCAAGACTCCAGAGCGGCTGGCTCTTGCTTCATGTGACCTTTAACTTCTTCTCCTATGGAGCTTTCACCCTGTCTTTTCTGATTGGAATTCAATACCTCTGGCAGGAGTACCAGCTCAAGCACAAAAAGTTCACTATCTGGTACGACCGGCTTCCCTCGTTGGACCGGCTGGAGTTTTTGAATGAACGGATGATCCAATGGGGCTTTCCGCTTTTGACCGTTGGAATCATCACCGGCGCCGTCTGGGCCAAATACGCCTGGGGGAACTACTGGGATTGGAACGCCAAGGAGACCTGGTCGCTGTTTACCTGGTTGATCTTCGCGCTCGCGCTGTACTTCCGCCATATAAAAAAATGGCGCGGGCGGAAGGCGGTGCTCTTTACGGTAATCGGCTTTCTGGCGGTCCTGTTTAATTATTTTGGCATCAACTTTCTGGCCAGCCATCCGCACTTCTTCATCCGCGGCTCGTGATGCGCACGCGGATGGACTGGATTTAACGTGGAGGTAAGCTTTTGGAAAGATATTTTCCGATTATGCTGGATCTGGCGGGGCGCCCGTGCCTGGTGGCAGGCGGCGGCAAGGTGGCGGAGCGCAAGGTGGGGTCCCTTCTGGAATGTGGGGCGGTTGTCACGGTGGTCAGCCCTGAATTGGTTGATGGGTTGGCCCAACTGGCGGCCCAGGGCCGGATTGTCCACCTCCCCCGCGGCTACCGGCCGGGAGATTGCGCCGGGATGTTTGTGGTGATTGCCGCTACGGATGATCCTGGGATAAATGGAGAGGTGGCCCGGGAAGCTCGGGAGAACCACTGCCTCGTAAATGTGGTGGATTGCGCCGCGGAATCCAATTTTATCGTGCCGGCGGTGGTCAGGCAGGGGGCGCTGACCCTGGCCATTTCCACGGGCGGCGCAAGTCCGGCGCTGGCCAGACGCCTCCGGGAGGATCTGGAAGAGATCTATGGACCGGAATATGCCGTCTTTCTGGATCTGATGGCGAGGCTGCGCGCGGAGGTTCTGGCTCGCTACCCCATTGGCGCGCAGCGGGAGGAGCTCTTCAGGCGGCTGGTGGACAGCCAGATTTTGGCGCAGATCCGGAACCAGGACAGGGCAGGGATTCGTTTAGAGATCTGGAATATCTTCGGAAGGGATTTCCCGGCTGAGGAGTTGACAGCCGGACTTTCATTTCCAAAGTAACTAAAAACAGGCAGGCTGAAATGATGACTAAATTGGTGGTTGGCACCCGGGACAGCCAGCTGGCGCTCTGGCAGACCAACTGGGTGATCGGTGTTCTAAAGGCGGCGCATCCGGATCTGGAGGTGGAGATCCGGCATATCAAGACCAAGGGCGACAAGATCCTCGATACTCCGTTGCCGGCTATCGGTGACAAGGGGCTTTTTGTGAAGGAGATCGAACACGCGCTGACGACCGGGGAGATCGACCTGGCGGTGCACAGCATGAAGGACGTCCCGACTCAGATCCCTCCGGGGCTGGCCATTGCCGGGATGCCCAAACGGGTCGATCCCCGGGATGTGTTGATCTCCCGTCTCGCAGGATCTGTGGCCGAACTGCCGGAGGGCGCCGTGGTCGGCACCAGCAGCCTGAGGCGGATCGCGCAACTGAAACACCTCCGGCCGGATCTGGCCTTTGAGCCGATACGCGGCAATCTGGACACCAGGCTGCGGAAGCTGGACGGCCTGAAGCTAGCGGCAATCGTCCTGGCGGCGGCGGGGCTGGATCGCATGGAATGGGACGCGCCGGTGGTGGAACGGATCTCCCCGGAGATTTGCCTGCCAGCGGTCGGGCAGGGGGCGCTCGGGGTGGAGATCCGGGTGGACGACGCCCAAGCCCGGAGTCTTGTGGAGACCATGCGACACCCGGAGACCGAGATGGCGGTAAGGGCTGAGCGGGCGTTTCTGGCCGAACTGGAGGGAGGATGCCATGTTCCCATTGGGGCGCTGGGTGAGGTTTCCGGCGCGGAGATGCGTATTTCGGGAGTAGTAGCCAGCCTGGATGGAAAGAGGCTGGTGCGGGGAAGCATCTCCGGCCCAGCCGTGGATAGTGAAAGCCTTGGCTTTCGCCTGGCCCGGCAGCTTCGCCGGCAGGGCGCCCAGGAGATATTGGAAGAGTTAAAACAGGCCTTGCGTGATTCCTGAAGATCCCGTGATTCTTAAACAATTTTTGAATGGCTCACTAAACGATTATAGATAAGGGGAGCACCAGATGAGCAATATGGCAGAACCCCGGACCGCGTCGAAAACGGTACAGGATCCGGCGCGACGGACGCAAACGGGGAAGATATTTTTGGTTGGCGCCGGACCAGGGGATCCGGGGCTCTTGACCCTGCGCGGCAAAGAGTGCATTGAAAAAGCGGATGTGGTGGTCTTTGACCGGCTGGCCAGCGACAAGCTGCTGGAATTTGCCAGGCCGGGGGCGGAGATGATCTATGTCGGCAAACAATCCAGCAATCATACGGTCCCCCAGGATGAGATCAATGAGATTCTGGTTCGCAAGGCCCTGGAGGGGAAGACTGTCACCCGTCTGAAGGGCGGCGATCCCTATATCTTCGGTCGGGGCGGTGAAGAGGCGGAGTATGCCCGCCGTAACGGCATCGAATTTGAAGTGGTACCCGGAGTGACCTCCGCCATCGCCGGTCCGGCCTATGCCGGCATCCCGCTTACCCACCGTGGTTATGCTTCATCGGTGGCCATTGTCACCGGCCACGAGGATCCCGCCAAAGAGGTCTCCAGCATCAACTGGAAGAACCTCTCCACCGCCACGGACACCATTGTGTTTCTGATGGGCATGGAAAACCTGGCCGGGATTGTGGAAAATTTAAAGGCGCACGGCCGCAAACCCACAACCCCGGTGGCGCTTGTACGCTGGGGGACGACGGTGGCGCAGGAGACTCTGACGGGCACGCTGGATACCATTGTCGATCTGGCGGCCGCCAGGCATTTTGGGTCTCCCGCTCTGATCGTGGTTGGGGAAGTGGTGAATCTCAGGCCGGTTTTGAACTGGTTTGAGCAAAAGCCTCTTTTCGGCAAACGTGTCGTGGTCACCCGTTCTCGGGCACAGGCCAGTATATTGAGCGATGCCTTGCGCGAATACGGGGCGGAGGCCATTGAGTTTCCAACGATCGAGATTGCCCCGCCGCCCAGCTTTGACGGGCTGGACGCGGCCATCAACCGCCTTGGCGAATACGACTGGGTGATCTTCACCAGCGTCAATGGCGTGGAAGCCTTTATTACCCGGCTGCGCGACCTGGGCCGGGATATCCGGGCCCTGGCGGGCTGCAAGCTGGCGGCAATCGGTTCGCAAACCGCGGCGGCGCTGGAAGCCAGGGGGTTACGGGTGGAATTCGTTCCGTCCGAATATCGGGCTGAAGCCATCATTAGCGGTCTATCCGATGCAGATCTCCGCGGGAAGCGGGTGCTACTCCCCAGGGCGAAAGAGGCCCGGGAAGTGCTGGCCAGGGATCTGACCGCTCAAGGGGCGCAGGTTGACGATGTAACGGCTTATGTTACCGTGACAGGCGGCCAGGCGGCGCGTGCGGCGGAACTCCGGGAGATGTTCGCCAAGGGAAAGATTCATGTCGTGACCTTTACCAGTTCCTCCACGGTAAGGAACTTTGTAAAACTGATGGGCGTTGAGGATATTGCAGGACTGTTACAGACGGTAACGGTGGCCTGCATCGGCCCGATTACCGCTGATACGGCTCGCGAGCTTGGCCTGCATGTGGACATCATGGCCGGGGAATACACCATCAATGGGCTGGTGGAGGCCTTGGCGGCTCATTTTGCCGGCGGCAGGTAAGGGCCTCGGGTAGGCATATTGTATGCTCTGCTAGATCACTAGGAGATGTTGTACATAAAGTTACAACGTGATCTAGTGATCCGTGGCCAGTGATCTGGACCCTTTGTTGAGGTGACTTGTTGATTTTGGCAGCTGTGGATGCGGGAGGGACAAACAATGTATCCAACTATCCGGATGCGCCGCCTGCGGGGCAGTGAAGGCCTGCGGCGCCTGGTGCGTGAAACCGCTCTGGAGGCGGGCGACCTGATCTACCCGCTCTTTGTGGTCCCGGGGACGAAGGTCAAGAAAGAGATTGGCTCGATGCCGGGGAATTTCCACTGGTCGGTGGACCTGGTGGCGGAGGAGGCGGCGTCCGTCTACGAACTGGGCATTCCAGCGATACTCCTCTTTGGTATACCGGAGCGCAAGGACCCGTTGGGTTCGGAGGCCTGGAGCGAGCAAGGCGTGGTGCAACGGGCCATCCGGGCTATCAAGGCGCGGGCGCCGGAACTTTTAGTAATCACCGATGTCTGTCTTTGTGAATACACCGACCATGGGCACTGCGGCGTCGTGGAAGGCGACTGCATCGTGAATGACGCCACGCTGGAGCTTCTGGCCAGGGAGGCGGTCTCCCACGCCGCGGCCGGAGCGGATATCGTGGCTCCCTCGGATATGATGGACGGCCGTGTGGCGGCGATCCGCGAGGCGCTGGACGCTCAGGGATTCACCGAAACCCCGATCATGTCCTATGCGGCCAAATACGCTTCCGCCTACTACGGGCCATTCCGGGAGGCGGCGGACTCCACCCCGAGGTTCGGGGACCGGCGGGCGCACCAGATGGACCCGGCCAATTCAAACGAGGCCTTGCGCGAGGTGGAGCTGGATCTGGCGGAAGGCGCCGACATTGTGATGGTCAAGCCGGCCCTGGCCTATCTTGATGTGGTGCGGCGGGTGAAAGACACCTTCGGAGTACCGCTGGCAGCCTACAATGTGAGCGGCGAATACGCCATGCTCAAGGCGGCGGCGGCCAAAGGCTGGATTGACGAGGCCAGGGTGGGCCTGGAGACCCTGATCAGCATGAAACGGGCCGGCGCGGACATGATCATCACCTATTCGGCCAAAGACGCGGTAACCTGGCTGAAGAAGCAAAGGTAGGAGGCAATAAAATGATTATCTCCTGGAACACGACCCGCTCCTGCAACCTGAAATGCAAGCACTGCTACCGGGATGCCGGGGTGCAAGATCCCAACGAACTGACCAGCGACGAGGGCAAGAAGCTCCTGGAGGAGATCGCCCGGGCGGGTTTCAAGATCATGGTCTTCAGCGGCGGGGAACCGCTGTTGCGCGAAGATATCTACGAGTTAATCGCGCATGCCAGGGGGCTCGGGCTGCGACCGGTCCTGGGCAGCAACGGGACGTTGATCGACGCCGCGACGGCCAAAAAGCTCAAAGAGGCCGGAGTGGCGCGGGTTGGCATCAGCGTCCACAGCGCCACACCCGAGTTTCACGACTCCTTTCACCAGTCACCCGGCTCCTGGCAGGGGGCTGTTGACGGCGTGAAATACTCCCTGGAGGCCGGACTGGAGGTCCAGATCCACACCACCGTCACCGAGCCCAACTACGATGAGGTGGAACACGTCACCGACCTGGCGATCAAACTCGGGGCCAGCGCGCACCACGTCTTCTTCCTGGTGCCGACCGGCCGGGGCAGGGATCTCACCAGGCAGATGCTGGAGGCGGCCCGTTACGAGAAACTGCTCAACCGGATCATGGAAAAACAGAAAGCCATTGATATCGAGCTCAAACCGACCTGCGCTCCGCAGTTTATGCGCATCGCCAAGCAGAAAGGCATGAACATGCGCTTCACCCGCGGGTGCCTGGCCGGGACTTCCTATTGCGTGATTATCCCGAATGGGGATGTCAACCCGTGCCCCTATCTCAGCCTCAAGGTGGGCAACGTCCGGGAGACGCCTTTTGACGAGATCTGGCGTACCAACCCGGTCTTTTTGCGGTTACGATCCATGGAATTGGGTGGGCGCTGCGGGATCTGCGAATACAAGGAGATCTGCGGCGGTTGCCGGGCCAGAGCCTTTTACGAGACCGGCGGCGACTATATGGCGGAAGACCACTGGTGCCTGTATAAAGTGGGAAGGGCGGAGGTGGTTGCCCGGTGAGCGCATCGCTTGAGGCGATTGACCGGCAACTGTTGGATCTTTTGCAAAAAGAGTTTCCTCTGTCGGCGCGGCCGTATGCCGCTCTGGGCGCCCGGATCGGCCTTGCGGAAAACGAAATCTGCCGGAAGGTGGCCGGGTGGCAGGAGAGCGGGCTGGTCCGCAGGCTGGGCGCGGTCTTTGATTCCAAGCGCCTGGGTTACCGGAGCGCGCTGGTGGCGATGCGCGTTCCCATGGAGCGTGTGGATGAAGTGGCGGCACAGATCAGCCGCTGGCCGGGCGTGACGCATAATTACCTGCGGGAGACCGCCGATGAGGAGCCTCCTTTGGATTACAACCTCTGGTTTACGGTAACCGCGCCTACGGAGCATGAGATTGCCGCGATTCTCGGCGATATTGCCCGCGTGACAGGCATCACGGAGATCCTGGAGTTGCCCGCCCGGCAGCTTTTCAAGATCAAGGTTGAGTTCGAGGTGAACCCCGGGACCGGAGAGGCAACGGGCGGTGGAGGGGCAAACAACCCTCGC
Organism: Syntrophothermus sp.; assembly: GCA_050260975.1. Lineage (GTDB taxonomy): Bacteria > Bacillota > UBA5301 > JAMCQP01 > JAMCQP01 > JAMCQP01. Next base: position 17,127 of record JBLNCV010000063.1, on the reverse strand, counting down.
CGCATGGCCAGAGGAGTAAATAAGGTGGCGTCGTCGGAAAACCAGGCCGGCTTGGAACAGGCCGGCTCCTCGCAGGGGGCGGCGCCTTCACCGGCGCCTTCACCGGCGCCGCGCGATTTGACCAGACAGGATTGGCTGATCATTGAAGCGCTGCAAGAGGATTTGGAAGCGGCCCCCGAACCCTTTGCGATTTTGGCGGACAAATTAGGGATGCGCCAGGAAGAGCTTCTGGACAAGATCCGGGAATACCTGGCCGCCGGTGTAATCCGGCGCTTTGGAGCCACGCTGAAGCATGTGGAGGTGGGTTTTTCCGCCAACGCCATGGGCGTCTGGCGGGTTCCGGTCGAACGGGAGGATGAAGTGGGCCAGCGGATGGCCGAATTTCGGGCGGTCAGCCATTGTTACTCCCGAATCACCTATCCAAAGTGGCCGTACAACCTTTACACCATGATTCACGCGAAAAACCGTGAGGAATGCCGGGAAGTGGCCCGTCAAATTGCCGTGGCCACCGGCATAAACGACTACCGGCTGCTCTTTACCGCTCGGGAACTGAAGAAAGAGCGGATGAGATATATGAGCAGCGGAACGCCATAAGAATCAGGGGGGAGCGACATTTGGACAACAAGCGGTCGGCAGCCATGTTTGCCGAGGCCAAACAATATATCCCGGGCGGAGTGAACAGCCCCGTACGGGCCTTTCGAGCGGTGGGCGGACGGCCGGTCTTCATCGACCGGGCTCAGGGGGCTTACCTTTACGATGTGGACGGGAACGCTTATATCGACTACGTGGGATCCTGGGGGCCGCTGATTCTCGGCCACGCCCATCCGGAAGTGGTCGAGGCCCTTAAAGAGGCGGTGGATCGCGGGACCAGCTACGGCGCTCCCACGGAGCTTGAAACCCGGTTGGCCAAATTGATCTGCGACGCCTTTCCAGGCATGGACATGGTGCGGATGGTAAACTCCGGCACCGAGGCCACGATGAGCGCTCTTCGCCTGGCCCGGGGCTTCACCGGCCGGAACAAAATCATCAAGTTCGTGGGCTGCTACCATGGCCACTCGGACGGCCTGTTGATCAAGGCCGGTTCCGGGGCGGCGACCCTGGGGGTGCCGGACAGCCCGGGGGTGACGCCTAATGCGGCCCAGGACACCATAACTCTTCCTTACAACGACCTCAAGGCCGTGGACGAAGCTTTTCACGCCGTTGGCGAGGATATCGCCGCGGTGATTGTCGAGCCGGTGGCTGGCAATATGGGAGTGGTGCCGCCCGAACCTGGCTACCTGGAGGGCCTGCGGCTCCTCACCTCGCAATATGGAGCGCTCTTGATCTTTGACGAGGTGATGACCGGGTTCCGGGTGGCGTATGGCGGGGCTCAGATTATATACGGGATCAGGCCCGATCTGGCCACATTCGGCAAGATTATTGGCGGAGGGCTGCCGGTGGGCGCCTACGGGGGGCGCAGGGAGATCATGTCCCTGGTTTCCCCGGCGGGGCCGGTCTACCAGGCGGGCACTCTTTCCGGCAACCCCCTGGCGATGACCGCCGGGCTGGCGACCCTGGAGATCCTCAATAAACGGCGGGAGATCTACCATGATCTGGAGAAGAAGACCGCTTACCTGGCGGACAGCCTGAAGCAAGCAGCGGCCGCCGCCGGAATCCCGGTTTATGCCACCCAGGCGGGTTCGATGTTCTGCACATTTTTCACGCCGGAAAAGGTTATAGACTGGGAGACCGCCGCAAGATCCGACACCGAATTTTTTGCCCGCTTCTTCCAGAGCATGCTGCGGCAGGGGATCTACCTTGCTCCATCCCAGTTCGAGGCCGGCTTCATGTCGGCGGCGCACGGGTGGGAGGAAGTGGATAGGACCATTGAGGCCGCAAAGGTGGCTTTTGCGGAAGCGCGCGGCTAGATCAAAAAGGCTGCTCGTCCTCCAGGGCGCTGGCGGCGCTGGCAAACCGTCCTTCAAACATCAGGGCCACCGCCAGAAAGAGCCGGCATTCCGCCAGGAAGATCTGCTGGCCGGGTTCAAGGCGTTCCCGCCCGGGGGGCAATCCGGCTTTTGCACGGGCCAGAGCCTTGTTAAACAGGGCAATGGCTTTTTTGTAGTCGCCGGCTATCAAGTTACCGATGGCGACAATGCGCAGCGGATGAGCCGCCAGCCATTCTCCGCCGGGGAAAGGTTGATCCGGCAAAAGATCGGCCGGAGAAACCCCCAGCCTCGTCGCAATCAGTTCCAATGCGTCCAAGGAAGGTTTAACCCTCCCTTTTTCCACCTGGCAGATATAGCTGCGGGAGAAATCAGAGCCTGCCAGATCCCCCTGGGTCATCCGCAACATCTTGCGGCGCCTGCGGATCCGTTCTCCCAGGGCGATGGCGTCTCCCAAGAAGGCGTTCACACTTTTGCCCCCTTCCAAAATAAATTAACAGGAAATATGCATAAAGTTTTCTTTGAATGCACTTATTCTAACATGTTTTATGTAGAAGATCAAGGCCCAAAAGAACAAAAGTTTGACTTGGATTGGCTGGAGTCTGGCCAGAAATTACCTTTGTGCATAGACGGCTGGACAGGAGCCATAATATTGACACGGGAGCCCGCGGCAAGGTATAATCGAAATATGGTATCAAAATGGCCTATTCTGGCCGGTTCGGAGGTTCGTCATGGCTCAGATTCGGAAGATCATGATCTGCCTGCCCAATAGCCTCCTGGAAGAAGTCGACGGCCTGGCGCGCCTTGAAAAGCGCAACCGTAGCGCGTTTATTCGCGAGGCGATGCGCCTTTACATCAGGGAAAGACGCCGGCACCAGTTGACGGAACAGATGATGAAGGGTTATGTGCAGATGGGAAAGATGAACCTCAAGTTGGCGGAAGAGGCCATACGTGTGGAGTACGTCAGTGCCGAGGCCTACGAAAGGCTTCTTGCCGAAGACGAAAAAACCGAGCGCGAAAACAGTGCAGGTTTGTAGAGGCGACATCTTCTACGCCGACCTCAACCCTGTGCGCGGCTCCGAACAGGGTGGCACCCGCCCGGTCCTAATCCTGCAAAACGATGTCGGCAACAAGTACAGCCCGACGACAATCGTGGCGGCGGTTACTTCCCGGATCAAAAAAGCCAAACTTCCCACCCACGTTGAAGTGCCTGCCAGCGAGAGCAAATTGGAACGGGACTCGGTAATTTTACTGGAACAGATCCGGACCATCGACAAAGGGCGGTTGCGCGAGAAGGTGGCGCGACTGAGCCTGGAGTACATGGAAAAAGTGGACGAAGCGCTGGAGATCAGCCTGGGTTTAACGATGTTTTAGAGTCTTGTGGTCTGTGGGTTCAAGAGTGTTTTAACGTCTTTCGAGAAGGAGTTTCCCGATAACTGTCAAATACATTATAGGCCGGGAGAAGCGAGGATGGCGAAACGGCTATTCAGCGATTCCCGGCCTATTCTTTCGGTAGCGGAAGTTTATGCGCCGCAAAGATTGGACGCTACAATGCAAGAGGAGTGGGAAGGATGGCTTCCGGACGGCCGTTAATCGGTATTACCTGTTCTCACGACACCCAAACCCCGACGGAACGTTACTATCTGTATATGAATTACGTGCATGCGGTGGTGGAAGCCGGAGGGACGCCGGTGCTGCTGCCTGCTGTCGCTGATGAGACGGCGGCGAGAGGCATGTTGGAACATATCTCGGGGCTGCTTTTGAGCGGCGGGGACGATCTGGATCCGTACTTCTTTCATGAAGAACCCCGGCCTGAACTCGGCGAAATCCACCCGGACCGTGACGCCTTCGAACTGTTTTTGGCCAGAGAGGCCCTGGCCGGAGGAATGCCAGTCCTGGGGATTTGCCGGGGCTGCCAGGTGCTTTGTGTGGCGGGGGGCGGCACGCTTTACCAGGATATCAACAGCCAGGTTCCGGGCGCGCTTAAACACCAGCAAAAAGCGCCGGGGTGGCATCCGACCCATGATGTCCGTTTGGAAGCCCCAAGCAGGTTGGCGGGGATTATGGGGACTTTGGAACTACGGGTGAACAGCTTTCACCATCAGGCGATCCGGGAGGCCGGGACGGATTTTCGCGTGGTGGCCCGGGCCGCCGACGGGATCGTGGAGGCCATCGAGGGGCACAATAAGATTGCCGGCTTCGCGCTGGGGATCCAGTGGCACCCCGAGAGGATGTGGAGCCATAACCGCGAGTTTTTAAAGATCTTTGCCGCTCTCGTGAAAGAGGCGGTGGTCTACGGAAGGTGAGCAAATGGCTGAGGTGCTTGTACATGTTACCAGGGGAGCTCTGGTGGAAAGCAGGCATGCCGGGGATATCGCGGTGGTGGACCAGGCGGGCCGGGTGGTGGCGTCGGTGGGCGATCCTTGGATGGTCACCTACTGGCGTTCATCCGCCAAGCCGGTGCAGGCCCTGCCGGTGATTACCAGCGGCGCCGCGGACCGCTTCAAATTTACCGACGAGGAACTGGCGGTGATGGCGGCTTCCCACGACGGCGAAGACCGGCACGTCTGGGCCGTCAGATCGATTCTGGGCAAGATTGGCCTGACGGAAAAGGCTCTGAAGTGTGGGGCGCACATGCCTTACAACAAGGCGGCCGCAGCCAGATTGGAGCGGGCCGGCGAACTTCCCGCGGACATTCATAATAACTGCTCCGGGAAACATGCGGCGATGCTGAGCATGGCCGTTCACCTTGGCTTTGACACCGACAGGTACTATGAACCGGACCATCCCGTCCAAAAGATGATCCTGGATGTTGTCTCCCGCTGGGCGGAAGTGCCCGCGGAGAAGATCATCCTCGGGACGGATGGCTGCGGGGTGCCGGTCTTCGGCCTGCCGCTGGCGGCCATGGCGCTTGCTTACGCTCGCCTGGTCAGTCCGGTGGGCATGCCCAGGGAGGAGGCCAGGGCGGCGGAACGGATCGCCAGGGCGATGCAGGCTCACCCGGCCATGGTGGGGGGGACGGGCCGCTTTTGCACGGACTTGATGCGGGAACTCCGGCCGGAAGTGCTGGGCAAGGTCGGCGCCGAGGGCGTGTATTGCATGGGCGTCCGCTCGCGCGGACTGGGCGTGGCGCTGAAGATCGAAGACGGCCGGGAGCGGGGGGCCAACCTGGCGGCCCTGGAGGTACTGCGCCAGTTGCAGGTGGCGGATCCGGCTGCGATTCCGGGCCTGGCAAAACACTGGCGACCGCCGGTGGAGAACCACCGTGGCGAGAAGGTCGGGGAGATCATCCCGGTTTTTCGACTGAAGAAGGGGGAGTAGCGCGATGAAAGTCTTTATCTCGGTGGATCTGGAAGGGATTGGCGGGGTGGTGAACCGCCGCCATCAGGCTGAAGAGGGCAGAGAGTACGAGTACGCCCGCCGGTTGATGATTGAAGAGGCCAACGCCGCGGTGCAAGGGGCGCTGGAGGGCGGCGCCACCGAGGTGGTGGTCAATGATTCCCACGGGGATATGGCTAATCTCCTGCCGGAGATGCTGCACCGGGAGGCGATGCTGATCAGCGGTTCGCCGAAGCCGCTGAGCATGGTGGAAGGCGTGCAGACCGGCTGCCAGGCGGCAATCTTCATCGGGTACCATGCCGGCAGCGGAACGGCGGAAGCGGTGCTGGATCATACCTACGTTGGCCGGGTGGTCCACCAGATCAGGATAAACGGGCGGACGGCGGGGGAGCCGGCGATCAACGCCGGGGTTTGCGGCGCGTTTGGAGTGCCGGTGGTGATGGTGGCGGGGGATAAGGCGGTGACTGAGGAGGCCAGGGCTTTGATTCCCGGCGTGGTGACCGTGGCGGTCAAAGAGGGGCTGGGCCGGCTGGCGGCGATCTCCATGCACCCCGAAAAAGCCCGGGCGGCAATCCGCAAGGGGGCAGCCGAGGCGGTGCGCAACCTAAACCGGGTGACCCCTTTCAAATTTTCCTCGCCGGTGGAATTGGAGGTTGACCTCTTATACACCACCATGGCGGATGTGGCCGAATTGGTCCCGGGCGTGCGCCGGACAGGGCCCAGGACAGTGGCCTTCTCCCACGAGGAGTATATCACCGTCTTCAAGGCGATGCGCGCCATCCTTACCCTGGCCGGCACGGTAGCCTGAGGGGGGGATCTTCATGCCACTGGGCGACCTGCACGATTTCAAGGAGATCTGCCGTTTCGCCAGGGAGGAGGCCGGGCGACTCGACGTCCAGCTCCGGTCCTGGCGGCGGGATCTCCACATGCACCCCGAACTTGGCTTTGCGGAACACCGTACCGCGGCGCTGGCGGCCGCTCATCTTCAATCCCTGGGATTGGAGGTGCAAACTGGTGTGGCGGGCACCGGCGTGGTCGGCTTGTTGCGGGGCCGGGGCGAGCATACCGTGGCCCTGCGGGCGGATATGGACGCGTTGCCAATCCAGGAAACCACCGGCGCTCCCTATGCTTCCCAGACGCCGGGGGTGATGCATGCTTGCGGGCATGATGGGCATGTTGCCATGCTGCTTGGCGCCGCTACAATCTTGGCCGGGATCCGCCAGGATTTGCCCGGCAATGTGAAATTCATCTTTCAGCCAGCCGAGGAGAGTCCGGGAGGCGCCAGACCGATGATCGAGGCCGGCGTACTGGATAACCCGCGAGTGGATGCGATCTTTGGCGCACATCTGTGGGCCGAACTTCCCGCGGGAACCATCGGCGTCCGTTATGGCACGATGATGGCCGCGGTGGACCAGTTCCGGATCCTGATCAAGGGGGAAGGCGGCCATGGCGCGGCGCCTCACCAGGCGGTGGACGCGGTCAGCGTGGCCGCCCAGGCGGTTCTGTCCCTGCAGACCATCGTCAGCCGCCAGATCGACCCTCTCGAGCCCGTGGTATTGACCATCGGGACGATAAACGGCGGCTACAGGCATAACGTGATTGCCGATCGGGTGGAACTCACCGGCACGGTGCGCACGCTTTCCGAGAAGGCGCGAGCGGAGATGCCGCTCCGGATCGAACGAACCCTGCGGGGAATTACCGAGGCGTCCGGGGCGGGGTATGAGCTTGCTTACGAACGTGTCTACCCGGAGACCATCAACGCGGCGGAGCCCACCCGGCTTGTGGCCAGGATAGCCGCGGAGATCGCCGGCGAGGAGCGGGTAATAGAAGAAGAGGCGCCGGAGATGGGCAGTGAAGACTTCTCCTTCTTTCTCAAGGAAGTGCCGGGGACCTTTTTCATGGTGGGAATCGCCAACCTCGAAAAGGGGATCGTTCACCCGCATCACCATCCGGCCTTTGATATCGATGAGACGGCGCTCGTAACCGGCACGGCCGTGGAAGTGGCGGCGGTTCTGAGCCAATTAAGTCTTTTGGAAAATTCGTCACGCAATTTATAGATCTCTAGAAGGAATCCGAGGTTTTTTGCCGAATATTTACAGGGAAGACTAGAAATTACCATTCTAAAATACGGCAAAATATAGGTGCGAGCGACGCTCGTGCAGAGCTTTGATACAGGGATGTACCGCAAGGCCATCATTCCCAGGACGGACTGGTGGTGCACGGCGCCATGGCGCTGCGGGCAAAAGCTTGCCGGCAGGCGACTTTACTGGCTCCTACGAAAAGGCAAACCCATCGAAAGAGGGGGGCGCAAAGCTACGGGTCTAAGGCGGAAACGCTATGACGGCCGGGCTACCGAAAGGAGGTGCCGGGGATGTTGAAAGATATCCTCTTCAAAGTCGCAAGCTTCCTGCTCGTCGTCATACCACTCGTCGGAACGTTTGGAGAATATTGGGAAGGGATAATCAAATAGCAGTTTAAACTAAGTAGAAAAGTGCCTGCCGGCACTTATTTTATGCGCGGGTGGTGGGAAGATGCCGGAAAGGGTGCAAAAGAGGTTTTGGCTCTGGTTTTGGCCGGTGATCGCGCTTGCCATCGGATCGTTGGTTTGGTCGGTCTTCAATCTCAAAAAGCTGGATTGGGTTTCCTTTCTAACCTTTGCAGCCATCGGCATGGCGACTGAATTCCGGTCTGTGCTTATTTCGTCGCACCAACGTTTTTCAGTGTTATTTGTTGTGAATCTGGCGGCAATCTTCGTTTTTGGCTTGCCCGCAGCGATGATCAACACCTTGCTGGGGGTGGTGGTGGGGTTATCCATCAGAAAGGGGGCCTGGTATAAGAATCTTTACAACCTGGCGGTGGCCTCCCTCTCCACTTTTGCAGCCGGATGGGTTTTCCAGGTGATCACGCAAACTCCTCTGGCGGTTGGCCTTTTTTTCAAAGGTAGCGCGATAGTCCGGACCGCGCAGATGGGGGCTTTGATCCTTCCTATCTTTTTGGCAATCTTGGCCAAGTACTTTGTTACTGCCATTTTACTGGCGATCGGGAAGACCCTGGCTGGTGGCGGTTCGCCGCTTAGACTATGGCTCCAAGACAATCCAAAAATTCTTCTCCTCTATGTGCCCATGGGGTTTATAAGTGTAGTTATGGCCGAGACCTATAGCATCGGCGGAGTGCTTAATGTTCTGGCGGTGGTTGTGCCGCTGCTTCTGACTCGTTATGCCTTCTTCCTCCTGTCAAAGGCGCGGGAGGCGGAATTGCGGATTGCCGCGGAGCTGCAGAACGTGCTGGACGGGATTCCCGCCGCAATCATCGCCACGGACCTGGAAGGAAAGGTGAGCACCTTTAACCGCATGGCCGGGAAGCTCACCGGCCTGCCATCGGAAGCGGCAGTTGGCAAGCCGTTGCGAGAGTTGCCGGTTGTCTCCGGCCTTCTGGCCACACTGGAGGAAGGCCGCAGAGAGCCGGGAACCATTTCGGAAACAACTCCGCCGGAAAGAACTCTTCCGGAAGCCGTTCTGCCGGAAACAAACCTTTCGGAAGCCGCCCTCCCGCAAGGGGAAGAAGCCCCGATCCCGATCCGGGCGCGTGTTGCGCCCTTCCATGACCGCAAGGGAACTTGCCAGGGGCAACTGTTGACCTTCTGGGACATCACCGCCGAAAAGCAACTGGAGGCCGCCAGGCTGGATCTGGCCAAACTCTCCGCCTTTAACCAGGTGGCCGCGGCTCTGACTCACGAGATGAAAAATCCGCTGACGATCATCCGGGGGTATGCCGAGCACCTGGAGGAAACATGGGCCGGGGGCATGGAGGGCCGCGAGGCCCTGGGGATCATCGTGGCAGAAGCCGACCGTCTTACGGCGATTTTGGAGGAGGTTCTTGACGCGGCGCGGCCGTCGGTTTCCCCGCCGGTTCCCGTAAATCTCCGGGAGTTTTTTGGCAGACTGGAATCGCTTATGAAGGCCCAGTGCGCCAGGGAGGGGATCAGCCTTGAATTTGCTCCTGATGAGGGAGACCCGTACGTGAAAGCTACGGAGGACAAACTCCAGCGCGTCTTCACCAACTTGTTCTTCAACTCGTTGGACGCCATGTCCAGCGGCGGGAGGATTAGGGTCTCCACGAGACTGCTGGACCATGAACAGTGGGTGGAGATCCGGGTGGAGGATAATGGGAGAGGAATTCGCGCTTCCGACCTTCCGAAGGTCTTTGATCCGTTCTTTTCCACCAAGAAACACGGCACGGGTCTGGGGTTGACCAACTGTGCCCAGATCGTCCGTGGCTACGGTGGGATGATCACTTTAGAGAGCCGGGAAGGAGAAGGGACCACGGTGTCCATTCGATTGCCCTTGTGCCGTAAATAAGGAGGGGGTACGGTGTATCCGAACACGACGCAACGGTCGGCGACAGTTCTGTTTGTGGATGATGAGGGTGCTCTGGCGGGGCTTGTGTCGCGGGTGTTAAATGCCGACGGCCATGAGGTGCTGACGGCGGACACCTGCAGCCAGGCTTTGCAAAAGATGGTTGAGATTCAACCGGAAGTGGTGCTTTTGGATCTACGCATGCCGGATATGGACGGGCTGGCCTGCCTGGAAATGATCAAGGCGCAAAATGCGGGGATCGCCGTGGTAATCATCACGGCCTACGGGAGTATCGAAAAGGCCGTGGAAGCGATGAAAAAAGGAGCGGATGATTTTCTCACCAAGCCCTTTACTACCGAGCAATTGCGGATGGTGGTGAAAAAGGTCCTGGTTAAACAGCGTCTGGCGGAGGAAAATCAATATCTTCGCGCCGAACTGAGAAACCGGCACGGCCTGGGCAGCCTGATTGGTAAAAGCAAAAAGATGCAGGAACTCTTCACGTTAATTCACCGGGCCGCCGGCAGCAACGCCCGGGTGTTGATCCTCGGGGAGAGCGGCACGGGAAAGGAGCTGGTGGCCGGGGCGATTCACCACAACAGCAGCCGGCAAAACAACGCCTTTGTCCAGGTAAGCTGCGCGGCGATCCCCGAGACTTTGCTGGAGAGCGAACTTTTCGGCTACGAGAAGGGTGCTTTCACCGGGGCGATAAGCCGGAAGCTGGGTCGGTTTGAGCTTGCGGACGGCGGGACGCTCTTTTTGGACGAGGTAGGCGAGATGAGCCTGGCTACCCAGGTAAAACTCCTGCGGGTTCTTCAGGAGGGGGATTTCCAGCGGCTGGGCGGCAATAAGACCATCAGGGTTGATGTGCGGATCATTGCCGCGACGAACCGGGACTTGCAGAGGGCGATGTCCGGAGGCTCCTTCCGCGAGGATCTTTTTTACCGGTTAAATGTCCTTCCGATTCAGGTACCGCCGCTCAGGGAAAGGCGAGAGGACATTCCACTCCTGGTGAGCCATTTTCTGGACAATGGACGCAGGGATGGCGCCCCGCCTCCACAGGTTTCACAGGCGGCTATGGCGATGCTGATGGATTACCATTGGCCCGGGAATGTGCGGGAACTGGAAAATGTGATCGAACGGGCGCTGGTGTTGGGAGGCGGCGGAACTATTGAGCCGCAGCATCTGCCGCCGGAGATCTTAAACCACGGCGAAAAGGGGAACCGGGTGGTTCTGGCCGTGGGGATCTCTTTGCGCGAGGCCGAGCGGGAGATGATCGTCAAGACGCTGGATTATACCAGGGGAAACCGCGCCAAGGCCGCCGGTATACTTGGAATTAGCCTCCGGGCTTTGCAGTATAAGTTAAAGGATTTCGGCTTGAATCCGCGCCAAAAAGATTAAGAAGTGCAAAATTTGCATCCCAAAATCGCGTCTTGTGTGCAGAAATTGCACTTTTATAATGCGAAAAGAATCCTACAAAAAGGGGGAAGATGCGGTAAAAAAAGAGAGCACGGCAGGGTGAATGGCAAGGTCTGGCGGGGTAAAAGAATTGTTCCTGAACGGCCAGTCAAGCGCGGTGCAGTCCATTTGGCAGATTTGGCATGAAATTTGCCTGTAATTTTGGTCAGGGTAGATTGAAGAAGTTTTTTTCTATTTTTTTGATGCCGGATACGGACAAAAGCAGCAATCGCCACGTGAGATCTTACCGCCGGGAAGGATTTCGGGAACCCGCACCAGGAGGGGGATGCAACATGTTTCCGACATGGAAGGTCGATAGGCCGGACCAGGTTAAGAAGGTTTCCGGCCGTTGGTCCATCCAAGGAAGGGAGTCCAGGCAGCTTGCCTTGCTCAAAAACGAAATTGAAGTATTGCGCGCCGAACTTGGGGATGTGGCCAGGCACGCCAGATCCCTGGCCGACAATGAAGAGGCCCAACGGTTGAGCCGTAAGCTGGATCAGTTGATTGTACGGTTTCTCTGGGTATCCAGGGCAAGCCAGGTGCCTTGCTTTTCGCGGAAATGCTCGTTGCCTTGACGGGATGAAGAAAGGGGTAAGAAGATGATCCGGCTGGTGATTGTTGATGATTTTCCGGCAATCCGTGAGATTATCAAGGAGTATTTTGAACGGTTGAACAGCGGGATAAAGGTGGTGGCCGAAGCCGCCAACGGCGCTGAAGCGCTGGAAGTTGCAAACTCCGTTGAATTTGACGTGATCTTGATGGATATCCGGATGCCCGTGATGGACGGCATCGAAGCGACCCGCATTTTGAAGCAAGAAAGGAAGCACCGGGCGCAGATTATCACCTATAGCAGCTACTCCTCGGCCCAGATCCAGGAGAAAGCGCTGGAGGCCGGCGCGGTAATCCACATGGTCAAACCCTTCGAGTTTCATGATCTTTACGATGCTGTCCAGCGAGTAATCGCTCCCGTAGCCGGGTGAGTTATTTAATTGAGTCTGGGGAAATCCTTGGCGGTTCCCTCTGAAATGTCGCAATAGGGGCGGCTTTTCAGAGGGAACTTTGTTAGCAGGGGTCGCAGCCACGGTGTCGAATAGATTAGCGGTATGTTTTACAGGAAATGGGAATACTAGCGCCGATGGCGGGTTTGTAGAGGTGGCGGGGGTGCAGGTTGTGGCCGGGGATACCCGGGAGGTCATACAATGGGGAAAGAAACTCGGACAGTTACTTGAGGCGGGAGATGTGATCTGCCTCTTTGGGGAGCTTGGCTCCGGAAAGACAACTTTTGCGCAAGGCATTGCCGCCGGTCTCGGTGTAACGGATCCGGTAACCAGCCCGACCTTTACTTTGATCAATATGTACTCCGGCAGGCTTCCTTTTTATCACGCCGATCTTTACCGGCTGGAAGACCCGGCGCAACTGGAAGACCTCGGGCTGGAAGAATTCTTCTATGGCGACGGGGTTTTTGCGGTGGAATGGGCTGATCGGCTGGATAAGCATACGCCGGAGGATTTTCTGGAAATCAGGATTGATTACCTGCCAGATTCCCAAAATGGCCGACGTATTACCTTTCTGCCCCATGGCGGGCGATACCGGGAGCTTATCGATGATTTAGAGCGAGAGACCATCAACTGAAGAGAGAAGTCCATAATCTGAAGGAGGAAGCCCGTGATGCGCGTCCTCGGCATTGACACCTCCACCATGGTGGGCAGTGTGGCGCTGGTCAACGACGGCCGGCTGGAAGGTGAATATACTTTGAATGTCCGGCGAACCCACTCGGAGCGCCTGATGCCGGCATTGGCACGTGTTATGGAAGACGCCGGGGTTGACGCTTCACAGATTGATGGAGTGGCGGTGGCCATCGGGCCCGGCTCCTTCACCGGCATTCGGATTGGCGTGGCCGGGGCCAAGGGATTGGCATATGCGCTTGACAAGCCGGTTACGGGAATCTCCACGCTGGACGCGATGGCCTTTGGGATAGGCCTGGCGGCAACTTTGATCTGCCCGCTTCTGGATGCCAAAAGAGGGCAGGTTTACACGGCAATCTACCAGGGGTTGGGACGGCCGGATGCACCTCCCCGCCGCCTTACCGAATACCTGGCTTCAGACATCAAAGAGATCCTGGGCAGACTCTCCGCGTTAGGGGGAGAAGTGGTCTTCTCGGGTGACGGAGTGGAGCCCAATCTGCAAGCGATAGAGGATCATCTTGGCAAGCGGGCCGGGATAGCCCCTCACACCATAGGAACCATGCGTGCCGGTTGGGTGGCGCAACTTGGCATGTTAAGGCTGGTCGAAGGCAGCCGGGATGACGCTTTTTCCCTCCTGCCGCTTTACGTGCGGCCGCCTGAAGTGGACCGGCTCAGGGCCGCCCTGCCAGCGCAAGGTCCCGGCCAACGGGGGAACAGTTCGGAGGCGAGGATTAAAACTCCATGAGCAAACCGTTTTTCAGAGATGAAGAGGCATCCGACGGGTTTTCCCCGGCGCCGGAGGTTGTTGTGGATTTTATGCGGGTGGCCGACATCAACCCGGTGTGGGCCATCGAAAAACTCTCCTTTTCCGCGCCCTGGTCCAAGAGCGCATTTCATTCCGAGCTTTTGGAGAACGACAAGGCGGTCTACCTGGTGGCCAGGCTCGGCCGGCAGATTGTTGGGTACATCGGGATGTGGATTGTCCTGGACGAGGGGCACATCACCAACCTGGCAGTGCACCCGAACTACCGCGGCCGGGGTATCGGCCGCCAGCTCCTTCAGGCCATGGCCGAGCTGGGAAAGATGCGGGGAGTGAGGCGGCTCACTCTGGAAGTACGGATATCCAATATTGTCGCCCAGCAACTCTACGTCAAGATGGGATTCGTGGCCTCAGGGATCCGGCCGCGGTATTACCATGACAATAACGAGGACGCGCTTATCATGTGGAAGGAAAACCTGTGAGGGGGGATTCATCCCAGGCTGTCCGGCGCTTTTGACCTCCGCCAACCTCCCAACTACCGCAAACTATTTACTCAATACGCTCTTTGCAAATATTGTCCACAACCAGGAGAGCACCGCCGCGCCAATCAAGCCGGCGATGACGTTGAACCGGGCAAGCACCCATCCCCAGTCTTTTAGCGCCACATCCCCAAGCCAGGCGCCCACCAGGCTGGCAATCAGGATGGCGCCCCACCCGCCGTAAACCTGTTTTTCCTTGGCAAACCAGACGGTCGCCAACCAACAAACCAGTATTCCCACGATGAGCAATACCAGCCAATACATTGCTTCTTACCTCCTTAACCGGTTCTCAACTTTACCGGGCTCATGTGATTCGGAGGAAACAATCGCATCGGGAAGAATCTCCCCTCAAAACACGTTATGACGTAACTTGCCGTTTGATACTCCCTTGATGTATGTGAGGGTTCATTTTATGGCTATAATGATCCTAGACGGAAAGAAGACTTGCAAATGAAAGGAGAAATGCCGCAACAGGGGGAGGTGAGCCTTTACTGAATTGGATCATATTGGTTAAAATGAGGAGGAAGGACAGGGCGGTCCTACGACCCGAAGGGCGAACAGCCGAGAGGAGCAGGCCAAATAGGTTGACCATGGAGGGGTGCTCATTGAGGGGGAAGAAGAACGGGTTTGTATTGTTTTGTAGTTTAATTGTACTCGTGGTTTCATGGGCCCTCTGGCCTGTTCCCACCAAGATGGCGGAGTGGCCGCTAAAGGAGACCAGCGCCTACGACCTGGAGCAGATTTACCGGATCAAGGCGGCCATTCTGGAATTCAACAGCGGTTTGACTCCCGAAAAGGCCAAAATGTACGCCACATTGATCTGGACAACTTCCAAGGCGGCCAAGCTTGACCATCATCTGGCGATGGCCGTGGCGAAAGAGGAGTCCAACTTTGAGGCGCAAGCACGCTCCAGCGCGGGGGCGATTGGCCTGATGCAGATCACGCCAGCAACGGGACGGTACCTGGGGGCCGGCGATCTTTTCAACCCGGCCGAAAACATTCCCGCCGGAATCCGTTACCTCAAGTACCTTGTGGACAGGTACAAGGGGAATGTGGAACTGGCGGTGGCCGCCTACAACGCGGGCACGCTACGGGTGAAGATGACGGTGCCGGATATCGCGGAAACGCGGCATTATGTGAGGCGGGTGATGGCTACTTACCGCGGGCTGAGCCGGGGGCGAGGCCATGTACAGTAAGTCAAGCGGAGAGACCTGGTAAGTGGAGCGAAGAGAAACGCACCGGCGAAAGTTTTGCGGGGTAACCAAGGATGGCAGGTAAACGAGTACGGTTACGGCGGCTCTGGTCTGCACCTCCGCTGCGCCGCGAAGTCCATGTCGGCACGATGTCGAGGCGCCGTGAAGCCCAGGATGGGCTAAAACGGCGGAATGGGCGGAAGCGGGGACGGGGGTGGAGCGGGGCTGCTTTTTTCTTTGAGCGAGTGTCTTTTCATAAATAGTTGTTTTCAAAGAATTGCTCTTCTTTGAATGGAGGCGGCGGTGTTGACCTTCGGCGAGGACTCCCTGGTTTTGGGGATCGAGACCTCTTGCGATGAGACCTCCGCGGCGGTAGTCCGCGGCGGGACGACAATCCTGTCCAATGTAATCACCTCCCAGGTGGATCTGCACGCGAAATACGGCGGGGTGGTGCCCGAGGTGGCCTCCCGCAAGCATGTGGAGGCGGTTATCCCCGCGGTGGACACTGCTTTGCGCCAGGCCGGGGTGGCTTTGCCGGAGTTGGCGGGGATTGCGGTGACGCATGGGCCCGGCCTCGTGGGCGGGCTATTGGTGGGTGTTTCCGTCGCCAAGGCCATCGCTTTTGGCAGGCATCTGCCCCTGGTGGGGGTAAACCACATTGAGGGCCATATCTACGCCAATTTTCTGGAACACCCTGAACTCAAACCGCCCCTGGTCTGTTTGACGGTCTCCGGTGGGCATACGGATCTTCTGCACATCAAGGATTTTGGCGCCTATGAACTGCTGGGAAGGACGAGAGACGACGCCGCCGGGGAAGCGTTCGACAAGGTGGCAAGGGTGATGGGGCTGGGGTACCCCGGTGGCCCGCATATTGACCGGCTGGCCAAAAGCGGGGACCCGCGAGCCGTCGAGTTGCCGCGGGCGCTCAGCCAGGAAGAGACCTTCGATTTCAGTTTCAGCGGTTTGAAGACGGCGGTTCTGAACTACCTGCGCAAAGAACGCCAGAATCGCGGGGGCGGGCTTCTCCCGGAGGAGTTGCTGGCGGGGCTTGCGGCGAGTTTTCAGGCGGCGGTGGTGGAGGTGCTGGTCTCCCGGACGATCCAGGCGGCCAGGGAGAAAGGGGCGCGGGCCGTGGTGATGTCCGGGGGAGTGGCCGCCAACAGCATGCTGCGCGAGCAGATGAGCGAGGCTGGCGCGCGGGAAGGGATTGCCGTCTATTACCCGTCGCTGGCCCTGTGCACGGATAACGCGGCGATGATTGCCTGCGCCGGTTATTATCGCCTCCGGCAGGGCGCCAGGGCATCCTGGTCCTTGAATGCCGAGCCGAATTTAAGGCTTTGAAGGCGGGGCGCTGTGAGCGGCGGTGATTGTGGACGGATGTGGATAACTGTGAATAACTCTGTGGATAATGTGGATACATGGGACGCAGAGGTGCTCCATTACATGGCCACGGGGGCAGGGCGGCGTGAGCGCCGGGGAGAACGCTGCACAGCGCTACATGCGCCTCGCGGGCTCGTGCAGGGAAATGTCGACTAATGTTGAATAATGTTAGGTGAGTATCCCTAATTGCCATCTGTCCAAATAAAGAGGTTAACTTTGGCAAGGGAACAGACGATTAAATGTAGGAAAGAATGAAGCATGCGACACGCAAGCAATTCAATCAATGGCTGAGAGGATGGTCGACAATGCGGTTAAAAGGGATGCCGCTTCTTTGGGCGGCGGCACTGGCTCTGGTTATGACGTTGGGGATTGGCGGCGGGGCGATGGCGTTGAACCTGGATTCCTCCGGGATGAGCGCCAGGGCCCTGGGGATGGGCGGCGCTTTCACGGCGGTCGTCAATGACGCCACGGCGGTTTACTGGAACCCGGCGGCGCT
>JBLNCV010000062.1:0-6614 GCA_050260975.1 Syntrophothermus sp. | reverse complement strand
CTTTACAGCTTAAAGATACTGACTGCCTTTTGAAGATTTTGCGCCATCTCCGCCAGCGATTCGGCCGATGCGGCGATCTCCTGGACCGCGGCGTTCTGTTCCTCGGAGCTGGCGGATACCTCCTGGGCCCCCGCGGCGGTCTCCTCGGTAATGGAAGCGATGGATTCCACCGACCGTACGGTTTTCTCACTCCCGGCCGCCAGTTCCTGCGCCGCCCTGGAAACCTCCTGGATCTGGCGCACCATGGCTTCCACCGCGGACATAATCCCGTTAAAGGCGATCCCTGCGGCATTGGCAATGTCCATGCCAATTGCCACTTCTTTTGAACCGGCTTGCATGGAATGAACCGCACGAGTGGTCACATCTTGAATCTCCTTGATCAGGCTCGCGATCTGCTCGGCTGCTTGCCGGGACTGCTCCGCCAGTTTGCGGACTTCCTCGGCGACCACCGCAAAGCCCCGGCCCTGGTCGCCGGCTCTGGCCGCTTCAATGGCTGCGTTCAACGCCAGAAGGTTGGTTTGATCGGCTATTCCCGTAATGACGTCGACGATTTCTCCAATCCGGGTGGACTGTTCCCCCAGCCCCTGGACCACGGCCGCCGACTCTGCGGTTACTCTTTCGATGGCCGACATCTGGGTGATCGCTTTTTGGACCGATTCTTTACCGGTTTCGGCGGTCTTTGTCACTTCGTTGGAACTCGCCACCATGCTTTGTGAGTTGGCGGAAACCTGTTGAATGGCGCTGGACATCTGCTCGACAACCGTACCGGCGGTTTCCGCCGCTCTGGCCTGTTCGTCGGTGCCTTTCGCAAGCTGCTGGACGGTATCGGCCACCTGCTGGGTGGCCTTTCCAACCTCATTGGCGGAGGTGGCCAGCTCTTCGCTGGAAGCGGCCACCTCTTCGGCCGTATCCTGAACTTGTTTGATCAGCTTCTTAAGGTTTTCGACCATTTCAGAGAAAGCCCTTGCGGCATCCCCGACCTCGTCCGCGGATCTGATCCTGATCTCTCCGGAGAGGTCTCCGCCGGCGACCACCTGCATGTATCCAGCCAACTGGTGAAGCGGCCGGGTGATCATCCTTGCCAGAACAAGACCGGCGACAATACCGGCAATCACTGCCAGCAACGCGCCAACTATCATGGCTTGCTGGCCGGCACGAGTGTCTGCAAGCATTTGGGACCCGTTTTCGTTGATCTGCTTCTCTTTCAGGGCAACAACCGCAGCGATCTGCTGCCGGTATTTGGTGATAGCCGGCTCCAACTCCTCCTTAAGCACCTTACGTGCCGCCGAATCGTCGTTGGCGGCTACGTAACGCATGACAAGCTCTGAGGTTTCACCAAAAGTCTCCTCGCTCTTCCGAAGGTCCCTTACCATCTCCTTTTCTTCTGCGGTCCACATGTATTCCATCAACTTGTCCGTTTCAGCCAGAGCCTTACTGATATCTTCTTTGATCTGGTCGACGTATTTGCCATCCTTGGTAATAATCAGCGCGCGGATTCCGTCAAGAAGGCTCATCATCTTTACGTTGCTTTCCAGGGCATGCTTTACACCGAGGTAATTAAAGTTGATCACCTCATTTGCCCGGTCGGTGATGCCTTTAAACATTTGAAAGATAAAGGCGATCATTACCCCCATCAGGAGCAAAACGATTAGATAGCCGGAGAAGATTTTGGTGCCGATGCGGAGTTTCATGCCAATGCTGGCTCCTTTCTTAGTTTGATTTAGCTGTTATTTTTATGGTAAAGTTATCGTCTGAGCTGCTCGATACAATAGCATGCTCCTGACTTTCCTCAAAGTTTTTCGGCCCCTTTCAAACGCAAGTTAAGACTTTTATGGCTCTTCCATCTTACATGGTCCGAAGGCATCTAAACCTCAGGGATAGCGCGCAAAAATTTTAAATGATTATGCCAACTATTAGCAGGAAATCCATTCATTTCTGCAGAATAGAATGTCTATAATGCAGATGAGGTGTCCATCATGCGGACATATTACGGCTATTCATCCATGTTGGAGAAAGGCCTGGCAATAATCGAGTTGCTGGCAGAAGCAAAACAACCTCTGAAAATAACGGATTTGGCGGAGAAACTTTCCATACCGCGACCAACCATGTATCGTTTAATTGGTTCGCTGGAAACTTATGGCTATGTTCGCCGCGTTGGAGAGAGGCCTCAATACTTTCTTTCGTTGAGGTTCTTGCAACTGGGCGAAATAGTCCGGGATTCTTTGGAATTGCGGAAATTGGCTTATCCTCATATGCAACGGCTTAGAGACGAAGTGGAACTGGCAGTCCATCTGGTTGTCAGGGACGGCGACGAAGCAGTTTATGTGGAGAAAGTAGAGTCAAGGCGGCCGGTAAGGTTGTTCACACAGGTGGGACGCCGGGTTCCCCTCCATGTAACTGCTTGTCCACGGGTTCTGCTTGCCTTTTGCGGCGATGGGGAAATAGAAAAATATCTTTCCGTTACAAAAATGGTTAAGTTTACCGCCAATACTGTTGCTGATTCAGAGACACTCTGGGCCCGCATACGCGAAATCCGCTCAAAAGGGTATAGCATTGCCTATGGAGAGCTTGAACCTGAAACGGCGGCCGTGGCGGTACCCATCAGGAATCACCGGGAGGAGGTGATCGCTGCTCTAAGTTTAGCCGGGCCCGAGTGGCATTTTAAGGCAGAAGATCTCGACAATCTGGTGGCGCAACTTCGAAAGTATGGATCAAAGATCTCGCAGGAATTTGGGTATGTAGAGGCCACAAATTTTCCTAGGGAGGGTAGATTTTAATGATTCGTATCAAAAAACTGTTGTCAACTATTGTCATTTTCATGCTGGTTTTCGGGATTTTATCCTTGCCTGGCTACACGTGGCCATTGAACGAAAAGATCTTGAAAATAGGTGTGGTAGGACCTGAATCCGGAGGCTCGGCCCAGCTTGGACAGGCCCAGCGCAAGGCGGTCCAGATGGCTGTTGAGGAGATCAACGCCTCAAAAGGAGCGGGAGATTGGAAGTTAGAGGCTTATTTTGAGGATGACGAAGGCAACCCCACCAAGTCAGCGAACGCCACCAACAAGCTCCTGCAAAAATCTGGAGTACACGTAATAATTGGCGCCATCAACAGTTCGTGTACCCTGGCAGATATGGTTTACACCGAACGGGCGGGAATACCCCAGATTACGGCCGGATCCACGGGCGCGGCCATCACCGGGCAGGGCAAGAAATGGATCTTCCGCACCGCGGTGAATGACGAATTTCAGGCCACCGCCCTTGTGAAATATGCATTGGATGTATTAGGCGTAAAAAAAGCGGCAACCCTGACCGCCGCCGACGATTACGGGCAGAGTGGCGCCAAACTGTTGAAGGCCGCTGCTGAGAAGTACGGCCTTGAACTGGTGGCCACTCTAACCTACAATAACGGCGACAAGGATTTCAAGCCTCAGCTTTTGACCATAAAGGAGAAAGGAGCCCAGGGCATCTTCCTCTGGGGGCTTTACACGGAAGCGGCGCTGATTGCCAAGCAATCCCGGCAACTCGGGGTTGATTCCCAGCTTTTTGGCGCCTCCGGCATGGCCGCCATGAAACTGATGGAGCTCGGGGAACAAGCTGTGGAAGGTATGATTCTCACCCAGTCCTTCCTTCCCAACTCCTGGGATCCCAAAGTGAAAGACTTTGTCACCAAATACCGGCAGAGATATAACGAGGATCCCATCCCCCATGCCGCCCAGGCCTATGACACAGTGTACATTCTCGCCGATGCCGTCAAGAGGAGCAATTCCACGGCACCGGCCAAGCTGCGGGAGGCCATTTCCAAGACCAGCTGGCTTCAGCTGGTTACCGGCAGCCCCAAGTTTAACGCAAAGGGTGACGATGTGGGAAAACGGCTCCTGATTACGAAGATCCAAGAGGGAAAATTCGTTCTGGTCAAAGCGGTAACCGCCGGGGAATAACCGGTCTTGCCTCAGGTCCTGCTGACCCTGTTCTACCGGCGGGGTCAGCGGGCCTTCCACAGATTGAGGGGGTGAACTCATGCAATACATTCTCAACGGCCTTCCCATCGGGGCGGTCTATGCCCTGGTGGCCCTGGGATACAGCCTGATCTACGCTTCGGCCGGAGTTTTAAACTGGTCGCAGGGCGACATGGTCATGCTGGGAGCCTACATCGGCTACGTCCTTTACCGGCTGTTAGGCATTAACTTTGTCGTTTCGCTGGGAATCTCCATGGGAGCTGCAGCTCTGATCGGCATGCTGGTGGAGCGTTCGGTCTTGCGCCCCTTGCGCAAAAGACAAGCCCCAGCTATAAACGTGGTGATCGCTACCCTGGGAGTGGCCATCATCGCTCGCAATATTGCTCTGGTGATTTGGGGGCCGGACGCACAGGCGTTTCCATCGCCTGTGGATTCAAGCCCCATCCGGCTGGGCAACCTCAGCATTATCCCGCTGGACATCCTGATCGTGAGTGTAGGTCTTATACTCATGCTTCTTTTGCAATACTTTTTGAATTACACGCGGGAAGGGAAAGCCCTGAGGGCCGTTGCTCAGGATCGCGTGGCGGCCATCCTCATGGGTGTCGACGGCAAAAGCTCTGACGCTCTTGCGTTTGCCACCAGTTCCATGATGGGGGCGGCCGCGGGGATCCTTATCGCCCCGGTGTTTTTTGTCACGTTTAACATGGGGAGCGGTATAGGGTTGAAGGGTTTCGTGGCTGCGGTGGTGGGAGGCCTTGGCAGCATTCCGGGGGCGATCGCCGGCGGGTTCTTCCTGGGCCTTACCGAAGCAATCGCGGGGGGCAAGATCAGTTCCGGTTACCGGGACGCCATATCTTTTGTTCTTTTAATCCTCGTATTGTGGTTAAAGCCCTCGGGTCTGTTTTCCCGGCAGAGCCACCAGAAGGTGTAGCTTAACAACACTGACAGGAGGTGATCTTTGGTGAAACCTGGGAAGTCGAGAACCGGGTGGATCAGGTTTGCGCTGCCCGCCCTGGTGGTCATGGCGCCATGGGCGATCCAGAGCAGCTATTATTTGCACATCGCAAACCTGATTGGAATCTATTCACTCATCGTGATAGGGTTAAATATTCTTTCCGGATATACCGGGCAGGTATCCATGGGCCAGGCTGGATTTTTTGCCATTGGCACCTACGTCTCGGCGCTCTTGACCATGAAACTGCAGGTCCCTTTCTGGCTGTCCCTTGGGGTCGCGGCGCTCATCGCCTCTCTTAGCGGCATGGTTATCGGGATTCCCGCCATGAAATTATCGGGGCCTTATCTGGTCATGGCGACGGTCGGTTTCGGCGAAATAATCAGGCTGGTTCTGGTCAACTGGACACCTGTCACCAGGGGAGCCGCTGGGCTTACGGGAATTCCGCTCCCCTCCTTTCTGGGGGTTCAGGTTACCTCGGAAAGAGGCTTTTTTTACCTGATATATGCTCTCGTCTTTGTCGGCACGATTGCGGCGTTGAGGCTATCCCGCTCAAAGGTGGGACGGACTTTTGTAGCCATCCGGGAAGACGAGCTGGCGGCTGAGGCCATGGGCGTCCCGGTGAATGTATATAAGGTGGCGGCCTTTGCGGTAAGCGCGGCGTATGCCGGGATAGCCGGAGCGCTTTACGGGTCGTTCGCCGGGGTAGCCAGCCCTGACAACTTCACTTTTGAGGATTCGGTGGGATTTTTATCGATGTCCGTGATTGGTGGCAACAGGACCATTTATGGAGCGATTATGGGTTCCTTTGTTCTCACCGTTCTTTCTGAACTTTTGCGGGTATTTCAGACGTATCGGCTCATTATTTACGGAATCATTTTAATTTTAACGGTGATCTTTGCACCTCAAGGTCTCTCCGGTCTGGCAAGGCGGGGCTTTTGGATACTCAGGAGAAAAACCCGGGCTGCCACGACCGGAGTCAGCCGCAAAGCGGAGGTGTAAATTCGGTGGAACAAGAAAAAATCATTCTCCATCTGAGAGATATTTCCAAGAGATTTGGCGGTCTGCAAGCCCTGGACAACGTGGATTTGTCGGTAACTCGTGGGGCAATCCATGGCATTATCGGGCCCAATGGCGCCGGTAAGACCACGCTTTTCAACGTCATAACCGGTCTGGTTAAACCAGATCGTGGCGAAATCCGCTTTGAAGGGAAGACCCTGCCGTACTCTGCTCCTCACCGGCTGGTACCGTTGGGTATTTGCCGGACTTTCCAGAATATAAGAATCTTTAAAGAGATGACCGTGGAAGACAATGTGCTGATCGGCCAGCATGTACACACGCCTACGCCCATCCTGTCCATTCTGGCCGGGCACAAGCAGGCGAGAGAGTGGGAAAGGAAAGCGCGAGAAGTGGCTGCCCATGCTCTGCAAATGATGGGTCTTAAATCAAAGTCGGAGGAACTGGCCAAAAACCTTCCTTACGGCCAGCAAAAGCTCGTCGAGTTCGCGCGCGCCCTGGCGGCTCAACCAAAAGTGGTTTTGCTTGATGAACCGGCGGCGGGCCTCAATCCGGCCGAAAAGAGCAACTTGCTGAAGATCATGGCGACTTTGCGCGAAAAGGGGTATACGATTGTCTTTATCGAGCACGACATGAAACTGGTCATGAATATCTGCGACACCATCTCCGTGTTGGACCACGGAAAAAAGA
>JBLNCV010000061.1:0-5738 GCA_050260975.1 Syntrophothermus sp. | reverse complement strand
GAGGGTTTGCAGTGGTAAAGACGATCCTTCCGTTATGACGGGGTCCGGTAATTTCGTAAAGTCAAGCCTGCGCGGCGGGCTTGCCGACCGGCTCCTCCCGTCTGGCGGCCACACCAAGGGTGAAGTAATCACCCAGGAACCAGGCCACGCCAACGGTAAACGCCACCCCGGCGAGGCCACGCAGGGCCATCCACAGCGGGAAGTATTGATTTTTCACCGTCATGAAGTCTATCCCGAGCATCCGTTCCAGGTAAACTTGCACCATGCCGGCTCCCAAGAGGATGACCGACATGGCCAGCATGCTCACGCTCAAGGTCCAGAAGACCCGGATGCTGCGGCGCTGGTCAAATTCGGTCACCCGGCGCAGTTCGGGCAGGGCGAAGTAGATGATGGCCAGGACCAGCATTCCGTAGGCGCCGAAGAAGGCCAGATGCCCGTGGGCGGGGGTGAACTGGGTACCGTGGGTCCATTTGTTAATCTGCGGCAGGGTTTGAATGAACCCCATCACACCGGCGCCGATAAAATGCGAGATGGCGCCGCCCACCACCCAGTACAGGGCGACCTTGTTGGGATGCGGCGACTGGCTCTCCCGGACATGGCGCAGCGTGTCAAAGACCATGAGAAGTATCGGGAGCGGCTCCAGGGCGCTGAAGATACCACCGATCCACAACCAGTACTCCGGTGTGCCGATCCAGTAGTAATGGTGCCCGGTGCCCAGGATCCCGGTGAGCAACACCAGCCCCACTTCGATGTAGAGCCACTTTTCGATGATCTTGCGGTCGATGCCCGTAAGCCTGATAAGCAGGTAGGCGGTGATCGCGGCGGCGATCAGTTCCCAGGTACCCTCTACCCACAGGTGGATCACCCACCACCATACGTACATATCCACCGCGAGGCTCTTGAGGAAGACCATCCCGAAGAGATAGAGCACGGACAGGCCCGCCAGGCCGCCAAAGAGGACGCCGGACACAGGCGACCACTTACGCCCCCTGGTGAAGGTAAACAGCACGTTGAAGAGGAAGGTCAAGGCGCCCACCACGATGAGCCAATCAAAGACCCGGGGCGCTTCCAGGTATTCGCGGCCCTCGCTGTAGCCGAAGAACAGGAAGCCGGCCACCGCTCCCACACCGGTGGCGGCCAAAAGCCAGAATTGAAAGTTGGCCAGGGCGGGGCTGAAAAGTTCGGCCCCGGCTTCGTCGCTGGCAAGGTAATACACCCCGCCCATCAGCCCCAACAGGAGCCAGAAGACCATCAGGTTCAGATGGATCATTCTTGCGATGTTAAAAGGGAGCATCCCTGCTAGAAAGCCTGGCCAGATGTATTGAGCCGCGTTAATCAGCCCAAAGATCACTTGCAGGCCAAACAAGAGCGCCGCCAGAGTGAAATATTTGTAGGCAACGCGTTGCGACTCGTAACGCACGGTATTTCGCCTCCTTTAGCTGATAAGACTGATCTAGCTCAAGTATTTTGACGCCAAACTATTTGAGCGTCAAGAGGTACGCCGTAAGCTCCTCCAGCTTCTCCTTGCCCAGGGAAGCAAAGGAAGGCATGGTCGACCCGGGGACCACCCTGGCCGGATCCTCGAAGTGTTCCATGAGCCACTCTTCGGTCTTGATGGCGCCCACATGGCTGAGATCCGGCCCGGCGTTGCCGCCCTGGCCGTTAATCGCATGGCATGAGGCGCAACCACTCTGAGCGTAAACTTGACGGCCTTCGGCAACCCGCGGATCCGTGCTGGCTGCTGAATTGCCGCTGCCACTTGCGGCAAGAGCAAGCTTCGGGCTCGGCGGCCAGCCGTTGGTGTTTACGTGTTCGGTCCATTCCAGAAATTCAATGAGATCATCCACCTCTTTTTTGTTCAGCCGGAGGTTTGGCATGGTAGCCGTGGACATGGCCGCCTTGGGGTTGGTCAAAAATTGCGCCACCCATTTGGCGTCCCGCCTGGCCATCTCTTTGGTGAGATCGGGCGCAAAATAGGCGCCGTTCCCCAAAATGGTGTGGCAGTCGATGCACGACTTGGCCTGCCAGACCTTCTTCCCTTCCACCACCGAAGGAGAGATCGGGGGAGTGCGTTTTTCGAAGCGCCCCAGCGAATCGACACTCAGGATGATAAAAGCCAGGAGACTTAAAACGGTTACCCAGATGACGAACTGTTTTGGCCACTTGCTCATGGGTGTTCCTCCTTTCAAAATCTAATTAAGTTGGTCAGTAATAAAAGGTCGAAACAAAACACCTCCCTTTCCTGATAATCCATTAACTTCGCCAAAATTTGGCATATTCCTCCTTTCTAGAACGCTTTCTAACATCAATATATGATATCGGGCATGGATATATCCCGCTAATCATCAGGTTAAGGGGCAAAAGTCACTTTTGGGGGATCGCGACAACCACGACATGGGCAAGAGAGATGGGACTTACCACGAAGCGTGCATGTCGTCCCCTGGCGCATCGGTCAACAACCGCTCCTGATAACCGTTAGAGTCGACAATGGCCAGGTCTACTTCCCCCTTGCGGTTTGTCTTTTCGAAAACGATCTGGTTTCCAAAGGGCGACCAGCCTGGATGCCGGTCATCGTCTGCATCATGGGTTATGTTCTTCTGTCTTCTCCCATCGGCGAACATCGTCATGATCTCGAAGGCGCCGTTTTTCCCACGGTCGGATTCAAACATGATGCGGGCTCCACCAGGACTCCAGTAGGGGTGCCCATCCCAGGCGGGGTGATGAGTCAACCGGCGAACCCTGCCACCTTCCGGGTCCATGGTGTAGATTTCTCTATTGCCGTCGCGATCGGAAGAAAAGGCGATGAGTTTCCCGTCCGGCGACCAGGCGCCATCGCCGTCATCTGCCGGATTTTGCGTAAGGTTTTTGGCTTTCCCGGTCCCAAGATCCATCAGATATAGTTCCATATTGCCATCCACATCTGTTTCGTAAAGGATTCTTGTCCCGTCCGGCGACCAGGCGCGCGGATAATCCCATCCCGAATTATTTGTGAGCTTTTGCAGCCCAGTTCCATCACGATTTACAAGATACATTTCCGCCGCAGGACCAAGGCCATTGACAAATACCAGCTTTACTCCGTCCGGTGACCAAATGGGAGCCCAGTTATCGCCAGGTAAATCCACAAGCAATTTTGAAGTGAAGCCATCTTTAGACATTAAAAAGAGATCACTCTTACCATATTGATCGGCGATGACCAGCAACCCTTCGCCGGTGGGTATCCAGCTCGCTTCCAGTTCATTGAACGGCGTGTTTGTCAGGCGCCGCTGGTTTGAGCCATCCGGCGCCATCTGGTAGATCTCGCCGTTGCCGTCCCGGTGGCTCACGAAGGTAATCATTCCGGTATTCACCTGTCTTTGGGCGCTCACGCGGGTAGCCGAAACAGGACCGAAGCAGAGGCCAGCCTGTCGCCCATCGGCAGCCCGAGGATGGTGACGCCTGCCAGGGTCGCTGCAAGTGGAAGGAGCGTATTAAAGATAAACGAAGCCCTGCTTCCCCTGGCCTGGTTATCCAGAGGCTGTGTCAAAACCCGAAACATATAAAGCGAAGATGCCATGCCACCCAGCCCAAACAGCAACTGAATAACAAAAGCCGGATTATTCTTCAGAATTGGCCCTCTCAAACCAAAGACCCTGGGACCTTCGGAGAGGAGATGTCCAAGGTTATGCCCTCCGTGAAACCCGATCGCGACCGGCAGGAGTGCATAGCCCATGAGAATCATTGCGTGCTTCAAGGGCAGGCTTTTGCTATCCCGGCTCTTGTCCCGAGACGATGGTGATATAACTATCGCGACAATCATGGCCGTGGCCATGGGAACACCCACGGCCAGCGCAACATAGAGCAAAGCATCCAGGATCGCGGCCGAAAGAGGCGCCAATTTCGGCAGAAGCTCTTGCCAGGCTGAGGTCATTATTAGGGTTTGCATCAGGGTTACCCCGACCAGCCCGAAGGCTTGCACCGCTCCATCCAAACGCCTGGGGTGTTGCAATAATGAGGCTCCCACATCGTAGTGGCTGAGTTGCAGGTCGAGTTCCTGTCTTGCGCATGCCCGGCCGCATTCACGACTGAAGGTGCACGGAACCTTGCTACAACCCACCTCCAGGCGATAGGGAGCAGCTAGCGAATAAAGACCGATCATTCCGCCAATCGGGCATAGATAGCGGCAAAAAGCCCGCCCCACAAAGAATACGCCTATCAAGCCGCTCGCCGCCGCCATGGCGACGAGGAGCCAGCTTGTGGTAACGTGGCTGGAAAAGATGTCGAAATAGCCCAGTCCCCAGGTCAGAAAAACAAACAGGCCGGTCTGAATCCAGTGGTTTCGAAGTCTTTGCGGCCACTGGCGCACTGGCTGACGGAAGCGCTGGATTAGATCGGAGATCGCGCCAAAGGGACAAACGAGGCACCAACCTCGTCCAAGCAAGAGTAGCAGGAACACCAGCGCCGGCCACCAGATAACCCATAGCAGGCCGGTCACCATATTGCCCACACCAGGATCTCTGGTTGTTAAGCCCAGCCAGCCCAGGATAGCCAGACCAATCAGGCCTGGGATTTGTACGAAGGCCAGCCAGTTGCGCCCGCGCAGGAGGCGCCACCTGCGTTGAACGGAACTGGTCTCAGAAGCAACTGACGAATGTCTAACGGTTCTATGCCACACAAGATAGTCAATTACTACATAACCTAGTAATACTAGCCATAAAAAAAGATCACTGGCCCCGGCCCGGAAGAACTCCGCCCATTCAGACGCGGTGATCGCTGCGGCAAGGTCGCCGGAAACAATCATGCCGACATGTCCTCCCCCGGCATTTACGCTGCTTGTTACGATCACCGGCAGGATTAAGGATATAAGGATAATGGTACGGATAGTAATGGAATAGATATCGCCTTGCTTAATGGATGCATAGCAATACCTCCATTTAGATTTTCGGTGCGACTGTATTTACTATTTCGCGATACCTTTCCAGCTTCCTTCAAACTGCTCAACCGGCGCTGAGAATACTATGCCTTTTTGTGTAGTTTAAGGAGGATTTTTCCAGGCGGTAAGGAATTTATAATTGCAAAACAATTTGTACACGTTTTATTTTAATGAGGGGGGTAGATTGGATGAGAAAGAGATTGATTGGTTTTCTGGCGGCGGGAGCTTTGGTGGCGGGAATGGCATTCTCCCCGGCGGCCGTTCAGGCTTCAGGGTTCCATGCACAGTACATGCCGCCCAGCATGGAGAAGATCGAGAAGGCGCTGAAGGCCCGCGGAGTCATTGCTCCGGATGCGGGCGAGGACGAAGCCGGCGCGATGGTTCTGGACTACGTGCGCCTGAAGTTTAAGGCGCTCTCTCCCGAGCGGCCGGAGAATATTGTACTGGCCAAAAAGGCCGGGGCCGTCGTTGAAAAGGCCGTCGGAAACGTCGAGAACGGGAAGATTATACGTCCCGGCAAGGGCCTTGGCCGGACGCCTCTGACGGTCGATCCTTTCGTTGCCAGGGCCTGGACCGGGCCGGTGAAGAAGGACAAGATCCTGGTTCTCCTGGTGGAGTTCAGCGACCCGATCAATGGGCCGGCCGCCGCGCCGGAGCACAACTATATGGCAAAGCCTCCCGCCTATAATAACACCGACTTCTGGACCAGCGACTTCAGCCGCGACTACTTCCAGAAGATGCTCTTCACCCCCGGCGGGATCAGAACTCCCGAGGGGGTCCAGCTCGACAGCATGACCGACTACTTCCTGGAGCAGTCGGGCGGCAGTTA
>JBLNCV010000060.1:0-32345 GCA_050260975.1 Syntrophothermus sp. | reverse complement strand
GACATGCGGGAAGCTTGAAAGAAGCTCTTGAGTATATCCGTAACAAACACGGAGATGGATTTAGAGCGGCAATTCTGCCGGAAGCAGGCGCCGTCATGCCTGTTGTTGAGTAGATTCCTTTTACAGAGGTTTTGCCAGAGTCGTCACGTACATTCTATATGCCAATGCCTTGAAAGAATGCTTTGACCACCTGGTTTGGACCAACCAGGGGTTCTGGGTCTTCCTGGCCGTCACGGTAACCGTGGTCCGCTATTTCCTCACCAATGTCCTTTTTGAAGAGCACTTGCATTCCACATTCCCCTCGAGCAAAATCGGTGAGTTTATCGGTTTCTGGCTAAGCGCTGTTATTCACGGCGGTGGGGGATTTCGTGCTCAACAGCAAATTCTATCTTCTGGAATAAAGAGTTCGGGAACATTTGCCGATATGTTATGACAAAGGGCCGGCAAGCGCACGCAGGCTGCCGGCCCAATCTACAAGCCCAGATTGGAAGGATACAATGCTGATCCGAACAGAAACGATGCGGATCCGAACCTTTGAGCCGGATGATGTGGAAGTGCTGGTCAGACTGATCAATGAAGCGGATGCTCTGGACCATGCCGGGCGGCGTACCAATCCACAGGAGGTGAGGGCGTTCTTATCGCAGCCGGGTAATGACCCGGACAAGAACCTGTTTATCGCGGAGATCGATGGAAAGCCGGTGGGATATAGCGAACTTGTGGTTCGCAGCAGCCGGAAGGAGAAGACCTTTCTCTGTTACGGCATTGTCCTGCCGGCTTTTCGCCGCCGTGGGATCGGAAGCCGGCTGGTAAATTGCGTAATGGACCGGGCAAAAGAGATCGGGAGCGACGGGTCCCGGCCCGTCTTTCAGATTTCGGCGCGGCAGAGTATCGCCGGGGTAAATGAACTGGCCGCTTCCCTGGGGCTCAGACCCGCGGAATGCAATCTTCGCCTTGAATTGGACAACCTTGGCCAGCTCCCGCCGATGGAGGTTCCCGCCGGGGTAAGGTTGCGAACTTACCAGCCGGGCAGGGATGAACAGGAATATGTGGCGCTCTTCAACCTCGCCTTTGCCGAGCACTGGGGAAATCAGTATACAACGGTGGGGGAGTTGCGGTACTTTTTCGCTCAGCCGGGACATGATCCGGAAGGGCAGATCCTGGCGATCGTCGGCGGAAAGATGGCCGGCCTGTGCGGGGCAATAACGGAAGCTGGCGAACGGCAACGTACCGGCCGGATGATGGGAGAGATCGACGCGGTTGCCGTGCACCCGGACTACCGGGGGTTGGGTCTGGGCAGGTTGCTGACTGTGGCTGGCCTCCACTACCTGAAGCGGTGCGGGATGGAGGCGGCGTGGCTGTCGGTGATCGGGAGCAACCGGCGGGCGCGGGTTATGTACAAATCCCTTGGATTCAAGGAAAAGCAGCGGACTGTGATGTGGCGAAAGGTTCTGGAGATGCCAGAGATCCCCGAAGTGCCCGAAATAACGGCTACAGCAACCGCGGGGCTGGCGATGACAGTCACCGGTCCGTGGAAAGCGGCCTCGGGAAGATGAACTCGCTGTTTCATAGAAATTTGCCGGGTTTGCCAAAAAACCCCTTGACATAGCCAGCAAGATACTTTAATATAATAACCAATAAAATTTCATAGGTAAAGGTGTTTCGCTCTTATCCAGAGAGGTGGAGGGACTGGCCCGATGAAGCCCGGCAACCGGCGGCAGATGCCGCAAGGTGCCAATTCCTGCAAGGCGTTGCCTTGGGAGATGAGAGAGGGAGCTTCAGGTGGATAGCCTCTTCCCTCGGAAGAGGCTTTTAATTTAAGCAAACCCCCTTCTCATCATGGGAAGGGGGTTTGGCGTCACACCGGGAGGAGGAGACTTAGATGAGCGGGCAAGAATTCAAGGCGCAGGGGTTCGACACTATCGCCGTTCACGGAGGTCAGGCGCCGGATCCCGCCACGGGCGCCCGGGCGGTGCCCATTTACCAGAGCACATCCTTCGTCTTTCAGGATGCCGCCCACGCGGCCAGGCTCTTTGCGCTGGAGGAGGCCGGCAATATCTATACCCGGCTTGGCAATCCCACACACGCGGTGTTTGAAGCCAGAATGGCCGCACTGGAAGGCGCGGAGGCCGGAATCGCCACTTCCTCGGGTATGGCGGCCATCACTACGGCAATCTTTGCGCTTTTGGGGGCAGGGGATGAGATCGTCTCCACGAGCCGGATCTACGGAGGCACCTACCATCTCTTCGCCGACACCTTGCCCAGGCTGGGGATCAAGACCAACTTTGTGGAACCGTCAGACCTGGACGCCTGGCGCAATGCGATTACCGGACGAACCAAACTTTTCTACGTGGAAACTCCCGGGAACCCTTCCGGCAATATCATCGATATCCGGGCGGTGTCGACCATTGCGCATCAGGCCGGGATTCCAGTAATGGTGGACAATACCTTCAACACGCCGTACATCCAGCGCCCTCTGGAGTTTGGGGCGGATATCGTGGTTCATTCAGCGACCAAGTTTATCGGTGGGCATGGCACCTCCATCGGCGGCATCATCCTGGGGACGGAGGAATTTATCTTCAACGTGCGGGCCGGCGTCTACCGGGATATGGGCCCCGCGTTGAGCCCCTTTAACTCCTGGCTCTTCCTGCAAGGGCTGGAGACACTGTCGTTGCGCATGGAACGCCATTGCGCCAATGCCATGGCTGTGGCCAGGTTCCTGGAAGGGCACCCCCTGGTGAACTGGGTGGCTTATCCCGGCCTGGAGAGCCACCCGGATCACCAGCTGGCCAGGCGGCAGATGAGATTGTTCGGCTCGATCTTTACCTTTGGGGTCAAAGGCGGCTTGGAGGCGGGGCGGCGGCTGATCGACAACGTGCGGCTATGTTCGCTTCTGGCCAATGTTGGGGATGCCAAGACGCTCATTATTCACCCCGCCTCCACAACCCATCAACAGTTAAGCGCCGACCAGCAGGAATCCGCGGGGGTAACCCCGGATATGATCCGGTTGTCGGTAGGGCTTGAGGATTCCGGAGACATCATCGCGGATCTGGATCGGGCTTTGAAAACAGCGGTGAGGGAGGCAGTCTGAATGGGGCTGGATTCTTCGGTGGGCCGGGCATTGGAACGGGACCGGGGACAGGAAGAAGAGCAGGGGCGGTCGAAGCGAGGCTGGGCCAAGGCGGAAGAGGATCGGAGGCAGTTTTACACTTTTGCTTCCCCCCCACAGCCTTTCATCCTGGAAAACGGCGAAAAGTTGGGGCCGGTCACGGTGGCTTATGAGACTTATGGGAAGCTTAACCAGGCCAGTGATAACGCCATTTTGATCTGCCATGCTCTCACCGGGGATTCGCATGTGGCCAGGCACGGAGCCGACGATCCCCGGGAGGGGTGGTGGGAGTCCTTTGTCGGGCCGGGCCGGGCTATTGACACCAATTGTTATTATGTGGTCTGCGCCAATGTGCTGGGTGGTTGCCAGGGCACCACCGGCCCGTCTTCCATCAACCCCGCAACGGGGCGCCCTTACGCCATGGCTTTCCCGACGATAACCATCAGGGATATGGTGCGGGTGCAGAAAGAGTTGCTGGATTATTTGGGGATAAACCGCCTTCAGGCGGTCATCGGCGGGTCCATGGGCGGGATGCAGGTTCTAGAATGGGCCCGAAGCTACCCGGATTTTCTGGAGATGGCGATTCCCATTGCAGCGCCGGCCCGGCATTCACCCCAGGCCATCGCGCTGGGAGAGGTTGGGCGGCAAGCGATCATGCGGGATCCTAAATGGAAGAACGGCGACTATTACCCCGGAAAGGGCCCGACGGATGGGCTGGCGGTTGCCAGAATGCTGGGGATGATTACCTATGAGAGCGAAGCCGCCATGATCACCAAATTTGGCAGGAGAACGGTCGATGGGCCGGCTGCTTTCGGCCCGCGCTTTCAGGTGGAAAGATATCTGGATTACCAGGGCGAAAAGTTGGTGAAGCGCTTTGATGCCAACTCCTATTTGTACCTTTTGCGCGCCATGGATCTCTTTGATCTCTCGGAAGGGCATTTTTCCCTGGCGGAGGCCTTGAGGCCCATTCGGGCGCGGGTGCTGGTGGTCGGTGTCAGTTCGGATATCCTTTATCCCGCCTGGCAGCAGATGGAGTTGGTGGAGGCCTTGCGCAAAGCCGGGGTGGTTGCCTTCTACCGGGAGATCGACTCCATCTACGGGCATGATGCTTTTCTTGTAGAACCGGAAAAGATGGCTCCCTGGGTTGCCGACTTTCTAAACGGGTACGGAAAAAATTTCCTCGCCGCAGGAATTTGGCCGATGGCCGGTGAAATGAAAGAGGTGATCTGAAAGAACCGATCTAAAAGAAGGGAGCTGCCCCTTCTTGCCGATAAAAACCGGGGGATCTTATGAGCATAAGGTTGGTTCCGGCTGATGCGTTGGATTTTGGGCTTCTCGTGGAGGTCTTTAATACCGCGTTTGCTGATTATTTCATGCCGGTCTGCCATGAAGCGGGAGGGCTCCGTAAATATATAGATGCGCAGGATATCGACCTCGGCAGTTCGTTCGTGGCTTTTTCCGGAGAGGAAGCGGCAGGATTTGTTCTCACGGGAATCCGCAAGACGGATGATGGGTTGACGGTGCGGGTGGACAGTATGGGGGTGGCGCCCAAGCATAGAAGGAACGGCGTGGCGACCATCCTGCTTGCCGAGATCCGCCGCCGGGCGGAGGCGATGGGCGCCGGAAGAATTATTCTGGAAGTGATTCAGGCCAACAGCAAAGCTATAGCTCTTTACGCAAAACAGGGATACCAAGTGGTACGTGAACTCAAGAACTTTCAATGGGGGCAGTTGCCGCTGCCTGGAGAGATCTCCTTGGGGCTAACCCTCCGGCCCATGGGCCTGGAGGAGGCGGAGGCCGCCAGCCGGCTCTGTTATACTTACCGACTTCCATGGCAGATAGATCGTCTGACCTTGAAGAA
Organism: Syntrophothermus sp.; assembly: GCA_050260975.1. Lineage (GTDB taxonomy): Bacteria > Bacillota > UBA5301 > JAMCQP01 > JAMCQP01 > JAMCQP01. Next base: position 27,378 of record JBLNCV010000060.1, on the reverse strand, counting down.
GTTGTGGGCACCCTATGAATGCTTTCGCGCCGAGACCGGTGGGCAGCCGGTAGGCTTTGCGGTACTGGTGCCCCGGGAGGATTCGGTGCACCTCTTTCAAATGGGAGTGATCCCCACCGCCAGACGGAAAGGGATTGCCAGGGCGATGCTGGCTGAACTACAGCGTGCGTTTGCGCACCTTTCCAGGTGGTCGGTTTTGTATGTCCCCGCGGATGAGCGGGCGGCGGTGGGCCTGGCGGAAAAGCTGGGCTGCCAGGAGTTTTTTCCGCAGTACGAGATGCAGCTTCTTTTATGATTCTCTCATAATGCTGTCTTATTCGGGCTTGATTTTTGCCGATTAGAAGTAATAGGGCTGAAACACGGCACAAGATGCGCCAACAATCACAGCACAAGCGTTGATTTGTGTACCTCTTAAGGTTCAGAACAAAGTGATCGGTGTTTTAAGCGTGAATGGTGGACGAAACGGAGCCTTCACCGAAGAGAATGTAACCTTGCTGGCTGCGCTGGCGGACCATGCCGCGATTGCCATCCGCAATGCCATAATGTATGAACAGTTGCGGCAAGCCTACCTTTCCACGGTGGGAGCGTTAGTGGCCGCGGTGGATGCCAAAGACCCGTACACCCGCGGGCATTCAGAATCCGTACAGCAATTTGCGGTGAAGATTGCGCAGCAGATGGGCCTTTCTCCCAGAGAGGTGGAGGTGATCCAGATGGCAGCGCTCTTGCACGATATAGGAAAGATCGGAATCGGCGAGCACATCCTGCGCAAACCGGGCAAACTTACGGCGGAAGAATTTGCGGAAATGTCCCGGCATCCGGAGTTAGGGGAAAAAATAATCCGGCCGGTGCAGGGGTTGCAGGAGCTAATCCCGCTTGTCCGCCATCACCATGAACATCTGGATGGGAACGGTTATCCCGATGGGGTGCAGGCGAGAAGATCCCGCTCGGGGCGCGAATACTGGCGGTGGCGGACGCCTTTGACGCCATGATCTCTCACCGGCCTTACCGGCCGGCGCTGACAATCGATACGGCACTGGCGGAGATCGAGCGCTGCAAGGGGCGCCAGTTTGATCCGGCGGTTGCCGACTGCCTGGTTGCTCTGATCAAAGAAGGAAACTGGTCCGTCAGGCGCACGGGAAGCTAATTTCTCGCCAGTTACCCGGCTATGGCGGACTGCCTTTGGAACCTCATCAACCTGAGCATCAAGTTATAATGGTAGAACATATTTAGGAGAATGGCCGGCAAAAGCGAGCCCGCGCGGTACAGTAAAACACCGCAGGCGCATTCGAGCAAAAAGCCCGTAAGGATGTGGAGCCGCCGGCCGCTTCCGGATTTCATGCCGCCCGGAATGATGGGATTGGCGGGATGGAGGAGTATCTGAAGAAAGGCCGAGATGACCACCGCCTGCCAGACAGGAGCAAGCGCCATCAAATAGGTTTGCAGGATTCCCCGAAAAAAGGCTTCCTCACTCACGGCGCCAGCGAGCACGCCGATGCTCATCACCTTTATCTCCCCGGAGTGGCTCTTTCGCATGCCCAGCCCCACCATCAAAGCGCCATATGCGATAAAGACGGCCACCAATACCCATTTAGCGACAGGGGCCAACAAACCGCCTGTCAGGCCGAGCGCTTGTGGCGATGCTCCCCTTATCAGGAGCACCACCGTTGGCAGGATAAAAAACCCGCTCCGGAGAAGGCTGCCAGCCAGGGGCCGGAGTTTTCCCTCGGCACTGGACTTTTTGATCAGCCACAAGGCCACAAAAATGGCGGGGTAAACTACCAAAATCCAGAAAATTTTTTCAATACCCACTTTTTGTCCCTCCCTGGGTGGACTCTAGACATGCCGAGATCTTCCATTTCCCATATTATAGCTTGTTTTATCCAGCGTCAAGGGGCAACTCAGGGGTAGGGCGGATCCGGATTGCCCCTGCGATCCGATTGTCCAGAGCTACCTGGGTGTAGCCGATCTGGATCACCCAGGATGGGGTGCTCTGGACAACCTTGACGGCCATGCCGGGCAGGATACCCATGGCCATTAATTTATGGATGGTCCTGGTATCGTTGCTCTCCAGAGCGGCGATGTGGCCTTTCTGACCTGGCCGGAGCCGGGAGAGGGGGGTCAGAGCTGAAGTTTCCATTTACTGGGCAACCCCTTTTCTTTTAGAGCTTCTTGTGAGGGCGAACTCCTCCGGGCAGATCAGATCTGAATGCCCAGAGAAGTTAACAGCTGGTTTATGACATAACCCATGAAGAAGGCGAAAGGAAAGATGAAAAGAACCGCCAGCAGGGCAAAACGCCAGCCCCGTTCCTTGATCATCATTGAGAATTGTGCGATGCACGGGGTAAAGAGGGTGAGGGTGACCGCGGCGACAACCAGAGGAATTCCCGCCAGCTGTCCGGAGGCTTGCAGGTCATAGAGCCCCGCGGCTCCGTAGTCCCGGCGGAAGAAGCCGAAGAGGATCGCAACGGCAGTTTCCTTTGGCAGGCCGAGTAAGTGGACCACGGGCTCAAGACCCTGGATTACCAGTTGAAAGACGCCGGAGATCCGCCCCAGCCAGATAAAGACGCTGGCCAGGATGAAAAGGGGGAAGATCTCCATAAAGTACCATTCGATGCGCATATACGTCTTTCGCAACACATTGCCCGGTTGGGGGATGCGCAGCGGGGGGACTTCCATGTAAAAGCTCGGCGGCGGCCCGGGGGCGAGCCTGGCGCTAAGCTGCCCGGCGGCGATAAACACGGCGCCGACCACCAGCGCCCAGATAAGAAGGCCCGCCGGGTGGCCGGAGAGCATCGCAAAGATCAGGCCGAGCTGGGCGGAACAGGGAATGGATAAGGCTAAGAGGAATGTGGCGATGATCCGCTCCCTCCTGGTTTCCAGGATCCGGGTGGACAGGGTGGCCATGGTGCCGCAGCCCAGCCCAAGAACCAGCGGTATGGCGGCGCGGCCATTGAGGCCCAGCTTTTTAAAGACCCGATCCACCAGCATGGCCAGCCGGGGAAAGTAACCACTGTCTTCCAGGACGGAAAAGAAGAGGAAGAAGGTCCCCACAATCGGGAAGACGATGGCGATTGCATACCGGACGCCAAGGGTGAGGATCCCGTATTCCCCCGCGAAGAGTTCCCTCCAGACCGGCCAGGGGAGCAGAGCCGCCACCACTCTTTCAAAAACGGGGTTAAGGTAACCACTGAAGACTCTCTGTTCCAGATAATCCACCAGGGTGCCCGCTCCAAAGACCCCGACGAACTGGTAGAGCCCGTAATAAAGGACGGCAAGCATAATGGGAACGCCGCTTACCGGATGCATGGCGATCCTGCTCAACCATTCCCCGAAGGTCATGCGTCCCGCCTTCCCGGCGCGGATGGCCAGGGCGGCTATGCGGCGCGCTTCTTCCTGGCGTCGCATGGCGATTTGCAAGTTCATGGGTTCGGGCGAACGCTTGCGGGTCTGAACGAGAATCTCCTCGATCCGGCCGGCGCGCAACCCCTCTTTTTGTTTGACAAGGCCGAGGATCTCCGGATCTTCCTGAAGGAGAAGGAGGGCGAGCGCCCGCCTGGAGATGGAGTATTTACCGCGCAATTGAATGCTTATGGCATCGATGGCCCTTTCAAGCTCGGGGCCATAGTCCACCAGCCGTTCTCCGGCGGCGGGACACCCCGCCGGGGATGCGGGATGTCCGAAGGACGCCTGGCGGCCGGGAGGCGGTGGTGTTTGCGACGGGCGGGCAGTGGCGACGATCAGTTTCTTAAGGTCATTCAGCCCGCGTTTCGTGGTGGAGACGGTGGCCGCCGCCGGGATGCCCAGCTCGTTTTGCAGGAGAGGCAGATCGAATTTCAGGCCGAGCTTTTCTGCCTCGTCCATCATGTTCAGGTCAAGGATGGCGGTAAGGCCGGCTTCCAGGAGTTGCAAGGTCATGGGCAGCATGCGCTCCAGGTTTTTGGCGTCTACCGTGTGAACGACCACCGAAGGCCTTTCCATGAGCAAGATCGACCGGGCCACCCTCTCTTCTTCGGTGATGGGCAGGAGGGAGTACATTCCCGGCGTGTCGACGATCTCGCAGCGAAGACCGTTAATCGTGGCCGTGCCGCGGGTGATTTCCACGGTGGTGCCTGGATAATTGGAGACAATGGCGTATCTGCCGGTGAGATTGCCAAACATGGCGCTCTTGCCCACGTTGGGGTTGCCCACCAGCGCCACTTTGGCTGTTTTGAGCGGGGAATCTTGTCTGTACTCTTCCCGGGACTCTTTTTGTCCTGGCTCTCTTTCCCCTGGTTCTGCTCGCTCTGGTATGGCGGTGTTCGACATGCGCTCCCCCTCCTGGCCTGGTTCTCTTGGTAATTAGATGCAGAAGGGGACGGAAAAATGTCTGGTAGTTAGTCTAAACTCAGCGCTGTTTTTGCGGTTTCGTGGAGATGCCCAGAAGAGCCCACAAAGGAGAGAAACCGGTAACCGCCACCAAAGATTCCGCAAACCCGATAGCTATAGCGAGAGCGCGCCAGGGCCTCGGCACCCACGCAAAAGCGCTGGCGATCAAAAAAGCGGATCCGATCAGCAATCGCATGATGCGATCCACGGGACCGACATTGGTATTCATATGTTTCCCCTGTCCCCCTCCCATTGCGCTCCGAAGATAGAGTCTTACCTTCCGGCATTCTTCCCCGGCCGAGGTCTTCTCATGCGCGAGATATCTAAATAGTTAATATTTGATCGCCTGGGAGGAGAAGCTTATTGTGCCCAGAATAACTATACGGAATAAAATCCAAAAAAACTCTTTCCAGGAGAAGCACGATCCTGTGTGCGGGGAGATGGAGATATGTGGCGGATTGTCCCCAAGGAGGAGAAGTTCTTCGAGTTGTTTGAACAGGGGGCCCAAAACGCTCATACGGGCGCAAAATTGCTTCACCGGCTGCTCAACGATTTCACCGATGTAGAGCAGCGGGCCAGGGAGATTGAAGGCATCGAGCACGAGGGGGACCGGATTACCCACGAGATCATGGGGAGGCTGAACAAGACCTTCCTTACACCCATTGATCGTGAGGATATTCACTTGATCGCCAAAGAACTCGACAATGTCATTGACCTGATTGAGGCCTCCGCGGACCGGCTGTATCTTTACAAGATCGCCGTGATCTCCGAGGATGCCAGGATCCTGGCGGATCTGGTCCTCAAATCCACCGAAGAGGTCTGCAAGGCGGTGGAGGGGCTCCGCGAACTCAAAAAAGGGAAGAGCATCAAACATTGCGTGGAGATCAACCGGTTGGAAAACGAGGCTGACCGGGTCTACCGGCTCGCGATTGCCAGGCTCTTTGAAAACGGCACCGACGCTATTGAGGCTTTCAAGTGGAAGGAGATCTACGACCACCTGGAGACCGCCACCGATGCTTGCGAGGATGTCGCCAACCTGATTGAGGGAGTGGCCATGAAATATGCCTGAGATCAACCTCTTGCTCTACGCGGTGGTCATTTCAGCCTTGCTCTTCGATTTCATCAATGGCTTTCACGACACGGCCAACGCCATTGCCACGTCGGTCTCCACCCGTGTTCTCTCTCCCAGGACGGCCATCCTGATGGCGGCTGTCCTTAATTTTGTGGGGGCTTTTACCAACACTGCGGTGGCCACCACTATCGGGAAAGGGATCGTGCATCCCGGCATCGTAACCCAGAAGATAGTGCTTTCTGCGCTGCTGGCGGCAATTGCCTGGAACCTGATTACCTGGTATTATGCACTCCCCAGTAGCTCCTCGCATGCCCTGATCGGGGGGATTGTGGGGTCCGTGGTGGCGGCCAGAGGGTTTGGAGCGCTGAATCTGGGCGGGCTGGAGAAGATCTTCCTCTCCCTGATCATTTCGCCGGTCCTGGGGTTTGTGGTGGGCTTCTTATTTATGCTGGCCTTGATGAGGTTGCTGGCCCATACCTCGCCGGCCAGAGTGAACCGGTACTTTTCAAAGTTGCAGATCATGTCGGCGGCTTTTATGGCCTTCAGTCACGGATCCAATGACGCGCAGAAGTCCATGGGGATCATCACCATGGCTCTGTTTAGCGCGGGAGCCATCCCGGCCTTTCACGTCCCCGTCTGGGTGATTCTGGCCGCCGCCGCCGCGATGGCGTTGGGCACTTCTATTGGCGGGTGGCGGATCATCAAGACCATGGGCGTGAATATCATCAAGCTCTTGCCGGTTCATGGCTTTGCGGCGGAAACCTCTTCGACGCTGGTCATCCTTGGGGCCACGGCCGTGGGCGCGCCGGTGAGCACCACGCACGTAATCTCCTCGGCGATCATGGGGGTGGGAGCCTCAAAACGTCTCTCGGCAGTGCGATGGGGCATCGCGCGGAATATTGTCTGGGCCTGGGTGCTCACCGTTCCGATTACCGCCTTGATTGCCGCACTAATCCATTTTATCAGCGGTTGATCAAAGATGCATGTAGTTTTGGTTGAACCGGAGATCCCACAGAACGCGGGTAATATTGCCCGGCTTTGCGTTGCCACCGGTTGTATGTTACATCTGGTGAGGCCGTTGGGATTTTTCATCACGGACCGGCATCTGCGCCGGGCCGGGGTGGACTACTGGCATCTGGTCAAACTCGAGGAGCATGACGGGTTTGGCGAACTCCGCCAAAAATATCCCGATCATCAATTCCATTTTGCGACCCGAAAGGCATCCAGGTTATACACCGAAGCGAAATACGGCCCGGAGGACTTTCTGGTCTTCGGCCGCGAGAGTACCGGCCTTTCCGACGAGATCCTGGCGGCCAACGCCGGGCGGTTGATTCGCATCCCGACTCTCAGGGGGGTGCGTTCCCTTAATCTGGCCAACGCGGTGGCCATCGTAGTCTACGAGGCTTTACGGCAACAAGGTTTTTCCGGTGTTGAACGATAACCAAAGAACCTCCATCAGACCATAAAGATCCACAAGAACCGGTGAAGGAGTGGCATTGTATGGCGAGTTTAAACTCGGATCATTTGTATGCCCCCCTGCAAGAACTGGAAGCCCGCACCCAAAAGTTGCAGGAGCTGTTGGCGAAGAACGATCTCGTCGGAGCCTTGATCGTCCAGAAAGCGGATCTCTTCTACTTTAGCGGGACGGCCCAAAACGCTTACCTGTTTATCCCGGCCCAGGGCGAGCCGCTCTTGATGGCCAGGAAGAGCTTCAAAAGGGCCGGGGAAGAGAGCGCCTTGAAAAATGTGGTGCCCTTGAAAAGCCTGGAGGAAGCCGGCGCAAATATTCTGGCTCAGGTAAAAGGGCGGGGAAAGATAGGGCTGGAGCTTGATGTTTTGCCCGCAAGCCTGTATTTGAAGTACCAGAGCATGCTTTCTCCGCTGGAGTTGGCCGACGTGTCGAAGTATATCCGCGAGATTCGCATGATCAAGTCGCCCTACGAGCTTGAACGGCTCAAAGAGGCGGCCGGCCTGAACTTTGCCATGTTCTCCAAGGTGGCCGGGATTCTAAAGGAAGGTATGACCGAAGTGGAGCTTGCCGGCAGGTTGGAAGCCATTTACCGGCAAAAAGGCCACCAGGGTGGCGTCCGGGTGAGGGGCTTTAACCAGGAACTCTTCTACGGGCATCTCATCTCGGGATGGAACTCGGCCTTCCCCAGCTTCTTTGACGGTCCAACGGGGGGGACGGGCTTGAATCCGTCTTACCCACAGGGTGCTGGCTTTAAGCGGATCGGCAAGAATGAGCCGGTGGTGGTGGATTATGTGGGGGTCTATAACGGGTACATGGTGGATCAGACCCGGATCTTCGCCATCGGAACCCTCTCCGATAAGTTGATGAAAGCCCATGAAACGGCGTTGAAGATCAAGGCCCGGATTGCCAAGGATGCCCTCCCCGAAACCAATGGCAAAGATCTCTATGAGACCGCCTGTGCGATAGCCAGGGACGCCGGGCTGGAAGACCATTTTATGGGGTTCGAGGAACGGCCGAGCTTTATCGGGCACGGGGTAGGGATCGAGCTGGACGAGCTGCCGGTTATCGCCAGAAACTTCAATCTGAAGTTGAGGGCGGGGATGGTCTTCGCGCTTGAGCCGAAATTTATCTTCCCAGGCGAAGGGACGGTCGGCGTGGAAGATACCTTTGTGGTTACCGAGCATGGTCTGGAGCAGATAACATATTTTGATGATGCTATTCACATACTATAATCTACTGTGTGGGGATATGCATTTGTCGTAAACTCTCCCTTCCTCCTTCTCCCCCCCTCCTTTTCTACAACATGTAGTAGTTTTATAAAAATTTCTTTAAAACGAAGGATTTCTTTCCGATAGTGAAGAATAGTACAAGCAGGATCCTTTGATCCAAAAAATGGAGGTGTGGAGGGTTATGGCGGAGGAAAAAAGAGAGTTGTCGCGAAGGGAGTTTCTCAAGGTAGGAGCGGTTGCGGCTGGAGTACTTGCCGCCGGCGAGCTCCTTGGAACGGGGGGGTTGAACCTGGCTTCCAGGATGGGCAAGGCGTCCGCTGGAGAGCCCACGGCTCCGGCATGGCCATGGCCGTACAAGAAGCTGGATCCGGAAGTGGTAAGAAAAGCGGGGTACAACGCGTACTACGAGGGCGGCTGCATGTATGGGGCGGCCAAGGCGATCATCGGCGAATTGCAGAAACAGGTGGGCTACCCCTACACCATGCTTCCTCTCGACATGTTCCGCTACGGTGAAGGGGGAATGGCGGGCTGGGGCACCATCTGCGGCGCGCTGAACGGGTCCTCCGCGGCAATTAACCTGGTATCCGCCAAGGCGGATTACGGGAAGCTCGTCAACGAACTGCTGGGCTGGTACACGGAGGAACAATTCCCGAGCAAGAAACATGATCAATACGCCAAATTCCCCAATCAGGCGCAAAACTCCTGCGGTTCTCCGCTTTGCCATGTTTCCGTCACCGAGTGGTGCAAGAAGAGTGGCGCGAAGGTGAGCGACCCCGAGCGGCTGGATCGTTGCGGCAAGCTGACCGGGGATGTGGCGGCGCGCGCCGTGGAATTGTTGAACGCGCAGGCCGACGGAAAATTTGCCGCGGCGTACAAGCCATCCGACCTGTTCGGCGGCTGCATGGGCTGCCATGTGGGCAAGACCAGCACCTTGAACAACGTCCAGGGCAAGATGAATTGCGTGCAGTGCCACGAGCCGCATAAGCTATAACGTCTTTACCCAAATACTAAAGATTTCAGCCGGGGGTGTTGCACCCCCGGCTTTTGCGAGCACACGGTAACTTTTCCTTGGAACCGGCCTCAAAAAGGTGCTGCCTCTCCCACCGGCGTGCCTGTTTGGCCGGTCGGGCTGAGGATTTTTTGCACAAAGCGGACGGTGGTGGAGACAAAAGATTCCGCCTCCGCCGGCACCCCCCACAAGAAGCAGTAAGGGGCGGCATTTTCCAGGAGCCCGACGATTAAGGTGGCGCTGATCAAAGGATCGAGGCTTCTGTCAAAAAACCCTTGCGACATCCCGGCGGCAAGCACTTGCTTTACCGTCTCCACCACCTCCTGGAGAATAGGGCGAGCTTCGTCTTGGTGGTACCCCTCACCGGCCATTTGGAGGTGCGTCAGCTTGATAACATCCTGGTCCCGGGCGAAGATGTCAAACACTTTGCGCACCAGTTGTTCGATTCCAGACATCGGGTAAAATTGCTGGCGGGAAAAGCGGGGAGTTATCTCCACCAACGCTGTCACGACTTCATTGACGGTCTCTTCCAGCAAGGCGAGCGCCACGGCTCTCTTGCTGGGAAAGTAAAGGTAGAAAGTGCCCTGCGCCACCCCGACCTGGGCGACGATATCGCTGACGGCCGTGGCTTCATAACCCTTTTCGGCAAAGAGTTCCTTGGCGGCGGCCAGGATCTCTTTGCGGCGTTCTTCCTTTGGTTTGGTCACGCGTTTTTTGGTGGACAACAAGGCACCTTCTTTTCTTATGGCAGGTAGAGCATGGTTACGTAAAGCTTCATGCCGGTTCGTGACATTTTCATTTTAAGGGGAAACAACGCCTTCGTCAATAGACCTCTCTGTTGGACACCCGCGTTGTTCAATGCTGCAACTTAACCTCCGGAAGTATCTGGCGCAATCGCCGGGGCAGCCACCAGTTCCACTCTCCCAGAAGCCGCATGGTGGCCGGCACTAAAATGGTGCGGATGATGGTGGCGTCCAGGAGGACGGCGACCGCCAGGCCCACTCCGAGTTCCTTCACCTCCACCAGCGAACTGAAGGAGAAAGCGCCGAAGACGATGACGATAATCAGGGCGGCGCTGGTGATAATCCCGCCGGTGTGCTCCAGCCCCCAGGCCACGCTCTCTTCATTGTCGCCGGTCTGATCGTGCTCTTCTTTGACCCGACTGATCAGGAAGACCTCGTAGTCCATGCTCAGCCCGAAGAGAACACAGAAGAGGAAGACCAGCAGGTAAGAGGCCAGCCCTCCCGGCGCCTTAAACCGCAAGAGACTCTCTCCAACCCCGTATTGAAATACCAGAACCATTACGCCGTAGCTGGCCAGCACGAAGAGCAGGTTCATGAAGATGGACTTTAGCGGAATCAGGATTGATCTGAAAAGGAACAGCATCATCACAAAGGTGACTGCCAGGACAAAGCCGATGATCATGGGAAAGGCGTCCATGAAAGGTCTGTCCATGTCTTCCTGCACCGCGGAGTCTCCCCCGACCAGTACCTGATCGCCGGCGCCGCCAAAGATCTCCGGCCCGATCTTGTCGCGAATCTCCCGTACCAGCGTCCGGGACTCGCGGAGTTGGCTTCGTAGCCGGTGGTAACCCGCAGAACGGTGGATTCCTTGTGCTCCCCTCCCACATAGGAACCGATCATCTGGGCGAAGATGTTGCCGGAATCGGACAGGCCGCTCTCCTGGCTATACAGGGTCTGGTATTCCGTCAGAGTCAGCTTGGGGTCCACATCCACGACTCCCTCCACTTTGGTGACCCGTGGATCGGCGTGGAGAACCCGGGAGAGCCTGTAGACCCGGGCAATGCTCTCCGCATCCCAGATGCTTTTGCCTTCCGGACGTTGCACTATAATATTGATCGGAGAGGTCTTGCCCACCGTAAAGTCCTTCTGCAGCAGGTCAAAGGCCTGCCGGGACCAGACGGGCGATTCTTGGGTGGCTGAAATCCAACAATCTGGTTTGCCGCAGGTACTTTTCCAATTTCTCATCAACTCCATTCGGTATGTGCTGGCCAGGTAGATTTATGACTGACTATCAGTCATATTATATATCGGCGCCTCTTCCGTTGTCATTAAGAGAAACTTGACTGCCACGTAGATCTCTTTGGATCCTCAACCTGGGAAGAAAAAGACCAACGATCCGGGAGGAATTCGATGGAACAGGGTGTATTCTTAAGCGGGTGAAAGGACAGTGACCGCGATGGGAAAGAAGATTGAACTACGTGGGATCAGCAAGTGGAAGGACGGCCCCAAAAGAGCGGTGCTCTTGCGCGACATCTCGCTTGAAGTCGATGAAGGGGTGATTTTAACTGTCATGGGGCCGTCAGGGGCCGGGAAGAGCACGCTGCTCTCCCTGCTCAACCGGTTGGACGAGCCCTCGGCGGGGGAAATCCTGCTGGACGGGACGCCGATTACGCAGTTGGAAGTGGTTAACCTCCGGCGCCGGGTCGGCATGGTCTTCCAGGTTCCGGCCCTGTTTCCCATGACGGTGGAGCAAAACATCTGCTACGGGCCGAAGCTGCGGCAAAAGCAGAACTGCGCGGGGTTGGCCGAACGCTTTCTGGAAATGGTGGGTTTGGACCCGGAACTGTCCGGGCGCGACGCGGGCAGCCTTTCGGTAGGGCAGCAGCAACGGGTTTCTATCGCCCGAACCCTGGCCAACGAGCCCGAGGTTCTGCTGTTGGATGAGCCCACCTCGGCCCTTGATCCCACTGCGACCTTGCAGGTTGAGGAACTGATCCGGGCGCTGAACAAACAGATGGGGTTGACGATTATCTGGGTGACCCACGATATGCAGCAGGCGGCACGGGTGGGAGACAGGATTGTACTTTTAGTGGCGGGTCAAAAGGTGGAGGAAGGGAAGACTAAAGCCGTCTTTGCCAATCCCCGGCATGAGGTGACCCGGTTGTTTATCGCCGGGCTTTTGAACGGAAGCCAAAGTAATTCGGGTGATGCGGCGCCTAAAACGGAGGAGCCGGAGGGAGGAAAGCAACGATGAGCATGGTTGCCCTGGCGATGGCGCTCAGCCTGGTGGGGGTGTCCATTGTTATTTCGGCCAACCAGCGGCTGGTCCTGGAAAAGGAGATCATGATCGGGACGATCCGGGCCTTCATCCAGTTGATGGCCATCGGTTACGTGCTGAAATTCATCTTTGACTTGCGCCAGTGGCCGTACGTGCTGCTGATGCTCGCGGTAATGATTACCGTGGCGGGAATCAACGCTGCCAAACGGGGGAAAGGGATTCCACACGTCTTTTGGCTGGTGACCGGGTCGATCGCCTTTGGTGCGGCGGTGACTCTGGGTGTTCTGGTGGGACTGCGAATCATCAGATTTGAGCCGTGGTTTGTTATTCCGATTGGCGGAATGATCATCGGCAATGCCATGGTGGCTTCCGGGCTGGTCCTCAACCGGATTCAATCGGAGATTGCCGCCAGGCGGCAGGAGATCCGGGCGGCCCTGGCCCTGGGCGCCACGGCGCGCCAGGCCGTGGATCCGGCGTTAAAGGCGGCAATCAAGGCGGGGATGCTGCCTACCATTGATTCGATGAAAGTGGTGGGGCTGGTCCAGCTTCCCGGGATGATGACCGGGCAGATCATTGCCGGCGCCAGCCCTCTTCAAGCGGTGCGCTACCAAATCATGGTCGCCTACATGCTTACGGCGGCCACGGCGGTTACCTGTGTGACGTTGGGGCTGGTCGTCTACCGCAAGTTCTTCACCGCGCACCATCAACTCCTGGGTTAGAGAGACTTGCGCTCCTTGAAGTACTCGTAAAAAACCGGCACCTTTGGCACATAATGCTGCGTGACACTCTTATGATATGCGGACAACTGTCCGGTAGACACGTGGAAGGGTATACTAATCCATGCAGTCCATATGAAAGGTGGGAGGAATAATGCCGAAAGTCTTCCTCAACGGAGAGTTTGTGGAGCACAGCCAGGCCAAGGTATCTGTTGAAGATCGGGGGTTTCAATTCGGCGACGGTATTTATGAGGTGATCCGGTGTTATAACGGGAGGATGTTTGCCGTGGCGCCACATCTGACGCGTCTCGTTCACGGCGCCGGGGATATCGAAATCGCCTTACCTTATGGGGTGGACAAATTTGCCGAAATCGGGGAGATTCTTTTAAAAGAGAACAGAGTGGACAGCGGCATTTACTACATTCAGACGACCCGGGGCGTTGCCATGCGCAACCACATCTTCCCGGATGGTGTCGAGCCGACCATTGTGGCCATGGTATGGGAGACCAAAGGCGTGCCGCCCGAGTTGCGAAGCGATGGTTGCGCGGCGATCACCGTGCCGGACACGCGTTGGGGCCGGTGTGATATCAAATCCATCAACCTGTTGCCCAATGTGCTGGCCAAGGAGAAGGCCCACCGGGCGGGGGCGTACGAGGCGATCTTCGTCCGGCAAGGCCGGTGGGTGAGCGAGGCTTCCAGCAGCAACGTCTTTGCGGTGCTCAAGGGGCGCCTGGTGACACCGCCGCTGGATAATATCCTGCCCGGTGTGACCAGGGAGATCGTCATGAACATAGCTGCGGAAAACGGGATCCCCGTTGCGGAGGAGCCGATTTCTATTGACGCTTTGCGTGCTGCTGACGAAGTAATTATTACCGGGACTGTGACCGAGGTGCTGCCGGTGGTTAAAATCGACGGGGCGCCGGTGGCCGGCGGCAAACCCGGGCCGGTCGCCTGGAGACTTCATGAAGCCTATCGCGCCAAAATCGCGGCGGAGACAGGAGGATCGAGGTAAAGAGGGAGGAACAAAGCAAAGAACGGAGAAGCAAGACAACGAAAACGGGAAGCAAGAGCAACGGAGGGAACGAGCTAAATGCGTGGCAAACCTGTCAAACGGATTGGCGTATTGACCGGCGGGGGAGACTGCCCCGGCCTGAATGCGGTAATACGGGCGGTGGTGAAGACCGCCATCTATGAGTACGATATGGAGGTTATCGGCTTTGAAGATGGTTTTGGCGGCTTGATTAACAACCAGGCCCGCCGGCTAACCGCCGCGGACGTCTCTGGTATCCTTCACCGCGGCGGGACGATCCTCGGCACCTCAAATCGGGACAATCCCTTCAAATATGCGGTGAAACGCGATGGACAGCAGGTATGGGCCGACGTTTCCGACCAGGCTTTTGCCAACGCCAGGCAGCATGGGATAGAGGCCCTGGTGGTGATCGGGGGCGACGGCAGCCTGAGCATCGCCAAGGAGTTTTATGAGAAGGGTTTTCCGACGGTGGGGATTCCAAAGACCATCGACAATGACCTGTCCGCCACCGATGTGACTTTCGGGTTTGATACAGCCCTGACCACGGCCACCGAGGCCATTGATAAGCTTCACACCACAGCGGAGTCGCACCACCGGGTGATGGTGCTGGAGGTAATGGGACGTTATGCGGGATGGATTGCCTTGGAGGCTGGGATAGCCGGCGGGGCGGATATCATCCTGATCCCGGAGATACCGTTTACGCTCGAGAGAGTCTGCGAAAAGATCAACCAGAGGAAGGCGGAGGGTAAGAAGTTCAATATTGTGGTGGTTGCCGAGGGCGCTAAACCCGCCGGCGGCGAGATGGTGGTCCAAAAGGTGATCGCGGGCAGCCCGGATCCTCTGCGGCTTGGTGGCATTGGAAATAAGGTCGGCAGCGAGTTGGAGAAGTTGACAGGGATGGAGACGCGGGTGACGGTTCTGGGCCACTTGCAGCGCGGAGGCAGCCCGACGGCCTTCGACCGGATCCTGGCGACGCGTTATGGCACGGCGGCGGTTGAGCTTGTGGCGGAAGGAAAGTTCGGGCAGATGGTCTGCCTCCGGACGCCGAATATTGAAGCGGTTCCGTTGGCCAGGGCGGTGAAAGAACTTCGCCTGGTTTCGCCGGACAGTGACCTGGTAAGAGCGGCCAGGGCGGTGGGTACCAGCTTTGGGGATTGACTTTTTGCCAGCTTTATTTTATACTGTACTCGGTAGGGTATATGGTATAAATCTGGCAGGTGATCCTCATGAACATGATGCGCAGAGCGGTAATTGATCCGGAAAAATGCGATGGAGCCGAGGTTTGCGAACCGATGGGAATCTGCCCGGCTCAGGCCATTGAACGGGAAGATGGGTTTACATATGTCAATACCGAATGTAAGGGCTGCGGCAAGTGTGTACGAGTGTGCCCCAAGCAGGCGATCAAAGTCATTTGATCAGCGTCACCAAGGGGGCGCCATAGGCGCCCCCAATCTGTTTTTAGATCTAATGCCGCTTTTGCTCTCGTTTTAGATCTAATGCCGCTTTTGCTCTCGTTCCTTCAAGACCCTTTTTAGGATCTTACCGGCGGCGTTCTTCGGGAGGCTCTCCATAATCTCCACTTCCCGGGGGCATTTATAGTTGGCCAGTCGCTCCTTGCACAGGTGGATAATCTCTTTGGGTTCGATGGTCTGGCCGGGCTTCGACGCCACAAAAGCTTTGACCATCTCGCCGCGCAGTTCGTCCGGAACGCCGACCACTGCGGCCTCCGCCACTTTTGGATGCTGGTAGATGACCTCCTCGACTTCCCGCGGGTAGACATTCAGCCCGCCGACGATGATCATGTCTTTAATCCGGTCTACCAGGTAAATATACCCGTCTTGATCCACCTTGCCCAGATCGCCGGTGTGCAGCCAGCCGTGTCGCAGGGTTTCCACGGAGGCTTCTGGTTTGTTCAGATACCCTTTCATGACGTTTTCACCACGGATGACCACTTCGCCCAATTCGCCGGTGGGGACTTCCCGGTCCTGATCGTCGAAGATCTTTACCTCCACGCCGGGAAGCGGCAGCCCCACAGAGCCAGCCTTGCGCGGCCCGTCGATAGGATTGACCGAGGTGACGGGGGAAGCTTCGGTGGGCCCATAACCCTCCAGGATGACTACCTTAAAAAATTCCTCGAATCGTTTCATAATTTCGACCGGCATGGCCGCACCGCCGGAAAGGCAGAGGCGCAGCGAGCTCAAATCGAATGCCCCGGGATCTTTTGTATGGTTGAGAAGCGCCGTATACATGGACGGCACGCCGGAAAAGACGCTCACTTTCCAGTCCTGAATCACTTTCAGGACGGTGTCCGGCATAAAGCGTTCCACGATCACGATGGTGGCGGCGGTGAGGATGGGCATCACCATGCATACGATTTCGGCAAAGGAGTGGAACATTGGAAGAACGCACATGTAGCGCTCGCCATCGCCGACCCGCAAAGCTTTGGCGGTTGCCGCGGCATCAAAGGTCAGGTTGTGGTGGGTGAGCATCGCACCCTTGGGAAAACCGGTGGTCCCGGAGGTGTAAAGGCAAGAGGCTACGCTTTCTTCGGTGATCTCCAGCTTGCGGCGATTGGGGGAGGACGACTGGATCAACTCGTGGTAATTCACGAGTCCCGTCCCGTCGGCTTCTCCAATCACGATGATCTTTTGGAGTGCGGGGATCTCTTTCTGGACTTCCAGGACGGTTTTGAGGAAATGAGCATTGGTAATCAGCAAAATCGCCTGGCAGTCATTGAGGATATACTGGATCTCAGGGCCTTTAAAAAGGGGATTCATGGGCACCATGGTCCCGCCGGTCTTCATTACCGCGAAGTAGCAGACGAGAAAGTCGGCACTGTTGGGCAAAAACAGGGCAACTCTCTTGCCGGGGCCGGCGCCGAGGCCGATGAGTCCGTTGGCGAGCCGGGTAACCTTTTCGTCAAGCTTCTGGTAAGTTAGAACTTCATCCTGAAAGATTACGGCTTCTTTGGACGGATGCCTGTCCGCGGCGTTTTCGAGGGTCTCGCTTAAAAGCATGAAAGTACCTCCTGATCAAATAGCTTACCCTTTTACTCTTGTGGTATCAAAAACAAAAGTATTATCAAAAAAAAGAGGTACCCTTGCGGTACCTCCTTTCCCACGTTGGTCTAAATTACAAACCTTTAACAGACATTGTGCCGTCTGTAGCCATGGCATGGCAGGAGAGGCAGTTGCCGCCCAGCTTCGGCCCAAAGGTCTGGCTGTTGAGGTGGACCGGATGGATCACCTTCTTGAAAGCGAGCTTGCCCTCTTTATGGCAGGCCATGCAAGCCTTCGGGTCATTGGCCTTGATCGGGGGATGCCCCTTGATCTTCTGGATCTCGGCGCTCAAGCTGTAGTCCTTGTCGCCTTCAACCTTGTGGCAGCTTACGCAACCTTGCGGGAACTTATCTTCTGCGTAAGCCACGGCGCCAAGCACCAGCGCGGCACAGAAGGTCAATAGCATGATAATGGCAACTTTCTTCATGTATTTGTCACCTCCTTTCACGAACACAGTACCATGTTCGACAGCCAGGAGAAAACTCCTTGTTACTTCTGGTAAATTATTCAGAAGTTGACAGGCGTCATGCGATGTGATCTTTATCGGGCATGATGGGTAAAGCTTAAGCCCCAAAAGTTGCCGTTTTGCTGGAAGAAACTTGACGGAGAGGCGGTTTTATCGTAAACTTGAGATGTGTGGTAGTGAAAATGTGAACAATTGCCCGCGCCTGTTACGGGCTTAGTTTGGGTATTCCGTAATAATTTGCTATGTCTGCGGCTTAGTGGGCCGGAGGGAGAAGGATGCAAAGAAGTGCGGCCAAATGGTTGGTTTTGGTGGTAACGGCTCTTGTCGTGTTTGGCGCCGGGAGGGCCGAACTTGCCGCCGGCCAGCCCAAGCCCAATGCCGAATCCAAAACAAATTTCGTCCGGGTGTGGCCTTCACCCCCCGCCAGGGCCCGAATCCAATTTGTCAAGACGATTGCCACCCTCAAGGATCTTGGAGGGAAACCCTCCTTGTGGGAACGATTCCTCAACCTGGTGGCCGGTGAAGCGCCGGAGCGGCTGGTTACGCCGCACGGTCTGGCGATTTTTGAAGACAAATTATACATAGCCGATCCGGACGGGCATGCGGTCTGGGAGTTTAATATGGCCAAACCGTCGGTGCGCAAATGGGATATTCCCAGGGAACATTTTTTGACTCCCATTGGGGTTGCAGTGGACCAAAAAGGGAAGGTCTTTGTCTCGGATTCGGGCAAAGGCACGGTCTTTGTCCTGTCTCCCGAAGGACGATTTTTGAAGACGATTAGTGGAGAGAATTTGTTTGTGCGGCCTACGGGCCTGGCGGTGGACAGGGCGCGCCGAAGGCTCTATGTGGTGGATACCGCCGGCAACCGGATCACGGTTCTCGATACGGAAAGTTATGAACTGGTATCGACTTTCGGCAGGCGGGGGGACAACCCCGGCGAGTTCAACTACCCTGTGCATGCTTTTGTCCGCAATGACAGGCTGTATGTCAGCGATTCCCTGAACTTCCGCATCCAGATCTTTACCCTGGATGGCCGCTTTGAAAGTGCCTTCGGGAGGATGGGGGACGGGAGCGGGGACTTCGCCCGGCCCAAAGGTGTGGCGGTGGACAGTGCGGGGCACATCTACGTGGTGGATGCACTGTTCGACAGGGTCCAGATCTTTGACCGGGATGGGCGTTTTTTGTTGCCGTTTGGCGAGTCGGGGCAAGGGTTGGGGGAATTCTGGCTCCCTACCGGAATCTACATAGATGAAAAAGACCGGATCTTCGTGGCGGACTCTTCCAACCGGCGGGTGCAGGTCTTTCAGTACCTGCGATAGAACCGGGGGCAAGGCGATCTAAGATAAAGATGTTTGAGTAAGATAGGACCATGGGGGGCGCTGGTGGTGGGCAAAAGTTCTTTAGCGGTTTTGATTGCAGGATTTATCGGGTTGGGACTCCTTGCCGGCGCGGGAAGCGTGGCAACCGCCGGTATTGTCAATACCAAACACAACCTTTCCGTGAGCGGGCCGGGGACAGTGAAATCGACCTCGGAGACCCAGGTTTGTGTCTTTTGCCATACACCTCATAACGCTTCGCCGGCGACGCCGTTGTGGGGTCATGTCCAATCCGGCCAGACTTACACTTTATATAACAGTTCAACCATGACTTCCGCAGTTGGCCAACCGGATGGAGTTTCCAAGCTCTGCTTGAGCTGTCATGACGGCACGGTGGCCATTGGGTCGATCGTCACCGGTATGGTCAGCATGACCGGGGTGGATGCCCAGGGCCGGCTTTTGGCCAGCAGTTCCGCCAATTTTACCGCAAACCTTTCCAATGATCATCCCGTTTCCTTTACGCCAGGGATAAATCCGGAGTTATCGACTCCGGGCTCCACCGATCTCGTGCAGTACAAGAGCGGCAAGTTGCAGTGCACTTCCTGCCACAACCCGCATGATAACACAAATGGTTATTTTCTTGTGAAGCCGAATGACGACGGTACATATGGCTCTCAGATCTGCCTGAGCTGCCATGCCAAGAAGATTGGCTGGTCAACCGGGATTCACCGGAACAATAATTCGCCGACGAAACTCTACAACGGCAAGACGGTGGCGCTTAAC
This sequence comes from Syntrophothermus sp., assembly GCA_050260975.1. Taxonomy (GTDB): domain Bacteria; phylum Bacillota; class UBA5301; order JAMCQP01; family JAMCQP01; genus JAMCQP01. The sequence continues at coordinate 7,841 of JBLNCV010000060.1, read as the reverse complement.
GCCTGCGCCTCATGCCACAAGGTGCACGGGGCCCAACAAGGGGTTCGTTTGTTAAAGGGTGATGATGCCACCGGAGCCGCCACCGAGGAGGCCGTTTGCTATAACTGCCACAACGGTACAGTAGCTTCGGACAAAAAGACGGAGTTTGCCAAGACGTACAAGCATCCGGTGACGAGTACCACCGGCGTGCACGATGCGGCGGAAAGCTACAAGTCAGGCGATCCTGCCAAGACCGCCCGGCATGCGGAGTGCGCCGACTGCCACGACCCCCACGCGGCGTTAAACGCCGCTCCTCCCCTGGCGTCCGGCGCGCCGAGCGGCGGATTGGAAAACGTGAGCGGGGTGGGAGTAGATTATACCGGTGTGCCAGCCTGGGGCTCTCCCGCCTTTGTGCAAAAATCTCAGGTGACCAAGGAGTTTGAGCTGTGCTTCAAGTGCCACTCCTCGTATAATTATGGCGTCGCGCCGCCGACCTCCCCATCTCTTGGCCAGGCGCAGACCAACCTGGCCGTGGAATTCAACCCGGCGAACGCCTCGTACCACAATATCGGGGTACCGGGGGCGGCTAGGAAGGCCAGCGGCAAGGGTATATACCTACTCGGCATGAATGCGAGCACCATCTTGACCTGCTCAAGTTGCCATGGCTCCAACAGCGCGACGATTGCCAACTCCACGGTTCCTACGGCGGTGCATGCTTCGACCAACGCGTTTATTCTCAAAGCGCCGTTTTCCACGACTACCGGCAGTACGACTGCTTCAAATAATGACCTCTGTTTCAAGTGCCATGACCGCGGGACTTACGGAGGCGGCACGAACACCAGCCCGAGCGCAACGGGGTTTAGCGATGGCAGCAAAAATCTGCATAACCTTGGCGGCCGGGTGGGGCAGAAACACCGGGTGGCCTGTGTTGCTTGCCATTCGGCGGTCCCGCACGGTTATAACCGTGCGCGGCTTTTGGTTAAATACAACGAACCAGCGCCTTATAATAGTGGCTCAAGACTTGTCCTCTATATTACGGACTCCCAGGTCGCGGCCAGATCGGGTGTCTGGGATCAAAATGATGCGGCCTGTTGGACCAACGGTAGAGCTGATCACTGAAGATTAATTTAAGCAGAGACGAGTTACCCACTGAAAGGACAGCATGTTTAGCTTTTTGAAATCCGTCAAGCTGGCCATAGTCTTGATCGTCCTTTTGACGATTCTGATCATGGCCGGAATGGTTATCCCCCAGGCCAACCTGAAGCCGGCGCTCTACGCCCAGTGGCGGGCAAGTCATCCTGCGGCGGCCCTGGTGGTGGAACGGCTGGGCCTGGACCGCACCTTCACATCCTGGTGGTTCCTGGTGGTGGTCGGGCTGTTCTTCGTCAACACCCTGGCCTGCACGGTGGATCAGGCGGTGAAGACCTGGCGGCAGGCAAGGAAAGGCTGCGGGGCTTTTCAGCGCCGGAAGACGGTTCGGCGGGACAAAATGTCTGCTGAGCAGGAGAGGTTTTCTTCGCCGGATCCGCCGGTGGAATATTCAGGGAAAGCGGATCATTCAGAGAAGATGATAACCTCTTTGCTGCGTAGCCGTCACTACGTGGTCCAGGAAGATGCTACCCAGGCAAGAACTGCTCCAGATGAACCGGAAAGCGATCTGCCGGATCAGGAGACCCGGCTGGTTTTGGCGGAGAAGAATAGAATCGGCTATTGGGGATCAGTCGTCTTTCATGCCGGTTTGCTTTTGGTCATCCTTGGCGTGGGTTACGGAAGTCTGGGCAGGTTCGAGGGGGTTATACTGGTCACCGAAGGTGAGCGCCGTACCGAAGGGCACCAGGAATATATTTTCCTTGAAGAAGGGCCGGCGTTTGCGGAAGCGCATCCCGGGTTTGTGGTGGGGCTGGAGAAGGTCAGGCACTTTTCGCCTACCAAAAAGACTCTCGGCGGCATGGCCAGCAGCCTGACGCTCGATGGAAAGCCTTTTCAGCTTGACCAGCGGGCGCCGCTGGTGTACCGGGGATTTCGGATCTATCAGGACCGGTTTGGCAACGCGGTCTCTTTCGAGAGCGACACCGGTCGCGGTACGCCACTGTTATTTACGGCCGGGCTTTTAGACCAAATTACGATGGATGGTAGTAAGGTTTCCAAGGGCAGCCTGATTATTCCGGGCACGAACTTGCGGGCGCGTCTGGTACTGTATGCCAATGCTGATTCAAAAGACGGCAAGCTGGTTGCCACCTCTTTGGTGCTGAAGCGGCCGATCGTCGAAGTAACCCTGGAGGATCCCGCCGGTACGCGGGTTTTTAAGGGAAAAGTGGAGGTTGGGGAGGAGGTTCGCGCGGCGGGATTGAAATTAGCCTTTACGGGCGCCAGCTACTGGCTGGCGCTCCGGATCAAGCGCAATCCGGGGCTGGGCTTGATCTATGCGGGCTTTGGCGTGGTGTTGCTTGGCTTGATCTTGCTATATTTCCTGATTCCCAGGCAGGTCTGGGTAAAGCTTACGGCAGACCCCGGCCAGGCCGGCGGGTGGAAGGTGGATGTAGGGGGAAGAACGCTCCGCCATTCCGAACTTCTGGAAGGCGAATTGGAGGAGATCCGCCGGGAACTGGCGGATAGGGGAACCGGCGCGTTCCACTTTCACGTTAGAGGGGGTAGAGGGGCTTGAAGCTGCAGATCATTTTGCTGTGGACCGCCGTGGGAATGTATGTAATCAGCTCCTTTCTATACATCTCCGGTTTAATCTTTAAACGGCCGAAATTTGTGAAAGGTGCCGGGCTTGTGGTCTGGCTTGGCCTCGTACCGCACAGCATCTCCATCATTCTCCGGTGGATCCAGGTGGGTCATGGACCTTACGTGGACTTCTACGAGGTAGCCAGTTCCGATACCTGGTTTGCATTGGTACTCTTTCTTGTCGCCCGGTACAGGTTTCCGAAGCTGGAGTCTGTCGGATCGGTAATCTTGCCGGTTTCGTTCCTGTTTCTCGGGCTTGGCATTATGAACTCGACCGAGATCACCCAGGTGCCCGATTCGATCCGGACCTTCTGGCTGGTGGTGCATATTACCTTTGCCAAGTTGTCCTACGGCTCCTTCTTGATCGGGACCAGCCTGGCGGCGTTTTATCTGCTGAAAGATCGAAGGCGGGCGGTATCCGGGGCCATGCCGGCGGCGTCAGAAACCACGCCGGCCACGGCGACGGCGGAGCGCGGCAGGTTCATCGACAGCCTGCCGGAACCCGAGGTGCTGGACCAGGGCAGTTACCGGTTTTTGGCGGTGGGATTCTTCTTTTTGAGTATCATGATCCTGGCGGGTTCCATCTGGGCCAACAACATCTGGGGCAGCTACTGGAACTGGGATCCGATGGAGACCTGGTCGCTCATCTCCTGGCTTATTTACGGGGCGTATCTTCACCTGCGCAGTACCTTTGGATGGCGGGGAAAAAGGGCATCCTGGTTTGCCGTTTTTGCCGTGGCGGTTCTTTTGTTTGCCCTCTTTGGAGTGGAGTTTGTCTACCGGACCGGCCACATCCTGTACCTCGACCGGCCTTTCCCATGAGCCAGGAAGGTAGTTGCTGCAGAAAGCAGAAGCTCCTGAGGAAAGCAAGGCTTGTGCAGGATTTGTAAGGATGGGGGAAAAGCATTGAAGAAGGTTTTGCTGATCACGCCTCCTTATCACGCGGGGGTGGTGGAGGCCGCCGGCCGCTGGCCGAATATCGGGTTTGTGTACATTGCCGGGCATCTCCGGCGGGCGGGCTATTTGCCGGTGATCTACGACGCCATGACCAAAGGTCATGATCTCTCGGAGATTCGCCGCCGGATCGAGGCGGAAAAGCCGGATTGCGTCGCGACCACCGCTTATACCGCGTCCATTAACGCGGCCATGGATGTGCTCAAGGCGGCCAAGGAGATCAACCCCCGTATTGTCACGGTGGTGGGCGGGGTACACGCCAATTTCTGCTACGAAGAACTCTTGGCGGCCAACCCATACCTGGACTTCGTGGTGCGTGGGGAGGGCGAGGAGACCTTTCCCGAGCTTTTGGCAGCCATCGGGGCTGGGGGCGGTGAGGACGATCTTCGGAAAGTGAAGGGAATTGCTTTTCGCCAGCATAAAGATTCAGCGGTTCACAAAGATCCCTCTGTTCATGAAGATCCCGCCGTTGTCGTAACCTCCCAGCGCCCTTTCATCCACAATCTCGACAGCCTGGCGCCGGCCTGGGATCTCGTGGAGTGGACCGACTACACCATGTTCGTCATCCCGGGCTCGCGGCTGGCGGTGGTCAATTCCACCCGGGGCTGCAACCATGATTGCAGCTTCTGCTCCCAGCAGAAGTTCTGGCAGCGGACCTACCGGGAACGCAGCCCGGAAAGTTTCGTGGAGGAACTGATCCACCTCAACTGGACGTACGGTGTAGATGTGGTTATGCTCTCGGATGAATATCCGACCCGCAATCCGGCCCGCTGGGAGAGGATCCTGGACCTGATCATCAAAAGCGGCCTGGAGATGTACCTGCTTTTGGAGACGCGGGTTGAGGACATTTTGCGCGATGAGGCGATCTTGCCGAAATACCGGCAAGCCGGGGTTCTCCACGTCTATGTGGGCGTGGAGGCGACGGATCAGGATACCCTGGACCGTTTCAACAAGCAGATCAAGTGCGAGGAATCGGCCCGGGCCATCGAGCTGATCAACGCCCACGGCATGATCTCCGAGTGCTCCTTTGTGCTGGGATTGCCGGAAGAGACCACGGAGTCGATCCAGCGGACTCTGGCGCTGGCCAAGCGCTACGACCCGGACTTCGCCCATTTCCTGCATATCGCTCCCTGGCCTTACGCCGATATGTACGGCGGGCTGAAAGATTATGTCATAACCAGGGATTACTCCAAATACAATTTTGTGGAGCCTGTGGTCAAACCGGCCCGGATGAGCGCCGAGGAGATCGGGCGGGCGCTCATCGACTGTTACCGGGAGTTCTACCTGGAAAAGGTCCGGCACTTCAACCAGATTGCCGACCCTTTCAAGAGGAGATACCTGCTGCTCTCCATGCAAGTGATGATGCGCAATTCCTTTCTCAAAAAACACCTGGGCGGGATGGGGAAGATTCCGGAGGAGGTCCGACAGTATCTGAAGGCGATCTAGCTGCGTTCAGGTGCGCTGCATCATTTCTGGTATAAACAGGCCGTTGCAGACAAATCCTTCTTGTTTGGAAGGATTTATCTTTTTTGCGTGGAAGACTAGTTCCTGTTTGCTGAAGGCATCCCCGGTTGTAGCAAGGTCCGTTAGGGAGGTTGTGGATTTGCTGAGCAAGGAAGAGGTCGGACAGGCATTGAGCAAAGAATTGATCCAGAAGGTGCTATACGCCGCGTTGCGCAACGGCGGGGACTTCGCCGAGGTATTTGTGGAAAAGAGGCTCTCCGACAGCATTTCACTGGAAGGGGGGCGGGTTGAGAGGGTCAAGACCGGTTTTGATCTGGGGGCCGGGATCCGGGTGGTCAACGGGGAAGGGGTCTCCTATGTTTTTACCGATGATCTGGACGAAGCGGCTGTTTTGGCGGCGGCGCGGCTTGCTGGAAGCGCGGCCAGGGCCACCAGCCGTACCGCGCTGATTGATCTCCGGCCCCATTCTGCTCTTTCTCCGCACCGGATCACAATTCGCCCGGAGACGGTGGCCAGGACCAGGAAGGTGGAGTTGCTCATGCGCGCCGATCAGGCCGCCAGGGCCGTGGACACGCGCATCAGCCAGGTGATGGTGGGCTATGTCGATTCGGTGCAGAACGTAATCATCGCCAATTCGGAGGGGCTTTGGGAGGAGGATGAGCGTGTCCACACTCGGCTGGCGGTAACGGCTGTGGCTTCCAGGGGGGACGTGATCCAGACCGGCTACGAAGCGCCAGGTAAGCATATGGGCTTTGAACTCTTTGAGAAGTTCCTGCCGGAAAAGATCGGCCAAACGGCTGCCACGCGGGCTATTACCATGCTCCATGCCAGGCCGGCGCCCGTCGGCAAGATGGCGGTGGTGATCAGCAACGGCTTTGGCGGGGCGATGTTTCATGAGGCCAGTGGCCATGGGTTGGAGGCCGATTTTATCCAGAAGGGGTCGTCGGTTTTTGCCGGGCGGCTTGGCGAACAGGTGGCCAGCCCGCTGGTCACGGCCATTGACGACGCCACGCTGGCCAATGAGTGGGGGTCATTTCGGGTGGACGACGAGGGAACCCCGGCGCAACGGACGGTACTTATTGAAAACGGTATTCTCCGGAGCTACATGTACGATCGCAAGGCGGCCGCGAAGGATAAACGCCATTCCACCGGCAACGGGCGGCGGGAGTCCTATCAGGATCTCCCTCTGCCGCGCATGACCAACACCTTTATCGCTCCGGGCGAGTCCACCCAGGAAGAGATTATCGCGGCGACCAAGCACGGATTGTTTGCAAAAGTGCTGAGCGGCGGAGAGGTCAACCCCGCGACCGGGGATTTTGTCTTTGTGGTCTCGGAGGGATATCTGATCAGAGACGGCAGGATCGCCGAGCCGGTACGGGGTGCCGCCCTGATTGGCAACGGCCCGGAGTCGCTGAAGAAGATCGATATGGTGGGAAATGATCTCGCCCTGGCGGCAGGCATGTGCGGAAAAGGCGGCCAGAGCGTCCCGGCGTCGGTGGGGCAGCCGACACTCAGAATCGCCGAATTGACCGTGGGCGGCACCCAAAGAGATTAGATTGTTTCTTAAATTAAAATGCAGCCTCAAAGATTCGAGGAAAATGTGAAAGAGCCAAAGCACGGATTGGAAAAGGAGAGAAACAGATGGGCATCATGCCTGATTTGAAGGCGATGCTGGAAGCTGCGCGGGAGGCCGGCGCCGAGGAGGCGGAGGTCTTCTTCCAGGAGTCGGAGAACACCACCATCGAAGTCTACCGGGGCAAGGTGGATTCGCTGGTTACCGCCAGGGCCAAGGGGGTGGGGATCCGTAGCTTCCGCAACCACAAGGTGGGCTATGCTTACACCTCGGACTTCAGTCCGGAATCCATTCAATCGGTGATCCGGGCCTCCGTGGAGAACGCCGATATCGGGAGTCCAGACGAATTCCAGGGCCTGCCGGTGACCATGGGCAATTACCAGCATCTCCCGCTCTTCAATGAGACTCTCAAGGAGACGCCGGTGGAAGACAAGATCGCGCTGGCTTTGCGCGTGGAGAAGGCGGCTCTGGAGTACAGCGACAAGATTCGTTCGGTGAATGAGGTGGAGTATGCCGATCAGATCGGAAATGTCACCATCATGAATTCCCGAGGGCTGACGGGCTCTTACAAACGCGGCACCTGCTATGCGGCCGTCTTCGTGCTGGCGCAGGAGGGAGAAGATGTTCAGACCGGCTATTCCTTTACCTACGGCCGGGCTCTTGACGAATTGAAACCGGTGGATGCGGCGCGGGAGGCGGCGGCCAATGCCGTGAGCCTGCTTGGGGCGCGCCAGGCCAGGGGGCAGGAGGCCCCGGTCGTCTTCCGGCCGGAGGTGGGCGCGATGCTGGTGTCCACTTTTGCGGAGGGTCTGACCGCGGATGCCGTGCAGAAAGGGCGCTCGCTCTTCGCCGGAAAATTGGGCCAGATGGTCGCTTCGGAAAAGGTGTCGATTGTTGACGACGGGCTTTTGCCCACCGGGCTGGCTACCGCGCCTTTTGACGGGGAGGGAGTGCCGTCCCGGCGCACGGAGGTGATCCAGGACGGAAAACTTCTCTCCTATCTATACGACAGTTACACGGCCCGCAAGGGCAAGGCCAAGTCCACGGGCAACGCTTCGCGCTCTTCTTACCGCTCCACGCCGGTTCCGGCCCCCAGCAATTTCTTTATGGTTCCGGGCACGATCACGGCGGAAGAGCTGAT